>DATHFB010000163.1:0-2967 GCA_035318305.1 Steroidobacteraceae bacterium | reverse complement strand
GCCAAATCATAAGCAGCTGCGATTCGGGCGGCAAGCCCGGCACCGGAGGCGGCACGACTGGACCGTACATCATAGAGCTATACAAGAGCGCCGGGAGCCCGGATTCATGATCGAGGAGCGCCGCACTTGCGCTTGCCATCGTCGCCAGAGCGGATTGGCGATGGTGGAGTTCGCACTTTCGGTCCCCGTGCTGTTGCTGCTCATGTTCGGCGCGTTCGAGTTCGGCCATTTCTTGATCCAGTACAGTACGCTCAACGACGCCGTGCGCAACGCGTCGCGCTATGCCGCGGGGAAGGCCTCGGGGGACACTACCGGTAACTTGTTGACGGGGGCTGACTGGACCTCGCTGGTTACGCAGACCACGAACCTCGCGGTCTTCGGCAATATCACGGGCACGCCCCCCGCAGTATTGCCGTCGCTCAATGCCACGTACATCACGGTGTCGCCGGACCTCCCCAACAAATACATCACGGTGGCGGTGGTGGACTACCGCTATCAGCCGTTGTTCGGTGCTGTCATCCCGACGTTCATGGGCGGCAGCGGCATTTCCACCGCGTTCAAACTGAATATCTCGGTCACGATGAGGGCGCTATGAGAAAAATGCGGGGCGTGGCCACGGTCGAATTTGCGATCGTTGGCGCATCACTGATGATGGTGATATTCGGCTGCCTGGAATTCGGCCGCGCCACTTATTCTCTCGCCGCGTTGAACGAAGGTACTCGACGCGCCGCGCGACTCGCCGCGGTCTGCCCCATCAATGATCCCGTGATCGTGCCCGCGGTGAATTTCTTGGGGGTAAGCGGATTCAGTGCATCCAATGTGGCCCTGAAGTATCTCGATGCCAACGGCGCTGCGCTGGCCGGAACGCCCGCGAGCAGCAGTGTGTATTACGTGCGAGTCAGCGTGGCCGGCTCCATACCTCTGGCGATTCCGTTTTTGAGCACGGCGGTATCGCCTTCGTTTACCGTGACGCTGCCGGCCGAGAGTCTGGGGATCACAATCGCTGCGGACGGTAGTGGAGTCTTGACACCATGTTGACGCGGGTGCTCATTGCAGGCCGCGCGAGCGGCGCCCTCCAAACTCTGAAGGCCTATCTGCAGGGAGCGACGGGCTTCGACGTGCGTGTGCACGCGATCTCCAATGGCCACACCGATCCGCTCCACGGCGTCGATTTCGCGCCGGACATCGTGTTGCTGCACTTCGAGGCGAAGCGGACTGCAGAGTTGTCGGCGTGGGCCACTCGACCGGCGGAGGGCCGGCCCATTTTGATTGTGGTCGGACCCGGCGGCGACGGTGATGCCACACGCCTGGCCATTCGCAGCGGGGCGCGGGATTTCCTGCCGGAACCTGTGGGGAAGGCCGACCTGGTCGCAACGCTGCAGCAGGTGCGCGCCGAGCTGCGTGCGAGCGCAACCCAGGGACGGGGCACCATTCATGCTTTCGTCGGCGCTTCGGGCGGTGCGGGCAGCTCGTTCATCGCCGCAAACATCGCGCACGTGCTCGCGGCGCATGCGCGGCGGCGCACGGCTTTGGTCGACTTGGATTTGAATTTTTCGCCCACTGCACACCATCTGAATTTGGTCTCGCAGCGCGGCCTTCTCGAGGCCCTTGACGAGGTGGGATCGCTGGACGAAGACGCATTGGCAGGATTTGGCTCGCGGCATGCGAGCGGCCTGCGTCTGTTCTGTTCGACGGCGCAGCACGCCGTGCTTAGCAAGGACGTGCAATCCGACAAATTATCGGCCTTCATCGGGCTCCTGGCCCGGCACCACCAGGACGTCGTGATCGACGTACCGCATGCGATCGACAATCTAACCGCGACGGCGTTTGGCCTGGCGGCGAATATCTACATCGTGTTGCAGCAGTCGACCATGCATGTGCGCAATGCCACCCGCGTGATCCGAATTTTGCGCGATGAATTGGGCGTAGCGCCACAGCGCCTGAAAGTGCTCATTAACCGCTATACGAAGAATGCCCTCCTGCAGGTCGATGACATCAGCGGCGCGCTACACATGGAAGTGGACGAAACCATCCCGAACCATTATCAACGAGCGCTCGAAAGCAGTGATTCCGGCGTCCCCCTGTACGAGGTGGACCGCGGTGCGGGGATCACGAGTTCACTCATAAACCTCGTCGCGCAGATGACGGGTACAAAAGTCGAGCGGCCCGGGCTGTTACGACGGGCGTTGCCATCATTCCTACGGAACTAAGCATGAACATGAGCACCAACTTGAAGGACCGATTGGGGATCGAGACCGACGCCGAGGCCGGGCCGGATCGGCTGCGCATCCTGACGCCGTTGGAACTGGAGTGGAAACGGCGGATCTACGATCGGTTGCTCGAGATCGCGGATCTTACCGTACTGGCTGCTCTCGAGAAATCGAAGGCGCGTACGCAAATCCGCGAGCTCACGCAACGCCTGTTCACGGAACAGGGGGCTCCGCTGGCATTGCCGCAGCGTCAGTTGCTGGCGCGGCGCATCGAGGATGAGGTGCTCGGGCTTGGGCCGCTGGAGCCGCTGCTGAGCGATCCCACCATTTCCGACATTCTCGTCAACGGCGCCAAGTCTGTGTTTGTGGAGCGGCGCGGCAAACTCGAGCCCACCACGATCACATTTCACAACGATGCGCATCTCATGAACATCATCGACCGCATCGTCTCCGCCGTCGGACGCCGCGTCGATGAATCTTCGCCCATGGTCGACGCGCGTCTTGCCGATGGTTCGCGCGTGAACGCCATCATTCCGCCTCTCGCCATCGACGGGCCCATGCTTTCGATCCGGCGCTTTGCGGTTGAACGCCTGGGCGTCGCCGATCTATTGCGATTTGGGACCTTGACCCAGCCTCTTGCCGACGTGTTGAGGGCAATCGTAATCGGCCGGCTCAACGTCGTCATTTCCGGGGGCACCGGCGCGGGCAAGACGACCATGCTCAATGTGATGTCGGGGTTCATACCCGCCACTGAGCG
>DATHFB010000162.1:0-22878 GCA_035318305.1 Steroidobacteraceae bacterium | reverse complement strand
GAAATCCGTTATGCTTTATGCATGACACATCCAGTAAAAGCAGTTGTTTTTCCCGTTGCCGGACGCGGCACGAGGTTCTTACCCGTCACCAAGGCGAGTCCGAAGGAGATGCTTCCGATCGTGGACAAGCCGCTCATTCAGTACGCGGTGGACGAGGCGCTCTCGGCGGGTGCCGATACCTTGATCTTCATCACCGGTAGCTCGAAGCGCGCGATCGAGGATCACTTTGACTCGAATCCCGAGCTCGAGGCCGTGCTGCAGGCGCAGGGAAAACAAGATCTGCTCGATACGTTGCGCGGAATTCTGCCCAGCTGGGCTTCTTGCGTATACATCCGTCAACCCGCGCCATTGGGATTGGGCCATGCGGTGCTGTGCGCGCGGCCTGTGGTCGGGGATGCGCCGTTCATGGTGCATCTGGCGGACGATCTGATCGATGCAAAAGTCTCATGCCTCAAACAGATGGTTGATGTTTTCGACAAGCACGAGGGAAGCGTGCTGGGCGTACAGAATGTCCCGAAGCAGGACACGGACAAGTATGGAATTGTGACGCTGGAGCGATCGATTGCGCCACGCGTCGGAAAAATGTCGCATATTGTGGAAAAGCCGAAGCCTGAAAAGGCCGCTTCAACGCTGGCGGTGGTGGGGCGCTACTTGCTGACACCGGCGATCTTTGAGGACCTCGCCAAAATCGGCAAAGGTGCCGGCGGCGAGATTCAACTCACCGACGGCATCGCCCGTCTCATGCTGCGCGAACCCGTGTATTCCTTCGAGTTCGAGGGCAAGCGCTATGACTGCGGCAGCAAGCTCGGATACTTGCAAGCCACCGTCGAGTACGGCTTGAAGCATCCGAGCCTGGGTCCTGAATTCGCGCACTATCTGCGCGACCTGGTTCCAAAATTGTCCTAGCGGATACGACCTCGCGACTGGCCGAAGCTTCGCGTTCCCGAACCGGATCCCGTGCCCGTGTTCGAGCGCGCGCCGGAACTCGGCGGCCGGCGCGAATCGCGGCGGTCGTTGTTTCCATCCCTGCGTCCACCGCCATGATGATTCTGGCCCCCATGTCGACCGTGTGCCTGCGCAGGGCGGCCTTCGCGAGACGGCGCCGGCGAGGCGGATTCCACGATCTTGAACACGGGCGTCGGCAGCGTCGGAATGCTGCGCTTCAGAACCCGTTCGATGTCCCGCAACAATCCCGACTCATCGGACGACACCAACGAGATCGCCTCGCCGTTGGCGCCGGCGCGACCGGTGCGGCCGATGCGATGCACGTAGTCTTCCGGCACATTGGGCAATTCGTAGTTGACCACTTGCGGCAACTCTTTGATGTCGAGGCCGCGAGCCGCAACTTCGGTGGCGACGAGGCAGGTGACCTGACCGCGTTTGAACATGTCCAGTGCCTTGACCCGGGCAGCCTGACTCTTGTTGCCATGGATGGCCGCGGCCTGAATGCCGGCGCCCTCCAATTGCTGCGTCAGGCGATTGGCGCCGTGCTTGGTGCGGGTGAAGATCAGCACTTGACGCCACTGACCTTCCTGAATCAGATGCACCAACAGATGCCTTTTCTGTTCCTTTTGCACCCGGTATGCGCGCTGCTCGACCAGCTCGATCGGCGCGTTGCGCGGGGCGACCTGCACCGACAAGGGATTGTGCAGCAGGCGCTCAGCCAATCCGCGGATATCGTCCGAATAGGTGGCGGAGAACAGAAGATTCTGGCGTTTCTGCGGCAACAATTTAATGATCCGGCGAATGTCGGGAATGAAACCCATGTCGAGCATCCGGTCGGCTTCATCGAGCACCAGTATCTGCACCTTTGACAGGTCCACGGCGCGCTGCTGCGCAAGATCGAGCAGCCGCCCGGGCGTGGCAACCAAGATGTCGCAGCCGCTGCGCAAGGCACTGATCTGCGGATTGATGCTCACGCCGCCAAACACCTGATAGGTGCGCAGCTGCATATATTTCCCATAGTCGCGCGCGCTTTGCGCGACCTGCGCCGCCAGTTCGCGGGTTGGCGTCAACACCAGCGCACGCGGCGCTCGGCTGCTGCCGTTCGCCTGATCGGCGGCGAGCAATTGCAGAATGGGCAGCACGAAGCCGGCCGTCTTACCGGTGCCGGTTTGTGCGCCGGCGAGAACGTCCCGGCCCGCGAGCACCGCAGGTATGGCCTGAATCTGAATTGGAGAGGGCGTGTCGTAACCTTTATCGGCGACAGCACGCATCAATTCGGGCAATAGCCCGAGATCGGAAAATGACATTATTAAACCTTTTTGAAAAAGTGGACTCGCACGACGGAGCCTTAGGCGTCCGCAGCGGTCAGCAGCGAGGAGGGTAAAAAAAACGAAGTCGTCGAAGACGGACCGCGAGCTAAAGGTGGCACTGACCGAGCACCAACCTGTTTTAAGCTGGGCGCAGTATACATGCTTCGGTCAGTCGCGTCGAATCCGCCGCGGCCATAGCCGCAGCCCAGCGGTATCGCCGATCGCCGTGCTAGCCCACTAGGCTCTGCACCTGCGGCGCCAACCAGTTTGCCAGGAATTCCGCGCCCGCTCCGGTCGGGTGGCCGGGCAGGGTAATGCTCTTCAAATTGGAGTTGGTCCCAGGCTGTGGGTTTGCCACAGTGCCGAGTCCATTGATGAGCTTTGGCGCGCCGACGCCGGCGGCGTAGGTGTCGACAAAAGGCACTTTTCCGTTGATCTTCGGCAGAAGAGCCGCTGCCGCCGCAATGGCGGCATTGCGGGAAACATCGTGCGCGCCGATCAAGCTTGTATTCGCGCTGCAATCACCAAGCACGCCGACAAATATGGTGCTCGCGGTCGGGAATCGGGCGACAATTTGTTGCGCAACGTAGCTCGCCGCCGATTGCACCTGCGCATCGGTATAGGCGGTGTCGTTTCCTGATTCCGACACCAGCAGGAAAAACGGCAAGGCATTGCCGGTCGAGTCGGTAGGCACGTTTTCGGCCACGTCGCCCAGGTACGCGCCCAAGACGGTAATTGCCCCACCCGTCAGCTGGCTGCTGTCGACACTCAAGGTCGCGCCAGGTATTGCGTGACCGACGAATATCAGCGGCGTCCCGAAATCGCCGCGTGCCACAGTGAACGAGCCGCCGGACGACGCAACATTGGCCAGAGCATTCAGCGCAGTTTGGATGTCAGATTGACCCGCATTGAAGGCGAGCGGCGTGGTGGTGCTGGTAACGCTGTTATAAAGCACACTGATCGTGAAGGTGCCGCCGGTGGCCGTGAGCGATACCCGCCAAGCCTCTGCGGGAGGCGCGATTTGATCTTGAAAGTTCAAGCGCTCCGCAATAGTGCCGATGAAACCGGTACCCCCTTTACCGAGATTGATCGTCTGCCAGTTCAAGGCCGCGGCAAAGATATCGATCAGATTCGCAGTATTGTTTGGGCCGGCGTCGCCCTCCCAGAAGCTATCGCCGATTGCCATGAACGGTGTTGTCGCGACAAGCGGCGCAGGCGCAATGCTTCCGTCCGAGCTGACACCGGCAAAGATTGCCTGCTCAATGGTGATCTTGCGTTGTCCGGAAACATTCCATCTGAAATGCAGGTACTTGAGCGAACCCGTGGGGCCATCCAGGACAAAGGGCTGAGTGCCTTCTTGGACGACGTATTGCGTGGTGCTGTCGGGGGGCGTAGTCCACGCGGAGTCAACGGTGGCGATGAACGTTGTGCCGTCGTAGCCCGTCACTTGCTTTACTTCATTGAGCACGCCGGTTCCGCCTGAGATCCGCACATAGTATTGGTTGTAATAACCAGAGACTGTGGACGAGGAGGCCGCCAATGTAATGGTGCTTGCGCCGCCGCCCTGTGCGGTTCCGCTCGTCCATGCCAGGCCGTAGCGTGCGACGAAGGTGTCGTTGATATACACCATCACGTTGTCGCCGATACCGTATTGCATGACGTCGAGCGCAGTGCCCGTGTGGTAGAAAGTCGTGTAGATCGTGCCCGGCCAAAGTGTATCCGCGTTTGAATTGGCCGCGCTGACCATGTTGATCCGCGGAGTTTGCGGACCCAGCTGCTTGATCAAAGAAGGCGCGGCGCCGCTGAAAGTAAATGCAGGATTGACGGCCGAGGAGCCGGTCAAATAGGCGTAATTTGTCGTCAGGCCATTGGTTGCGGTCGCGTCAAAAGTCACTGTCGGCGTGATGTCCAGCGTCGGCGGCGGCGGTGGGGGCGGTGGCGGCGCGGACGGGGGAGGTGCGACAGCCGACCCTCCGCCTCCACCTCCGCCGCAGCCGAACAACGGCACGGTCATGCCGACACCTAAGGCGATCAAGACCTCACGACGATTTGCACTAACGGCAGGCGCCGCGGAGGACTCGAGGTCCTTTGACAGATCTTTCACGCTCATTGATTTCACCCCTACTGTTGTTCTTCGCCAAAATATTTCTTCTTGTGCGAAGAAGGAATCTTTGGAGCGGATTCTAGCGAACGGTGAAATTGTTTTTTGCTACGTTATCTGACGGATTTTTCCTACACGCTTGAGGATGAGGGGACGCTTGATGACATAACCTGGCGATGGAATGCAATTTGAGCCTGGGGCATCCGCCCAATGCGTCCAAGGCTCCGGGCCCTCTACGGTAGGTCTTGAAGCGGCCCGAAAGTGCCCGGTGTAGCCGCACTTTGCAGCAATACACCCGGGTGCGTGGTGGAAACTCCGCCTTGCATCGGATAGGTGACACCATTGCTGACCACGATGTCGAGCTTGCCATCGCCGTTGATGTCCGACACGGCAATTTCGTCGGCGTCCGCCGCCGGGTAAATGCTCGCGGGCAGGAACTTGCCGGGGTTGGCCGGATCGTGCAGCAGCACCGTGACCGACCGGCGTGCGCCGATAACGATGTCGATCTTGCCGGTTCCCTCGAGATCCTTGACGACGATGGATTGCGGCCGATCCTGAGTAGCGATCGCGTAGGCGACGGGACTCAGGAATGTGCCGTGATTCGCAGGATCTTGCAGCAACACGTAAACAGCCGGCGACATTCCGCCGGCGGGGCCGGGGTCGGTGATGAGTAGATCGTTGAGCCCGTCGCCATCGACGTCGGCGATCGCAATGAGGTTGCCGCCGACCACGTTGAAGTTGGGGGACTGCGTAAAGACGGTGACAGGTGCGGCGTAGGTCGTCGCCGAGGCGGCGCCGGTGTGCATAAGAACCTTGACGCCTACATTGTCGGTCAGCGCGACGTCGGCAGCGCCGTCGCCGTTGAGATCGCCGAGCGCGACCCAATTGGCGCCGCCGCTATAAAGGCTGATGGGTGCAGCGAAGGTCCCCGCAGAGGTCTGCACGAACAGCGACACGTTGAAATCGGCGGACACCAAGTCGGGCAAGCCATCGCCGTTCATATCCGCGATCGCAACCTGAGAGGCGCCCGGAGAATCAAGCGCGACCGCCGGATTGAAGGTGCCGGGGTTGGTCTTGCTGTTGAAGAACACATTGAGCGTACCGTCATCGAAGCTCGCCGAGACCAAGTCCAATAACCCGTCAGCATTGAGGTCGGCGCTGGCCAGATACAGAGCTTTAAATCCATCTGCGGTGGCAACCGGAGCCGCGAAGACCCCGGCAGCGCTGGACAAATACGCCTGGATGTTGGACGGGCTCGCCGAAACGGGCGGAAGAACGGTACTGAGCGCGACCACGTCAGCGAAGCCATCGCCGTTGAAATCGGCGCTGACAACGCCTGAGGAAAACTCGGTAGGCGTGAAATGACCGCATCCGAAACAACCGTGGTCATGATCGTCGCAGCTCGCCAGCAAGACGCACACGATAGCCAACGGCAATCGCAGTGAATTCTCAAGAAGAGGGTATAACATACGGATATTTCACCACTTTTTTTAGCCATTTAAGGCATGTCTTCCGGCAACCAACAACCACCGGCTCGCGCGGCAGCCTATGCTGATTGGGACCGGCCGCGCCGTGTCCAAGTTCAATTACCGCGAGGCTATACTGGTCGCCCCTTAACAAGAGCTACCGGAGATGTGGCCCATGACTCTTTGCACATGCCTGGCATGCGGCGCGGCCGTTCTAGCGACCGGCATTGCTGCTCTGTCGGCTCCGGTGAGAGCAGATGGGCGCTTTGAAATCACCGAAACAACCATCGCCGAGACTCAGCAAGCCCTTCGCGAACACCGGGTGAACTGTCATCAGATCGTCGACGGGTATCTCAGCCGCATCCGCGCATACGATCAGAGTACGCGCTTGAATTCCCTGGTCGTGCTCAATCCGAATGCGCTGGCTGAGGCCGACAAGTTTGATGCCGAATTCAAACTCACCCGCACAATCCGTGGACTGCAATGCATCGCCATCATCGTCAAAGACAATTACGACACGACGGATTTGCAGACCACCGGCGGCTCGCTGGCGATGAAGGGATTCGTTCCATCCACCGATGCCTTCATGGTTCGCCGTCTTCGCGACGCCGGCGCCATCATTCTCGCAAAATCCAACATGGCGGAATGGGCCTTCAGCCCTTACGAAACCGTGAGTTCGATTGCCGGCATCACGCGCAACCCCTATAACCTCGAAGTGGTGCCGGCAGGGTCGAGCGGCGGAACAGCTGCAGCGGTGGCCGCGAATTTCGGTGCCGTTGGACTTGGCACGGACACGGGGAATTCGATACGCGGACCCTCATCGCATAATGCCCTCGTTGGGATTCGCCCAACCATCGGGCTCACCAGCCGCGACGGGATCATTCCCTTGTTCCTCAGCGCCGATGTGGGCGGCCCGATCGTGCGTACCGTTGAAGATGCGGCGGCGATGCTCGACGTCGTTGCGGGGTATGACCCCGAAGATCCCATCACCAAGAATTCCGAGGGCCACATTCCGAAGTCTTACAAGACGTTTCTGGATAAGAACGGACTGCGCGGCGCTCGAATCGGTGTATTTCGTCCCTACCTGGATTCGCCGACCACAGATCCTCAAATCAAAGCGCTGACCGAGAAGGCGATTCGGGATTTGAAGTCGCGAGGGGCGGAAATCGTCGATCCCTTCGTGATTCCGAATTTCGATGAACTGACCAAGGATATCTACTGCGGCGATTTTCAATCCGATCTGAATCACTATCTGGCGAAGCATGGACAGGGGGCGCCTTACAGTAATCTGGCGCAGATCATCGAATCCGGCCTATACCTTCCTTACATCGAAGACCGCCTGAAACAAACGGCCGCCGCCAAAGCCGCGAGCGAAGCGGACCACACCCTTTGCCCGGATGTCTACCATAACAACAAGAAGATCGCGTTTCGCACGGCGATCCACGCGGCGATGACGCAATACAAAGTGCAGGCGATCGTCTATCCCACCTGGAGCAACGCTCCGCGCAAAGTGGGCGATGACAAGAGTCCCGCGGGAGACAACAGCCAGGTCTTGTCGCCGCAGTCCGGTTTTCCGGCAATCACGGTGCCCATGGGATACACCTACGACGTGCTGCCGGCGGGACTCACATTTCTCGGCGACAGCTTCAGCGAAGGCACGCTGATAAAATTTGCCTACGCCTACGAGCAGGCGACCAAGAATCGACACCCCCCGTCGAAGTTCCCGCCGTTGAATTGACTACCAGCCACCCGGAGATTTATTCATGGCTAGCGCATGTAAAACGCTGATCGTCAGCGCGATCGAGAAAGCGAAATATGTGTTCGGTTGGACGCTGGCACTGACGCTGGCGGGCTATTCGCAGCTGTTCGCGCAGCAGGCCGCACCGCATCCCATTGTGCTGCATGCAGCGCACTTGCTGGAAATCGACACCGGGCGCGTGATCACGCCGGGTGAAGTCTTGGTCGTCGGCGAGCGCATCACCGCCGTGGGCGCCGCCGTGTCGCATCCGGCCGGCGCGCAAGTGATCGACCTGGGCGACACCACGCTGTTGCCGGGTCTGATCGATGCTCATATTCATCTGTTTCTCCATCCGGGGGCCGAAGACTTGCAAACGGTCGAGGAATCGGTGCCGCAACGGACGGTTCTGGCGGTTCTCGCAGCAAGAGATGACTTGATGGCGGGCTTCACGGCGGAACGGGATATGGGCACCGAAGGCGCGGGATCCGCGGACACCGCGGTTCGAGATGCCATCAACAAGGGCTTGATTCCGGGACCACGGCTGCGGATCTCCGGCAACGCGATCGATATTCTCGGCGGCCACGAAGACGCCAATCGCTTCAATCCGGCGCAGCAGGTCTTGTCGAATGCAACCTATGCCAACAGCGCCGATGAGATCGTCGCCGCGATTCGACAGCAGCACAAGGAAGGATCCGATTTCGTCAAAATGTACGAGACGGGCCCAGATTCAATGCGTGACGGCGTGCTGCATACGCCCTATCAATACACCGTCGCCCAACTCAAGGCGGCCATCGACGAGACGGCGCGTTTTGGCGGCAATGTCGCGGTACATGCCATGGGAGAACCCGGATGCCTGTACGCCGCTCAGGCGGGCGTGGCCTCCATCGATCACGCAACCCAGTTGAGCGATGAGACCATGCGGATCATGAAGGCAAAAAACATTCCGGCGGTTCCAACCTTTGCCATTTTCGAGTATTTCATGAATGCGTCGGAGGCGGGGGCGAAGCGCGAGCGCCCGATGTTTGAATACAAGATCAAGGAGTTCAAAAGGCAGATTGCAGCGGGCATACCGTTTGCCGTCGGCTCCGATGTAGGCCCTTTCCCCCACGGAACTCAGGCACGAGAACTTGAGTTGATGGTGAAGTATGGGATGAAACCGCTGGCCGTCCTGCAGGCGGACATGATCAACGGCGCACGCTTGCTTGGCTGGGCGGGCCAAATCGGTGAACTCAAGCCCGGCTATTTTGCCGACATCATCGCCGTGCCCGGCTCTCCATTGGAGGACATCACGGCCGTGGAGCGTGTCGCCTTCGTCATGAAGGGCGGCGTCATCGCAAGGCTGCCGCAGGACTCGCGATAGTCAGTGAGTGCGAGCGGCGTCAAGGCGCTGTTCTTCGATGTCTTCGGCACGCTGGTTGACTGGAGATCCGGAGTCGCGCGCGAAGCGGAATCGGTATTGAAGCCGCTGGGATTCTTGTGCGACTGGCTGGCTCTCGCCGATGCCTGGCGCGAGCAATATCAACCGGCCATGGAAGAGGTGCGCTCGGGCCGCCTCGCCTATACCAAGCTCGACGTGCTGCATGGTCAAACGCTGAGGAGGATTCTGCCGCGATTTGGCATCGATGAACTCGCGGAAGCGGACTTGAACGAGCTCACCCTGGCATGGCATCGCCTGGACGCGTGGCCGGATGTGCAGCCCGCTCTGGCGAGGCTGCGGCAGCGCTTCCTCATCGCCCCCGTGTCCAATGGCAACACCGCGCTCATGTGCGATTTGGCACGGCGGAACGATTTTCGTTGGGATGCGATACTCGGCGCCGATACTGCGCGAGACTTCAAGCCCAAAGCCGCGGTTTATCTTGCCGCGGCAGACGCGTTTGCGCTGGACCCCGGCGAGTGCATGATGTGCGCCGCTCACGGCAGCGATTTGCGGGCGGCGGCCGAGAGTGGCTTGCGAACCGCCTTCATTGCGCGGCCTGAGGAGCATCCCGGGCTCAGCGAAAGCACCCCAAGGATGTCGGTCGATCTGTCCTGCCGCACGACACTGGAACTGGCATCTCAACTGGGTGCATAGGAGAGATTGCGCCGCGTTAAGCGGCTTGCGCCTTTCGCTCGATTCTGCGGGCGGTCAAAATAACCTCGGTGTAGCCGTTGGGCTGTTCGCGCCCCTGGAAAATCAAATCGCAAGCCGCGTTGAAGGCCACATTGCTTTCAAAATTCTCTGCAAGGCGCCGATAAGCCGGATCCGATGCGTTTTGTTGATCCACCACCCGGGCCATGTTCTTCAGCGCCGTCATCACCTGTTCGCGGGAGCAGATGCCGTGCAGCAGCCAATTGGCGACATGCTGACTCGAGATTCGCAAGGTGGCCCGGTCTTCCATCAGCGCCACGTCGTAGTAGTCGGGAACCTTGGAACAGCCTACGCCGGAGTCTATCCAGCGCACCACGTAGCCTAAGATGCTTTGCGCGTTGTTGTTGAGCTCCTCCTCGACCTCCGAAGGGCTCCACTGCGGCGCGGCGACCAGCGAGGGCGTCAGAATCTCGTCCAGGGAAGCCCGGGTCCGCTTGGCAAGCTTGGTTTGCACTTCAGCGACATCGACTTTGTGATAATGCAGGGCGTGCAAGGTCGCAGCGGTGGGTGAGGGCACCCAGGCCGTGTTCGCGCCGGCCAGCGGGTGCGCTATCTTGGATTTCAGCATGTCGGCCATCAGGTCAGGCATGGCCCACATGCCTTTGCCGATTTGCGCGTGGCCACGCAGTCCGCAGGCCAATCCAATGTCGACGTTTTGCCGTTCATAGGCATCGAGCCAAACAGCTTTTTTGAGTTCGCTCTTTCGCGGCACGGCTCCGGCCTCGATGGACGTGTGGATTTCATCGCCGGTGCGGTCGAGAAAGCCGGTATTGATAAAGGCGACGCGTTGGCGAGCGGCGCGAATGCATTCCGTGAGATTCACACTGGTGCGGCGTTCCTCGTCCATGATGCCGATTTTCACCGTATTGCGCGGCAGCCCGAGAAGATCCTCAACCGCGCCAAAAAGCTCATCCGCAAAGGCGACTTCCTCAGGCCCATGCATTTTGGGTTTGACGACATAGACAGATCCGGCGCGAGAGTTGCGCTGTGCACCCTCGCTGCGAAGGTCATGCACTGCAATCAACACGGTCACGGCCGCGTCGATGAGGGTCTCTGGAATCGGCGCTCCGTCCAGTGTTACCGCACGGGTAAGCATGTGATGTCCCACATTGCGTACCAACATGAGACTTCGCCCCGAGAGGATCAGATTCTTACCGCTCGGCGTTTGGTAGCGGCGATCTGAATTCAAGCGCCGGATGATCGGGCTGTGGCCCTTCTCGACACGCGCCTCGAGACTGCCCGTCATCAATCCCAGCCAGTTTCGATAAACGTGGACTTTGTCGTCTGCGTCGACGGCGGCGACCGAATCCTCGCAATCTTGGATGGTCGTTATCGCCGCTTCCAGCACGACGTCGCTGATGCCGGCCGGATCGTCGCGGCCGATATAGTGAGTACGGTCCACGTGCAGTTCCACGTGCAGGCCGTGGTGAATCAGCAAGAGAACCGTCGGCGAGCCGCTTTCGCCTTGGAAGCCGCTGAAGGAGGCCGGATCTTTTAGATGCGTGGACTTGCCGTTTTTCAATTGGACTTGAAGCCCGCTGCCTCCCGCACGGTAGCTCACCGCATCGCGATGCGAGCCGTCGGTGAGGGCGAAGTGTTCATCTAGAAAATCGCGCACGAAGGCGATGACCTTCGCGCCGCGTTGCGGGTTGTACTTGCCGCCGCGAGGCGCGCCATCCTCGGGGATGACGTCAGTCCCGTAAAGCGCATCGTACAAGCTCCCCCAGCGCGCGTTGGCGGCATTCAGCGCATAGCGGGCATTGCTGACCGGCACCACCAACTGCGGGCCGGCAATGTGGGCGATCTCCGCATCGACGTTCGATGTGCTGACTGAGAATGCTTCCTTCTCGGAAACCAAGTATCCAATGTCGCGCAGGAACGCCTTGTATTTCGATCGATCGAAGTCAGGGCCGGGATTGAGGCGATGCCAGGCGTCAATCTTCGCCTGCAGCTCATTTCGTCGACGCAGCAGCGCGGCGTTGCGAGGCGCGAACGCGCGGACCAGTGCGGCAAACCCGCTCCAAAACGCCTGCGCTCGTATGCCGCTGCCGGGGATGGCTTCGTCGTTGACAAACTCGTATAGAGCCTTGTCGATCTTGAGCTGATCTACGCTAACGGTCGCTCTCATTGCTGGAATTCCTGGGCCTGGACCAGCCACCAATGCTGCGGGCATTGCAGCGGCAAATCAATGGCAAATCGCAGATAGGAGTGGCGACTTGCTGCGGCAGCGAAGGGGAATGCAGCTAGATGCCGGGTAAAACGATCCTGGAAAAAAAAACCAAGGATTCCGTATAATGGAGCCAGGAAACAGCACAACCTTCCGCACCGCGTGAATGAGTGCAATCAACGCCGGCACCGGCCGGGTACAACTGGTTACTTGGAGCGATTTTTTGAAATCAAGCGAAGTGGAGCCGTATACGGATGTATTGCCTGTGCCTGTCCTTTGACCACAGTAGCTGTGTGCATCTGCACGTTCAAAAATCCCGACGGACTGCGCGACCTCTTGCAGGGGTTGGATACTCAACTGCTCGAAACGGTGCGTGACGAGGACCTGACCGTCGCAGTGGTCGATAACGACGCCGGCGCGTCGGCGGCCAAAGTACTCAAAAGTTACGCCACCAGCGGCCGTTTCAAGCTCTCCAGCCTGAACCAGCCGAAAAGAGGGCTTTCCAGTGCCCGCAACAGCGCTCTGCATTTGGCGTTCGCCTCGCAAGCCGACCTGTTTGCGTTCCTGGATGATGATGAGATTCCGAGCGATCGGTGGCTGCAATCGATGGTCGACTGCTTTAAAGAGCCGGGTAATGCCATCATCGTTGGACCTCTTGAGCCGCGATTCGAGGTCCCGCCGCCTCGATGGATCGTCGCGGGGGATTTCTTCCATCACCGCTGCACGGACTCCAATGATATAGCGGGTTATACCGGCAACGTGATGATGAGAATGGCCGCGATTGCCGCATCCGGCGTACGCTTCGACGAGGCTCTGAATGCCATCGGCGGCGAGGACGTGGTGTTTTTTCGCGCGTTGCGCGCTCGCGGATTTGACATCAAATGCAGCCCCGGCGCGCTGGCTTACGAATCGATACCTCGCGGCCGCGCCTCACTGAAGTGGATGATGCGGCGTTGGCTGCGAGCGGGCGCGACAGGCACTCTCCTGATGGGAAGCGGCAATGTTGGCTGGCGCAACCGAATAGCCAATGCAGCACGCGGCCTCGGCCGCATCGGCGCGGGCTCAATCATGGTAGTTGTTACGGCAACGACACGCGGCCGTCGAGATTTTGCCGCGGTCGCCCGTTCAATAGCAACCGTTTGCCGAGGCGTGGGCATGTTGATTGCGGCATTCGGAATCTCGTATCAGGAATACGGCCAGGGCTATCGTCGCGACACATGATCTCGAATGAAAATAGAGGCAATGCTATGGATCGTGGTCTTGATTTTGATTGCGCTGGCGTTTCTTTTTCCGAAAACTCGAGCGTTTAGCCTCTCCGCCATTGGCGTCGCCATTCTCGCGATCGTCGCCATCGTCGTCATTGCAAAGCGCGGAGAACCGATTGCGCCTGGAGCCGCGGTGCCCCCGGCGGTTGAGCAAAAGCCCGTGGATTTCGAGCGCTTTCATATCGAGAATTTGGACAAGGCGGATCCGGAGGCAAAAAACCGCATACGCGTGGAGGAAATTCGATTCGATCAAATACGCGCCGAAGCTGGAGTGGATCGCGACAGCATCGGCAGGGTTGTGGCGCGGCTTTACAACGACTCCGCGACGTACACATTGACCGACTACGGCTACTATCTTGTTGTGCAGGATTGCCTCAGAGCCGTCTGTACGACGGTCTTCGACCAACATGGACTATCCGCTGCGTTGG
Source organism: Steroidobacteraceae bacterium (assembly GCA_035318305.1). GTDB lineage: Bacteria > Pseudomonadota > Gammaproteobacteria > Steroidobacterales > Steroidobacteraceae > Bog-1198. The sequence continues at coordinate 9,330 of DATHFB010000162.1, read as the reverse complement.
TGCCGCCCAACCAAGCGCGAGACGTCGAGATTGCAATCCGGGACGGAAGTACGCGTGGCCTGTCACCGATCAAAATACTCGGAACTGCGAAGGTCCTGCTCACGCCTGCCGCCACGCGCGCCCAACCCGCGAGCGGCCCAAAACCCATCGACTAGCGCCGACCTGGCGACAACGTTGATTTAGCTATCAGCTAATGCCTTTTTGGTATCAGGCAGCCCGGTTCGCGCAGCACCATTTCATCAGTAAGCATCGGATTTAAATGCGTTTTCCCGCAGCTTGACAGCGGTATTGATCGGCGCATAATGCCTGCCGAAGCAGTAATTGCCGAGGCATTAAATGTCCAAGCAGCATTATCAGGTCTCCACCTACAAGGCGCAGCTGAACGTTGGATATCTCGTGAAACGCGCGCATTCCCTGATGCTCGACATCATGGAGCCGGTGATCGAGCAGCGCGGCTTCAGCTTCATCCAATACGTCGTGATGTCAGCCCTGCGCGATGGCATCGCAGTGAATCCGAAAACCATCTGCGCGCAATTTCGTCACGACAGCGGCGCGCTCACCCGCGTCATCGACCAGCTCGCCGAGCGCGGCTTGCTAGAGCGCGTACGCCGCGATCGTGATCGCCGCAAAGTGGAATTGCAGCTGACGCCGGCCGGCCGCGAGACGATTGAATCGATCATCCCCCTGGTCGTCGACAAGCTCAACGAACTCCTGACCGGCTTCAGCAAGGCCGAGGTTCAGGAACTTCTGCGCCTGTTGGTCAAGCTCAATACCACGCTGCAAGCGCATGTCGATCCGAGCAGGGTGGCCGCCGAGGCGTAATTCATGTCATTCAAGAACACAGTATTGCTCTTCGGCGTCCTCCTGACAGGATGCGTACTGCCGCCGAAGGAGTCGGCGCACCCCGCGGCGCTCGGCAACACGCGCGTAGGCTTGACCGGCGCGGCTGTGGAACCGGTCCCCGAGGATTGGTGGAAGTCCTTCGACGATCCGCAGCTCGACAGCTTGATTCGCTTGGGGCTCAAGGACAGTCCGAACCTGGCCCAGGCGCAGGCGCGCGTGGCGGATGCCTTGGCCCGTTCGCAAATTGCACAATCGAAGCGGCTGCCCTCTGCGAACCTGGATGCGAGCGCCTTGTATCAACGCGCGCCCGAGAACTTCGTCATTCCGCCGCCGCTCGCCGGACACACCTTTTGGGAGGGGCAGGCGGGCGCCAGCTTAAGTTGGGAGCTCGATTTCTTTGGAAAGCAGGCAAACGCCGTGCGTAGCGCACAGGCGCTAAGTCATTCCGCGGAACTGGACGTCGAGAACGCGAAGCTCTTGCTGGGCACGGCCATTGCGCAGGCCTATGTGGAGCTGTATCGCGAAAACGCCTTGGCGGACATCGCCGAGCGCTCGGCGGCGCAGCGCGAAAACATCGTCGCCATCACGCGCCGCCGCGTCGCCGCGGGCGTCGATACCCAGCTCGAATTGCGCCAAGCCGAAGGCCAGCTGCCGCAGGCCCACGTGGCGCGCGATCAAGCGCAAGCCGCGGCGGATCTTGCCGTGCACCAGCTGGCCGCGCTGAGCGGGCAGGGTGCGGATGCCTACGCCTCGATTCGACGCCCGGTATTGAACCTCGATGCGGCACTGCCGGTGCCGACGGCTTTGCCCATCAACTTGCTGGCGCGCCGGCCGGATGTGCTCTCCGCGCGGTTGAACATCCAGGCGGCGGACTCGCAGCGGCTCGCCGATCGTGCCGCGTTTTACCCCGATATCAATTTAAAGGCGCTCGCCGGCATCGGTGCCTTTGGCCTCAACAATCTGGTGCAATGGAATGCGCGCGGCTACGGCGCGGGTCCCTTTATCTCGCTGCCGCTCTTCGATGGCGGGCGTCTGCGGGCGCAGTACAAGAGCAGCGAGGCGCAGTTGGACGCCGCGATCGCCGGCTACAACGACACGGTGCTGCGCGCCGTGCAGCAGACGGCGGATCAGCTCACGCGCATCGATGCCTTGGCGCGTGAACGCGTGGAACAGCAGCAGACCTTGGAGGCCAACGAAGCTGCCTACAAGCTGGCTGAGGAGCGCTATCGCGCGGGGCTCGCCAGTTATCTCGCGGTACTCAATGCCGAGACTCAAGTGCTCACCGCGCGCCAAACGATGGTCGACATCGTCGCGAATCAAGCCGTGGCACGCGTGACCCTGCTCTCCGCCATCGGCGGCAGCTTCGATGCGCGCGACTTGAATTTCAGTACCACACCGAATTCCGCTCAAGTTTTGACACGGGTAACGCCATGAACAGCAAAGATTCCAACGAGACTTCTCCCGGGACCGCCGCACTGCCCGCGCCCTCCGCGACACCCGCGGCCGCCGCCGCGCCTGCATCGAAGCCGCACGCTCCCGGCCGCGCGCGGCGCTTGGGGTTATTCGCTCTGACTGCCGTGGTCCTGCTCGGGGGGGTGGGTTATGGCGGCTATTGGTTCTTTGACGGCCGCTATTTTGAAAGCACCGATGACGGCTACGTGAATGGCGACGTCGTGCAGGTGACCAACGAAGTCCCCGGCACCGTGCTGGCGCTCAATGTGGACGATACGCAGTTCGTCCAGTCCGGCCAGGCGCTGCTCGAGCTCGATCCGGCGGATGCGAAAATCGCCGAGCAGAATGCCGAGGCGGACCTGGCGCGCGCAGTGCGTCAAGTGCGCGGCCTGTTCGCCCAAGGCCAGGAATTGCGGGCGCAGATCGCGCAGCGCGAACAGGCCGAGCGCACCGCCGATGATGATTTACAGCGCCGCGGCAGCTTGATCGCCGACGGCGCCATTTCCGCCGAAGAGCTCTCGCATGCGCGTGATGCGGTGACGACGACGCGCGCAAATGTCGCGGCGGCTAAAGAGCAATTGAGCCAGACTGTGGCGCAGATCGATGGCACCACCATTGCGGATCATCCGCAAGTCATGGCGGCCGCGGCCGCGGTGCGCAACGCCGCGCTTGCCCTGCATCGCACCGAGCTCGTCTCGCCGGTGAGCGGCGTCATTGCCAAACGTTCCGTGCAGGTCGGCCAGCGGGTTGCGGCCGGCTCGCCGTTGCTGGCGGTCGTGCCGCTCGAGAACGTGTGGGTGGATGCGAACTTCAAGGAAGTGCAGCTCGAGCGGATGCGCGCCGGCCAACCGGTCACGGTCCGGACCGATTTGTACGGGCACCAGGTTACGTATCACGGGCATGTGGCCGGCATCGCCGCCGGCAGCGGCAACGCGTTTGCGCTGTTGCCCTCGCAGAATGCCTCCGGCAATTGGATCAAGATCGTGCAGCGCGTGCCGGTGCGCATCCTCTTGGATCCGAGTGAACTCAAGGCGCATCCGCTGCGCATCGGGCTCTCGACCACCGTGCGGGTCGACTTGCACAATGCATCGGGGCCGCTCATGTCGACCGCCGTGCGCAATGTGCCTTTGCCGAAGCAGGTCAGCGCCGGCGATGATCCGACCGTCGATACCCGGATCGCCGCCATCATCGCGGACAATGCCGGTCCGCATGCGCAGGAACCGGCGAGGCTCAGCCGCAATAAAACACGCGCTGCCGAGGGCGCGCTGATGTTGGCCGCCCGCCCGTGAGCGGGAATGCCGCCAGCATTGGCGCCGCGCCGGCGCTGCTCGGCGGGCGCAAGGCCGTCACCGCGGTGGCCCTGGCGTTGGGGACTTTTATGCAGGTCCTCGACACGTCCATCGCGAATGTGTCCATTCCCACCATCGCCGGCAACTTGGGCGTCAGCACCGATCAAGGGACCTGGGTGATCACCTCCTTCGCGGTGGCGAACGGAGTGAGCGTGCCGTTGACTGGATGGCTCATGCAGCGCTTCGGCGTGGTGCGCACGTTCGTCTTCTCGGTGGCGCTCTTTACCATTGCCTCTTTGTTATGCGGGCTCGCCTGGAGCCTGCCCTCGCTGATCGCGTTTCGCGTGCTGCAGGGCGCGGTCTCCGGGCCCATGATCCCGGGCAGTCAGGCCCTGCTCATCAACGTGTTCGGCCCCCATAAGCGCACCTTAGCCTTGACCATCTGGTCCATCACCACATTGGTGGCCCCGATCGCCGGTCCCTTGCTCGGCGGCTATATTTCCGACAACTACGTCTGGCCATGGATTTTTCTCATCAACGTGCCGGTTGGCGTGTTCTGCGCCTGGATGTGTTGGAACAATTTGCAGTCGCATGAGACGCCGACGCGCAAAATTCCCATCGACCGGGTTGGCCTTGCGCTCTTGTTCGTGTGGGTGGGCGCGTTGCAGATCATGCTCGACAAGGGCAAGGATCTGGACTGGTTTCATTCAACGCCCATCGTGGCGCTGCTCATCGTCACGGTCGTGGGTTTCGCGGCCTGGCTCATCTGGGAATTGACCGAGACGCATCCCATTGTCGACCTGAGCCTGTTCAAGTCCCGCAACTTCGCGCTCGGCACGCTCGCTAGCTGTCTGGGGTATGCCGTATTTTTCGGCAACGTCGTGCTGATGCCGCTGTGGCTGCAAAGCAATTTGGGCTACACCGCCACCTGGGCGGGCCTCGTGTCCGCTCCCAGCGGCATCACCGCCATCCTCACCTCGATGCTGATGGGCCAGTTGATGCGCCGCTTCGACCCGCGCATGATCGCCGCCAGCTCCTTCGCCCTGTTCGCCATTTCTTACTTCATGCGCGCGCAGCTCACGGCCGACTCGAGCTATTGGGTGTTCGTGGCGCCGCAGCTGGTCCAAGGCTTGGCGATGGGCATGTTCTTCGTAGCCATGCTTGCCGTCCAATTCGATCGTTTACCTCAGCACAAAGTGCCCTCGGCTTCGGGCCTGTCGAATTTTCTGCGCATCACCGCGGCCGGTTTCGCCACCTCGCTCATCACCACGTTCTGGGACCGCCGCGAAGCGCTGCATCAGTCCCAGCTGGCCGACGCGGTGACGCTGTACGCGCCGGCTTACCAGGAAACGCTGACACGCATGCACCAGTTCGGCTTTGGCGATCAGCTGGCCGCGGGCGCCATGACGCAGAGCATGATCGGACAAAGTTATCTCTTGTCCTCGCTGGACCTGTTCTATGCTTCGGCATGGCTCAGCGTTTTGTTGATACCCCTGTGCTTCTTGGTGCGGCGGCCCTCCGGGGGCGGCGCCCCGCCGGTGGCCGCCGAGTAGAACGATGAGCTTCGATTGGCGCGCAGGGTATCCTTCGGTGCGATTGCCTGTCTTCGCGCGCAACGTGGTATCCACCTCTCATCCCCTGGCCGCCCAAGTGGGCCTATCGTTGCTGCAACGGGGCGGCAATGCGGTCGATGCAGCGATTGGCGCGGCAGCCGCCATGACCATCTTGGAGCCGTGCAGCAACGGCTTGGGCTCCGATGCCTTTTGCATTCTGTGGGACGGCAAGAAGTTGCACGGCCTCAATGCTTCGGGACGCGCGCCGGCGGCGTGGACCTTGGATTATTTTCGCAAAAAATATGGCGCAGAAGCGCGCCAGCCGCCGATGCGCGGCTGGGATTCGGTGACCGTGCCCGGCGCCGTGGCCGGCTGGGTGGAACTGTCCCGGCGCTTCGGCAAACTTAGCCTTGGCGATGTGCTCGCCCCTGCGATCGACATTGCCGGACGCGGTTATGCGGTTCCAATGGTCGTTCAAGAAAAGTGGGCGGCCGCCGTCCCGGATCTTAAAGGTTTCCCCGGCTTCGCCGAAACGTTCATGCCCGACGGGCGCGCGCCGAGCGTTGGCGAGCGCTTTGTATTTCCGGGCGCGGCGCGAGCGCTGACAAAGATCGCGCAGACGCAAGGTGCTGCTCTTTACGGCGGCGAGATCGCGGCGGCCGCGGCGGCGCATGCGGCAATACACGGCGGAGCGATGCAGGTCGCGGACTTCGAGGCGTTTTCGTCCGAGTGGGTCGAGCCCATCGGCATGGATGTCTATGGCCATCGGCTGCACCAGATTCCGCCGAACGGGCAGGGCATCGCGGCCCTCATTGCGCTCGGTATTCTGCAACACGTCGATGTCGCGGCTCATGCGGTGGATAGCGCCGCGGGCCAACATTTGCAAATCGAAGCAATGAAGTTGGGATTCGCCGATACGTATGCGCATGTCGCCGACCCGATCGCCATGCGCCGCTCGGTGGCGGAGATGCTCGATCCAAAGTATCTTAGAAGGCGCGCCGCACTGATCGATCCGAATCGTGCGCAAGTGTTCGGCGAGGGTCACGCGGACAAAGGCGGCACCATCTATCTTACCGCCGCGGATGAGCGCGGCATGATGGTGAGCTTCATTCAAAGCAACTACATGGGATTCGGTTCAGGAGTCGTGGTGCCGGAATGGGGTCTGTCGCTGCAAAACCGCGGCCACGCCTTCTCGCTGGATGCGGCCAGTCCCAATTGCGTCGCGCCGCGCAAGCGGCCGTTTCACACCATCATCCCGGGTTTCCTCACCAGGGATGGAATGCCGCAAATGAGCTTCGGTGTGATGGGCGCCAATATGCAGCCGCAGGGACATCTGCAGACCTTGGTACGCATGTTGGTCTACCGGCAACAGCCGCAGGCGGCCTGTGACGCGCCGCGCTGGCGCTTCAATCAAGGCCTGTTGATCAATGTCGAGGCGGCGATGCCGGGCGCGACCACGCGCGAGCTGCGCGCGCTCGGCCATCAAATTGAAGTCATTCAAGACAGCTATCAAGATTTCGGCGCCGGCCAGTTCATCTGGCGCTTGGGCGACCCGGCTATCGAAGGGTATGTGGCCGCGAGCGATCCGCGGCGCGACGGTCAAGCGGCGGGGTGTTAGGCCTGATGGGTCCGGACATCAAGCGCTATCAAGACAATCTGCGCGACGAACTCAACGGCGCGGCGCTCTATGCCGCGCTGGCGGCCTCGGAATCCGACCCGCTGCGCAAGGACCTGTTCCTGCAGTTGGCGCAGGCGGAGTCCAGCCACGCGCAACTGTGGCGCGACAAGCTCTCCGCGGCCGGGGTCGAAGACGAACGCTTCGTGCCTGGGTTTCGCACTCGGCTCCTTGCGAAATTAGCTCAACGATTCGGCCCGCGCTTCGTGCTGCCGACAATTGCGGCGGCGGAGTTCGCCGACCGAAACAAGTACGCGGGCCAGAGCGATGCGCATGCCATCTCCGCGGAGGAGCGGGGTCATGCGGCGGTGATTCAAGCCGTGGCGGCCAACGCCGGCAGCGGCGGAACGACCGGCGCCGACATTGCCCGCGCCGAACCATGGCATCGCGGCGCCTCGGGAAACAATCTTCGTGCCGCGATTCTCGGCGCGAACGACGGACTGGTGTCCAACTTCTGCTTGGTCATGGGAATCGCCGGGGCTGGAAGCGGAAATCAAACGGTTCTTCTGACGGGATTAGCGGGCCTCGCGGCCGGCGCGTGCTCGATGGCTCTCGGAGAGTGGCTTTCGGTGACCAATGCACGGGAGCTCGCGCAAACGCAGATGGCGCGCGAGGCGGAGGAAATTGAACAGACGCCGCTGGCCGAAGAGCATGAACTGGCCCTGATCTTTCAGGCCAAGGGCATGCCGAAGGAGGATGCTCAGCGCGTCGCTTCGCAGATGATGAAGGACAAGAAGGGCGCACTCGATACGTTGGCCCGCGAAGAGTTGGGCATCGATCCCGCCGAATTAGGCGGTAACCCATGGACGGCCGCTGCCACTTCATTTGCCTTGTTCTCCGCCGGGGCAATATTTCCGGTAGCACCATTTTTTTGGATGCATGGGCCTTGGGCGATCGCCGCAAGTGCGCTCGCGAGCGGTACGGTGCTGTGCGCGGTCGGCATGCTATCTTCGCTGTTCAATGGACGCAGCCCCTGGTTTTCCGCCGCGCGCCAGTTGATTTTTGGCTGCCTCGCGGCCGCAGTCACTTATGGAATTGGCGCGGCGCTGGGCACGACGCTTTCGTGAGATTGGTCCAATTGGAAGCCCTCAGTTTGGTTTCACGCCCGCAATTTGCGCAGGCGCACTGTCCTCATCAGTAGCGTCTATTCGGAAAGACTAGGGGGGCGGGCGACCTCGCGACCTTGCATCGGCCGTCGTAGGGCGCGCCGCCCACTTAGATCAGACAATGCCGGCTATTTATGCTGAACGTCGATGTTGTTCGCGACCTGTTCAACGCCGGGCACTTGACGGACGACCTCTTCAGCAGTCCTCTTCCCTAAGCCCCCATCGACCTGGCCATTCAGATACACCACATGGTCCACTGTCTGCACCCTGATCGAACCCGGAGGACCTAAGTCTGGCATTTGATCCAATTGCGCCTCCACATTCGTAGTGATCTTGGCGTCGGGGGCGGAGCTTTCGGAACCGCCTTGCCGGAAATCTGCGCAACCGGCAAGAACGCCTGCCAATATGGAGGCGGATGCCAATGTGAAAATCGGTTTGAATCTGCTCACTTCAATCTCCTCGTATAGTCGCTTGATTGATTAGGATTGTTTGTCCTACGCGCCATACTGCGCAGAGACCATTTCTGGGGCATTGCGTTATCGATAGCGTCGGTTACGAATGAAATAGAAGTGCGAAGAGGGGAATCGAGTGGCACCCGTTGTTTTCCTGAGGGGAGTTAACGTCGGAGGCCACAGGAGTTTCCCACCGACCAAGCTGGCCGAAGCGCTGAAGCACCTGGGAGCCGTCAATATTGGCGCGGCGGGCACGCCGGTGCTTCGGCGGCTTCGGGTCCGAAAGACGACACTACGAACAAAAGTGTTGTGAGTGCCTAATAGCGGGACATTCGCGGTAGGACCCGCACCTAAATTGATACCAGGGCGTCGGATAACTCCTACGTCCCGAAGGTTTGTATCTCGGCTTAGCCGCTGAATGCATTGCGCCGTATCATGTCTTTAGAGGGGGATCTACAGCCAACCCCCCTGATGATGGGGAGCATGCAAGAATGATCGAACACCCAGCCAGTGGTATCGCCTTCCGCGGCCTCATGGCAGCGGTGTGTTTGGCACTGCTTGCCGGCTGTTTACCGCCGCGGCACAATAGTCCTGCGGCGACTGAGCCGCTGCCTCCAGCGGTGCCAGCCGATCTCACGGCGACGCCCGGCAACGCTGTGGTAACCCTCACCTGGACAGCCAGCACAGGCGCAACAGGCTACAACGTGAAGCGTGCGACCACCAATGGCGGCCCGTACACGCAACTCGCGCAACTCGCCGCGCCCACCTCGAATGGATATACAGATTCCTCGGTCACGAATGGCACGGCGTACTACTACGTCGTCTCGGCGCTCAACGCCGCAGGCGAGAGTGCGAATTCCGCGCAAGCCTCCGCAACGCCTAATGCACCGAGCGTGCCTCCGGCAGCACCGACCAATCTCACGGCGACGCCCGGCGATACGCAGGTAAGCCTCACCTGGT
>DATHFB010000161.1:0-37152 GCA_035318305.1 Steroidobacteraceae bacterium | reverse complement strand
AAAGCAAGGCCGATCGCTTGGTTGTTGTCGATCATGATGTAAATGTCGACATCGGCGCGCGATTTGCGGCTGTGAGTTTCCACCAATCGGTTCCAGCCCGGTGCCGATAACTGCGCTCTCACGGCGTCGATATCGGCCTGCTGATATGCGGAGTCTTTGTCGAAGGTGTAGCTTCGAACATAGATTCCGCGCAGACCTTTGAGGACTTCCTGGGTTGCGGCATCTTGCGGATCGTTGCCGTCGAGAAACCGTCCCGCCATGGCAAGCAAGGCAGGATCAAGTGTGATGGTCACGGACTCGGTGGCTTTCTGCGCCAACCCTGCGAACTCCGGCATCACCAGCTTGGGATTCGGAGCCGCCCACGCCAAGGCGGGCGCCAGCAGCGCAAAAATCACCGACAATGTGTGTTTTCTCATGGAGAAATCCTCGATTTCCATCTACACGCCCGACTTTTCATCGCTCAGCGAAGTCGATTGATTCTTGACCGCTTCGTACGCCAGATTCAGTTTCTGGCTGGTCATGCGCAGCGCCTCCACCACCTGGCGCCGCGCCTCCAAGCCGCTCTGCTGCAATCGTTGTTGCTCCAGGTGCTGTTGGACGCCCACCACCAGTATCAGGCACGCCGCGAGGCTTGCCGTCAGCCACCACATCAATGGCCGCGCGCTTGCCGAGGGCAGGCGGCGCGGTTTTGGGTGCGCCGGCTGATCGGCAATGACGCGCGCAAGAAGTTTTTGCGAAAAATCTTCGCTCGGCGCCACGGGCCGCAAGGCGGCACGGATTCGAGATTCGATTTCCTGGCTCATGTTGAACTGTCCTCGCAGCGGGCTGATTGCATGCCGAGGGATTTCTCGCGCATCGTTTCCAGTGATCGTTTCAAATGGCTCTTGACGGTATTGATCGGCATGTCAAGCGTTTGCGCGATGTCCGTCGGATCCAAGTCTTCTTGAAAGCGCAACAGCAGCACGGCCCGCGCCTGTGGGCTCAAGTCCGACAGCAGATCTCGCAGATGCCGCTGCAACAAGGGATCAGCGTCATCCTCCGCGCTGAAGAACGGTTGCTCGTCTTCGAGCGAGGTCATTTGCAGCCGCGATCGGCGGCGCAATTGATCGATCGCCCGGTTCGTGGTCACCCGGCGCAACCAAAATCCCAAGTGCTTGTTCGACTCAATTGCTTTTAAATTGCCGTTCAGCTGCATGAAAACGTCCTGCGTCAAATCCTCCGCAAGATCCCGCGTACCCAGCATGCGCAGTGCCAGACTGTAGACCGCGCGCTGATGCGCCTGGACCAGGACCGCAAGCGCTGTGCGCTCGCCCAAGCGCGCCTTCGCGAGCTCATAGTCCAAAGGATCCAAGGCTCCGTCATTCAAGGCGCGCGCACTCGTTACATCAACAAATTGGCTCGAACATCGGCTACCTTGGGCAAGTGCAAGTGACTCTCCAGTTTCGGCAAATCATCGACATTGATTGATCCGACGATGTTGATGATCGTAAATTCCCGCGGCTGACTGGCAATCAAAGCAAAACCCTTGGTCACGTTATTCTCGATCAGCACGTACATGTCCACATCTTCGCTCTTGTCGCTGTGGTGAACCTGCATCAGTTGGCTCCAGCCCGGCCCGGCGAGCTGGCTTCTGACGCCGTCGATATCGGCGGCGGAATAGGCGAAATCCGTAGCGAACTGGTAGCTGCGAATTTCAATTGCCTTGATGCCGGCGAGAAGATGCTTGGTCGCGACGCTGTCCGCGTCTTTCTCGTCGATAAATGAGCCTGCCATGCGCAGCAGCCAGGGACTCAAGCTGATGTTGACGGATTCCGTCGCCTTGCCTGCCAGAGACCTGAATTCAGGCAGTTTGAGCCTGGCGTCTTGCGCGGCAGCCAGTGCGGGCACCAGAAAACAAGCCAGCGCAATCTCTACAAGTCGCATCTTCTTCATGGACGGATCTCCTAAAAATGGCTGATGGGATTATCCCCAGCCTTGATAGGAATACGAACGGCGTGCCCGTCCGGGGTGCAGGCTGCCTAACTATCTGAATTATATTGAAGTATTGCCCACAGTTGCCCGCGTTTTTGTCAGCTGCTTCGCGCTTTGCTTGTGCCCGGTGCATAATTCCGCGGCAAGAAAAATGACACGGAAAACAGGGCTAATTGCCCTTCTGGGAAACAATCCATGCTGAGCTGGCAAGCCATGATACTGAACGGTTTTTTTCGCTTCACGATGAAGCGTCATGGGAAAAAGCCCATCAACCTCGAGCGCTTGAGAGCCATGACCAAAAATCCGCCGCGCAGCGCCTTGGCGGTGCCGCGCGGCTACAGGATTGAGAGCGTGCGCAGCGAACAAGGGTTGGAGTTCGACGTCGCCGATTCAGCCTCCGCCCGCCCGGCGCCGGCGTCGACCATCGTGCTGTACTTGCACGGCGGCGGCTATCTATTTGGATCGCCCAAGACGCATCGTCAAGTTCTCATCGCGATGGCCAAAGCCTTCCAGGCGCCGGTCTACGGACTCGACTATCGATTGGCTCCCGAGCATCCCTTCCCGGCGGCCGTGGAGGATGCCGCCAAGGCCTACGAGTGGTTGCTGACTCGTCACCCTCGAGCCGCCATCGTGCTGGCGGGCGATTCGGCCGGGGCCGGGCTCGCCATCGCCACAGCGGTCGGCGTTCGTGACAGCGGGTGGACGCTGCCGAAGGCCATTGTTGCCTTCTCGCCGTATTCCGACCTCGCCGTCACCGGCGACTCCGTCGAAGCCAATGCCAGGAGCTGCGCCATGTTCACGCCGCGCGGCATCCGCGAGGCTGCCGCGATTTATCTGGCGGGCGCCGATGCGCGAGACCCCCGCGCCTCGCCCCTGTACGCGGACCTTAAGGGATTGCCCCCCATGCTATTGTTTGCGAGCCGCCACGAGATCTTGCGTGACGACACGCTGCGCCTGGCAGAACGTGCCTCGGCGGCCGGGGTCAAAGTTGAATTGGTCGTGCGTGATCGATTGCCGCATGTGTGGCCGGTTTTCGTGACGCTGCTGCCCGAAGCTCGCGACGCCTTCGCAACCGTGACCGCGTTTGCCCGCGAAATAGGCGCTCGGAATGCCGCCTGAGGCAGCGCCATTGCCAATGGAGACTTGAGTGACGCCAAACCATTTTGATGTGCTGATCGTGGGCGGCGGCTTGTCCGGCATCGGTGCCGCCTGCAGCTTGCAAACCAACTGTCCCCGCAAGACTTACGCGATTCTGGAAGGCCGGGCGAACATGGGGGGAACGTGGGATTTGTTTCGCTATCCCGGGATTCGCTCCGACTCGGACATGTTTACGCTGGGCTATTCCTTCCGACCGTGGGTCGAGGGCAAGGCCATCGCAGATGGTCCCTCGATTCTCAAGTACATCAACGACACCGCCAAGGACTACGGCGTCGATCAACACATTCGATACCATCACCTGGTCAAGCGAGCCTCGTGGTCTTCCAAGGACGCGCTGTGGACCGTTGAAGCGGAGTGCGGCCCGCAGACGGCCCGATTCACGTGCAACTTTCTGTTCGTCTGCTGCGGCTACTACAGCTACACAGCGGGCTATACGCCGGTATTTCCAGGCAGCCGGCGCTTTGCAGGATTGGTCGTGCATCCGCAGAAGTGGCCGGAAGATCTCGCCTTCGCGGACAAACGCGTGATTGTGATCGGCAGCGGCGCGACCGCCGTGACCCTGGTGCCCGCCATGGCCAAAACCGCGGCTCAAGTAACCATGCTGCAACGCTCGCCGACTTATGTGGTTGCGCGCCCCGAGCAAGACGCGCTGGCCAATTTTTTGCGGCGTCACCTTTCCTCCAAGGTCGCATACAACCTGGTGAGATGGCGAAACATCTTGTTCGGCATCTATTTCTTTGGGCTCTGCAAACGCAGCCCCGAGCGTGTGAAGAAATGGATTCTGGATCGCGTGAAGGGCGCTTTGGGGCCGGACTACGATGTGCTGACCCATTTCACGCCTCGCTACAATCCTTGGGATCAGCGCATGTGTCTGGTTCCCGATGGAGATTTGTTCGAGGCGATCAAGGCCGGCAAGGCGGCGATCGTCACGGATGAGATCGACACCTTCACGGAAAAAGGCATCAAGCTGCGCAGCGGCAAGGAACTCGAGGGCGACATTATCGTGACCGCGACGGGGTTGAACCTGGTGGCGCTCGGCGATATTCAAATCAGCATCGACGGCCGTCACATCGATCCGGCCAACACTCTCAACTACAAGGGCACCATGTATGGCGGGATTCCGAATCTTGCCTCGACATTCGGCTACACCAACGCGTCCTGGACGCTGAAAAGCGAACTGACTTGCGACTATATTTGCCGGGTGCTCAATCACATGGAACGCAAGGGTTTCCAGGTTTGCGTGCCCCAAAATGATGACCCGACGGTGAAATTGGAGCCATGGCTCAACCTCACGTCCGGCTATATTCAGCGCGTTGCGGACAAGCTGCCGAAACAGGGCTCGAAAACACCCTGGAAGCTGCACCAGAATTACGTGAAGGACGTGATGAGCCTTAAATTCGGCTCGTTGGACGATGGGGTCATGCGCTACCTGAACCGCATCGATCCGCTGGAGCTGAAGTCCGCGCTGCCGGGTTGAGGCTCGGCGATCATAACCGGCATCGGCGGATTCCGCCGATGCCATCAAGGAGAATGCAATGAAGCTGCGCAAATTGGGCCGCGACGGCCCGCAAGTATCGGCACTGGGTTTGGGCTGCATGGGGTTCTCGGAGTTCTATGCATCCAGCGCCGCCAGTGACGCGGAGGCCATCGGCGTCATTCAAAACGCGCTGTCGCTCGGCCTTACCTTCCTCGATACCGCAGACATGTATGGTCCGTACACGAATGAAATTCTTGTCGGCAAGGCGATCTCGGGAAGGCGCAATCAAGTTTTTCTGGCCACCAAGTTCGGCTTTCTGCGCGATCCGGCCAATCCCAGGATGCGTGGAATCAGCGGTAAGCCGGACTATGTGCGCGCGTCCTGCGAGGGCTCGCTGAAACGGCTCAGTGTTGAACGCATCGATCTTTACTATCAGCATCGCGTGGACCGTTCCACGCCCATCGAAGAGACCGTGGGAGCCATGGCCGAATTGGTGAAGGCCGGTAAAGTCGGCGGCATCGGCCTATCGGAGCCGAGCGTGGAGACCATCCGCAAAGCGCATCAAGTCCATCCCATCACCGCGGTGCAGACGGAATACTCGCTCTGGAGCCGCGACCCGGAGGATGGGGTGCTGCAAGTCTGCAGCGAGCTTGGGATCGGCTTCGTCCCCTACAGTCCGCTCGGCCGCGGCTTTCTCACCGGCCGATTTCGCAGCATCGATGATCTGGATGCCAAGGACTTCCGCCGCTTCTCGCCGCGCTTTCAGGGCGAGAACTTTGCCAAGAACCTGGCAACGGTCGGCAAGGTCGAGGAAATCGCAAAAGAAAAGAATTGCACGCCCGCTCAACTGGCGCTCGCTTGGTTGCTGGCACAGGGTCCGCACATCGTGCCCATCCCCGGCACCACCAGTGCAACGCGCCTCAAGGAGAACCTGGCTGCCGCAAATATCACGCTCAATGCGGGAGATCTCGCCCGCATCGCGGCGGTCGCGCCGAGCGGTGTCGCGGCCGGCGAGCGCTATGATGAGACCGGGATGCGCTTCGTGAACGGTTGATGCGTCGGCATACGTGTATAGTTCCCCCGCCTAATTTTTCAATCACTTCGAGGTGCGCATGATTCCCCGCGTATTGTTGAGCGCCGGTTTGAGTGTTATCGCCAGCTTGAGTCTTTGCGCCACCGCATGGAGCGCAGCGCCGCTGCTGCTGCGAAATCCCTCGCTTGGTCAAGACCGAATCGCGTTTCTGTATGCGGGCGACATTTGGACCGTGGCGCGCGCGGGCGGCGAGGCCAGGCGCCTGACGTCGACCGGCACCGTGAGTGCCGGCCCCTATGTGTCGCCCGACAGCTCGCAAATTACGTATTCGATCCACGACCACGGGCTCACCGATGTTTACGTCATCAGCGTCGATGGCGGCGTGCCGCGGCGTCTCACCTGGGAGCCGACCGGCAGCCTCGCCACGGGATGGAGCCCGGACGGCAAGGACGTCCTGTTTACCTCGGTTCACGCGAGCAAATCGGTCTATCCCAGACTATTTCGCGCGCGAGCCGACGGCGTCGGCCCGCCAGAGGTGCTGCCGCTGCCCAGTGTTGATTGGGGCAGCTTTTCGAGCGACGGCACGACGCTTGCGTACGTCCCGGTTCGCCAGTGGCAGCCGGCTTGGAAGCACTATCGCGGCGGCCAGACCACGGCCGTGTGGCTGATCAATATGAAGACGCTGGATTTGGAGAAAATCCCGCGTGAGAATTCCAACGACTCGAGCCCCGTGTGGGCCGGCAGCACGGTGTATTTCTTATCCGACCGCAACGGTTCGGTGTCGCTGTTCAGCTATGACACGAAAACCAAACAGGTTCAGCAGGCCGTCGAGAATCATGGCTATGATTTGAAGACCGTCAGCGCGGGTGCCGGCGCGTTGGTCTACGAGCAGTTCGGCTCGCTGCATCTGTATGATTTGGCGACTCATCAAGAGCATGCGGTTTCCGTGGTCATTCACGGCGATTTGCCGAGCCTGGCACCGCATCTGGCGAGTGTTCCGCAGAGCGCGGCGGAAAACATCGAGATATCGCCCACCGGCGCGCGCATTGTCGCCGAGGCACGGGGCGACATTTTCACGCTGCCGGTCGAAAAAGGCGACACTCGCAACTTGACGCGGACCCCGGGGTCTGCGGAACGAGATCCTTCGTGGTCGCCCGACGGAAAATCCATCGCCTATTTCAGCGATGCATCCGGAGAGTATCAACTCTATATCCGCGATCAGGACGGCTTGGCGCCGCCCAAAGTGATTGATTTAGGACCTGGCGCGTCGTTCTTCTATGCTCCCCGTTGGTCTCCCGACTCCAAACATATCGCTTTCACGGATAAGCACTTACGGATTTGGTACGTCGATGTCGCCGGCGGCAAGCCGGTGAAGGTCGACGCGGGGCTGCGCGGCGGATTCGGCGCTACAACCCAGCTTTCTTGGTCACCGGATTCCCAATGGATTGCCTATTCGCGTGATTTGGAAAGCGAAACGCACGCCGTTTTCTTATTTTCGCTCGCCACGCATACTTCGACGCAAGTCACCGATGGCATGAGCAACGCTGCCAATCCGGTCTTCGATCCGAGCGGGAAATATTTGTATTTCACCGCCTCGACCAACAATGGTCCGTCGGATGCCGGCATCGATCTGTCTTCCCTCGACCGCGCGACCGACGCCGGCGCCTACGTGGTGGTTTTGTCGCGCACCACGGCCTCTCCGGTTCCTCCGGAAAGCGATGACGAAAACAAAAAGAAGGATGAGGACTCGAAGAAAGCGGATAAGACGGATAAGGCTGACAAAGCGGATGACGAAGCGGATAAAACCGGCGATAAAAAGAAGGAAAAACCGGATGCCAAGCCGAAGCCGACGGTCATCGACCTTGCCGATATCGGGAATCGAATTCTATCTCTGCCGATCCCATCGCGAAACTATGTGGGCTTGGCGGTCGGCAAGACCGGCGTATTGTTTCTCGCCGAGGGTACCGCGGTCGGCCGGGCTTCCGAAGATCCGGGCTCGCCGATTCGCGCGCTCTGGCGGTTCACCACGGAGAAGCGTCAGACCGAAGAGATCTTGAGCGGACTGACCTCCTTCAAGGTTTCCTTCGACGGCGAAAAACTATTTTATGCACGCCATGACAGCTGGTTTCTCGCGCCTGTCGCGGAATTGAAACCCGGCGCACCCGATGCCAATCCCGGCAAGCCGGTGAACAACCACGGCATGATGGCCATGATCGATCCGCGCAGCGCCTGGAAGCAGATGTATCGCGAGACTTGGCATCTGCAACGCGACTTTCTCTACGATCCGCACACCCATGGACTCGACATCGCGAAGGTCCAGGCGAAGTATGAGCCTTACCTGGAAGGTTTGGCATCGCGCGATGAGTTCACCTATCTGTGC
Organism: Steroidobacteraceae bacterium; assembly: GCA_035318305.1. Taxonomy (GTDB): domain Bacteria; phylum Pseudomonadota; class Gammaproteobacteria; order Steroidobacterales; family Steroidobacteraceae; genus Bog-1198. Next base: position 29,133 of record DATHFB010000161.1, on the reverse strand, counting down.
GTTGAGATGTTGGGTGAAGTTCAGGTGGGGCATATGTTCGTGAGCGGGCCTCGCACGGAGCCGGATGGCCCGAAGCCGGGATTGCTCGGGGCCGACTACACGCTCGAGCACAACCGCTACCGGTTCGCGAAGATTTACAACGGACAAAATTGGACCCCTTCGCTTACTGCGCCCCTCACTCTGCCCGGAATCAATATTGTCGAAGACGATTACCTGCTTGGCGTAAACGGCCGTGAGCTGCACGCCACCGACAACATCGATAGTTTTTTCAACGGCAGCGCCGGCAAGCAGACGGTCCTGCGCGTCGCGAAGAGCGCCGACGGCAGCGCCGGGCGCGATGTCACGGTCGTGCCGATCGCCTCCGAGTATGGCTTGCGCAATCTCGACTGGATCAATTCCAATCGGCAAAAAGTGGATGCGCTTTCCGGCGGCAAGGTCGCCTATGTGTACATGCCGAATACCGCCGGCGCAGGCTACACCAACTTCAACCGCTACTTTTACGCCCAACTGGACAAGCAAGCCCTGGTGCTGGACGAGCGCTACAACCAGGGCGGCTTCATCGCCGACTACGTCGTCAGCGTCTTGAGTCAGAAGCACTTGAGCAACGCCATCGAGCGTGATGGCAAGCCGGTTCACGATCCGCAAGGCGCGATCTTCGGACCCAAGGCGATGATCATCAATCAGTCCGCGGGTTCCGGAGGCGACGCCATGCCCTGGTACTTCCGCAAGGCGGGTCTCGGGACCTTGGTGGGCACGCGCACCTGGGGCGGTCTGGTCGGTATCGGCGGCTATCCCACGCTGATCGATGGGGGCTCGGTAACTGCGCCGCGCTACGCCATCTATGGTCTCGAGGGAGATTGGGAGGTGGAGGGCCACGGCATTCCACCCGATGTGCCGGTGGAGGAACTGCCGAAGGACGTGGCGGCGGGACACGACGCACAGTTGGAGCGCGCCGTGGCCGTCGTGCTGCAACAGCTGAAGGAGCATCCCGTTCCCGTATCGCCGATTCCGGCGTATCCGGACTTTCACAGAGGCAGCGCCATCGGGTCTCATAACCGCGAGTAACTTGGATATGCGATCTAACTATTCGACGGCCTGAAGGTGAGGGACTAGCGTGGCGGCATCCCTGTCACGCCGGAGTCTCTACCCATGGCGGAAATCGCCCAAACTGCCCATTCGCGGGTCATCGCGCGCCGCTCACCCTGGGGCGACTTATTGCGCAAGGAAGACTGGTGGGCCATCTGGATCGGTCTGGGGCTGATCGCCGTCGCAGTGGCTCTCTTTGCCGGCGGCAGCAGCATCAAGTGGATCGCCGTCGCGCCGCAGAAATGGAGCCATCTTTCGGACGTGACGCTGCAGCTTAAGCAGCATGGACCGCAATATGCGGCGCTGTTCGTGCTTTGGTCCTTGTCATTCGGCATCGGCGCCGCTGCACTAGGCATCAAAATCAGCCGATTCTTGCCCGCCTTCCTGCTCATCTATCTGGCAGCGGGCAGTATTTATTTTCTCGGGCTTTGGGATCAGGCCGCTCACTACAATCTTGAGCCGCCCTTGGTGGCCTTGGGTCTTGGCCTGTTGGTCTCCAATACGCTGGGCGTTCCGCGTTGGCTCGATCCCGGATTGCGGGTGGAATTTTACATCAAGACCGGCATCGTGCTGCTGGGTGCAAGCTTGCCGCTGACTTTGATTGCCTGGGCCGGACCGGTGGCCATTGTGCAAGCAGCCATCGTCTCGTTGGCGACATTCGGCGTCATCTACTTTGCCGCCGTCCGCTTAGGGCTGGATCGGCGGCTGGCCGCCACCTTGGGTACGGGCGGCGCGGTTTGCGGAGTGTCGGGCGCGATTGCGGTGGGCGGCGCTGTCGGCGCGAGAAAAGAGGAAGTCTCGGCCGCCATCTCCTTGGTCGTGTTCTGGGCGATCGTCATGATTTTCGTGCTGCCGCTGGTTGCACGCGCATTGAATCTGTCCACGGGCGTTGCCGGGGCCTGGATCGGCACGTCGGAATTTGCGGATGCCGCGGGTTTGGCCGCCGCGCAAACTTATGGAGGCTATGCGGGCAACGTTCCGGGAATCGCCGGAAATCCCGATGCGGCCGTGAGCGCGTTCACGCTCATGAAGGTCATCGGACGCGACATGTGGATCGGAGTCTGGGCCTTCGTACTTTCGTTGATTGCCACCGCCCGCTGGGAGCGCACGGCAATACAGAGCAAATCGCGGGCTGCGGAAATTTGGAATCGCTTTCCCAAATTCGTGCTGGGATTCATCGTCGCATCGGCCGTGGTGACTCTGGTGGCGCGTGGGTTCGACTACGCTGTCTATAAGAAGGAAGTCGTGCCGGCGCTGGTCGCGCCCCTGCAGGCATTTCGCACCTGGGCATTCACCTTCGCCTTTTTGAGCATCGGCCTCACGACACGGATTCGCGAATTCGCTTCAATCGGCGCGCGGCCATTTTACGCGTTCACCATCGGTGTGCTGGTCAATGTCGTGCTGGGTTTTGTGTTGTCGACTCAGGTGTTCAACGAGTTTTGGAACCGTCTTGGCCAATGATCCAGCCCGCTTCACCCTCTTGCCTCGCCTGCAAGCACTTCAATCATGCGCCGGCTGATCTGGAGGCGGCGCTGCCGGGCCTGTCGAGCTTGAGCTCCGCTTACGCAGCGGTGCGCGCCGATGACGGCATCTGCGCCGTCCATCAACGCTATGTGACCGCGTCCAGCGTCTGCCCAGCCTTTGCGTAGCCGGTCTCTAGAATTCGATCCATGAAGCTTTCGCACTGCGCCAGCTGATCGAGGGCAACGAACTCATTGGGCCGATGCGCCTCGGCAATATCTCCCGGTCCGCAAATCACCGTGGGTACTCCCATCTTCTGGAATAGCCCGGCCTCCGTGCCATAGCACACTTTGCCGACGGTGGTGTTTCTCGACAATTGCATCGCCCATTGCACGATGGCATCGGTTTCCGCCGCGGCCAGGCCGGCGGTCTGACTCATCCATTGCAGATCGATGCCGGAATTCGCGTCGCTGCGGCGCATCTCGGCTGCGAGAGTTTCTGCGTAAGCGCGAATTTCTTGATAGAGAGCGTCGGGCGAGGCCTGCGGCAAAGTGCGCATGTCAAATTGAAACACGCAGTCTTTGGGCACGACATTGGCGGCGATGCCGCCGTGGATCAGGCCGGTCGACAGCGTGGAATAAGGCACCGTGAAGCCATAGTCGCGCTGCTCGATCTGCGCCAGCCGATCGGCAATCTGGCGTATGAACACGATCAAGCGAGCGGCGTATTCGATCGCATTCACGCCGTGAGTGACATAGCTGGAATGCGCCTCCCGGCCATGCACGGAGCAGCGGAAGCGATGCGTACCCTTGTGGGCAATGATGGGCTGCATGGAAGTCGGCTCGCCGACCACGCATCCTGCCGGACGAATTCCATTTTCTTCAAGATCGCGAATGAGTCCGCGCACGCCGAGGCAACCGACCTCCTCGTCATAACTCAGGGCGTAATGCAGCGGAGCGTCGAGCCGGTTCTCGTTCAACGCGGCAACAAACTTTGCCGCTTGCGTCAGAGCGATTCCGATAAATCCCTTCATGTCCGCGGATCCGCGCGCAAACAGCTTGCCGTCGCGCTCGGTGGCTACGAATGGATCGGTGCTCCAGTCCTGGCCGTCGACCGGGACCACATCGGTGTGCCCTGAGAGAATGAGGCCCGGCTTCTTTGAATCGCCGAGGGTTGCGAAGAGATTGGCTTTCTTGCCGGTCGCGTCGTGGGTCAGCCGGGTTTTGGCGCCGAACCCCTGCAGGTAGTCGCGCACCCATTCAATCAGGCCCAAATTCGAGTCCCGTGAAACGGTGTTGAAAGCGATCAAACGCTCGATCATCGCGCGCGATGCAGCACTCGGAACGTTCATAATGGCGGCTCTTTGGTCTGAGTAGGGCTGACAGTATAGCGACCCTGAATACGCTATGCTTCCGCCCCCGTGACACGCGAATCAAGACTGTTCGGTGCCGTTGAGGCCGGCGGCACAAAATTTGTGTGCGCCATCGGTGATGAAAGCGGCAGACTCCATGCAGAGTGGCGTTTCCCCACGACCGATCCGGTCTCCACGCTGACGGCGGTTCGCGACTTTTTCAGCGAACACCGCAGCTCCCACGGCGCCTTGAGCGCAATTGGCGTCGGCTCCTTCGGCCCCGTCATCTTGGATCAACAATCGGCGAAGTACGGTTTCATCGGCAAAACGCCCAAGGCGGGCTGGAGCCATGTTGACGTTGTCGGGATGCTGGCGCGGGAATTCTCATGCCCGGTGGGTTTCGACACGGATGTGAACGCGGCGGCTTTGGCGGAGCACCGTTGGGGTGCAGGACGAGACCTAGCAAACCTGGTCTACCTGACAGTGGGCACCGGAATCGGCGGCGGCGTACTAATCGATGGCGCGCCGCTCCATGGCTTGATGCATCCCGAGATAGGCCACATCTACCCGCGGCGCCACCCGCTCGATGCGGGTTTCCAGGGTATCTGCCCGTTTCATGGCGATTGCATGGAAGGCCTGGCCTCAGGACCCGCTATCCGCGCGCGCTGCGGCGCCGATCTTTCGCACCTGGACGCAGCGCATGCCCAGTGGGAAATACAGGCGGACTATGTCGGGCAGCTTTGCGCGCAGCTGGTGCTCACGCTTTCGCCGCAACGAATCATCATCGGTGGGGGCGTCATGGCCCAAGAGCAATTGTTCCCCGTCATACGGCAGCGAATGCTGCACTGGTTGGGTGGGTATATCGATCGCAGTGAAATTCTGGTCGACTTGAATCACTACGTGGTGCCCCCGACGCTCGGAGCGCGCGCCGGCGTGCTCGGCGGCATTGGTCTCGCCATTGGAGCGGCCGGGAAACCTTGATCTTCGAAGTCCGCAGTCAAGACTTGAGTTCCTGCAGCATGCGTTTGAGCGCGAAGTGCCGATAGCTCTGCTGAGCCAGCTCTTCGACCTCGCTCCAATCGCAGGCTTGGGTGACATCGAGCGCAATCCAACCGTTGTGACCGAAATAAGGCGGAATCTGATAGCGAGGATCTGCGGTCAAGAGACCCTGTTGCAGGACGCCCACCCAAAAGCACAACGTCAATTGCGTGCCCGCGTAGCGCGCAATGGCGAAGGTCTTCTTGCCGGCGAGCCACACCGGATGGCCAAACTGGTTGCCCTCGCTTGATTCCGGAAAGCTCAGGCAAATCTTGCGCAGTCCCTTGAGCACGGCGAGCGCGCGGCGCGACTTGAAGGGATCGATCTGGCTCGCCGACAATGCTTTGGCGGGCGCCTTGATTCTTGGCGTCTTGCCGATGCGTCCTCGCAAGTCGGCCGGCGCGACTTTCTCATAGCCTTCGCGTATCAATGCGGGAATTCTTTCCCAGCCGATGCCGCGATCCAGAATGACGCCCAGCCAGCCGCGGGGTCCGACATAGGGTGGGACAAAGAAATGGGCAGGTTCGGCGCGCACCTGCGATTCTTGCGCGCCGGGTGCGGCGTTGAGCCATAAGGCAACGCGCCCATCGCCATGATGGTTGACGACGTAAGTAGCAAAGGTCTTGCCGCGAACCCTGAAGTTCGGCGAGCCGTGGGATAGGAATTCTGCGGCTTCCGGCAGCCACAAGCAGGATTCGCGTACGGCTTGATAAATGTCGCGTGCCATAATGCACCCAATTATGAAGCAGTCATTGGTGCTTTTATGCGGACTTTTGTGCGACGAGGCGTTCTGGACTGATATTCCGCAGCGCCTCTCCAGCGTTGCCGACGTTTCGGTGGTGTCGTTTCGCGGTTTTTCCTCCATACACGCGATGGCCGAGCATGTGCTGGCCGTCGCTCCGGAGCGCTTCGCCATTGCCGGCCATTCCATGGGCGGCCGGGTTGCGCTTGAAGTCATGCGCACAGCCTCGCGGCGCATCACGGCCCTGGCCCTGCTCAATACCGGCGTGCATGCAGTGCGCGACGGCGAACCGCAAAGCCGCGCCCACTTGCTGCGGGTGGCGTACGAGCGCGGCATGTTGGCATTGGCGGCGGAATGGCTGCCGCCCATGATGGGCAGTGATGCTGCGCGCGCCGCGGAACTCATGCCGCGATTGACGGCGATGGTGGAGCGTTGGACCGCGGATGCGTACGCCGGCCAGATCAACGCGATGCTGCATCGGCCGGAGGCACTCACTGTATTGCCGACCATCGCCGTGCCTACGCTTCTCTTGAGCGGCAGCGATGACTCATGGTCCCCGATTTCCCAGCATGAGAGCATGCGCCGGCGAATTCCGCATGCGACGCTGTTCGAGATTCACGGCGCCGGGCACATGGCGCCCATCGAACGTCCCGAGCCGGTCGCAGTGGCGCTGCGCGAGTGGCTGCTGAGAATCTGACCGTCAAGTAGCGCAATGACTTTGAGGATGGGATGGCGCCACATCCTCAAAGTCTGACCGGATGCTTAGGCTAGGTCTTTTGGGCCCAAACCTGGCACCAGCCGCCTGCCGGCACGCTCTTACCGGCGAAAATCGTACAGGCCGCCGTCGCGTCGGATGCCTTACCCTGGTATTGAGCACAGGTGCTGCATTTCTGACTCGCTTTGAACGTTGGATAAGCTTTGCTGTCGACTTTGCTGGCATCGTTGGTGAATCCGAGGGCCTTGGCCGTCGGGTCGCTCGGGTCCAGCGCCGGCAGGGCCGCTGCCGAGGCGCCGCGGGATACGAGACCGGCTACCGGCAGAATTGCACCGGCGATGAGCCCGCTCTTGACGATTGATCGACGAGAAATTTTGCGTTGCATGGTGGCGCCTCGATGAGTGAAGGAATGAGATATTTTTCCCCATTTCGAAGATAGTTGCTGATCAATTATTGCGAACGATTCTCAACTCCACTTAGATGGCAGTGACCATGGAGGTAAGAATTGCAATACTGTGTTTATGACGGAACTCGATCTCAGTAGCATCAGTCGGTCGGTGACCAGGCTGCGCGCCGTCATCCCTGAGGACGCATTTACGGCCAGCATCCTTGGCTCGGAGCGTGTGGGAAACGGCATCGTCATCGATTCCGCGGGATTGATTCTGACCATTGGTTATCTGATGACCGAAGCCACGGACGTTTGGCTGATAGGTCCGGATGGCCGGGAAATCGCGGCTCATCCGCTGGCCTACGACCAGGTGACGGGCTTCGGGTTGATCTTGCCGTTGCAGAAGCTGGATCTTCCGCCGATTTCATTCGGTTCCTCCACCGATTTGCGTGCCGGCAGTGAAGTCCATGTCTTGAGCGCGAAGGACTTCGCGCCGCCGCAGGACGCGCTGGTGCTGGCGCGGCGCGAGTTCGCAGGAGCGTGGGAATACTTGCTCGAAGAAGCCATATTCACCGCTCCTGCGCACCCGCATTGGTCGGGGGCGGCCTTGGTCGACAAAACGGGCGCGTTGGTGGGGTTAGGTTCCCTGTTGGTGCGCGAGATCCTCGAGGGGGAAGAAACCAACGCCAACATGTTCGTGCCCATCGACTTGTTGAAGCCCATACTGCCGAGCTTGAAGTCCACCGGTAGGGCGGATCGGCAGCCGCGCCCCTGGTTGGGAGTCTATGCGGTCGAGTTGGCCGGAAAAGTTTACGTGACTGGTGTGGTCGAGGGCGGTCCGGCGCAGAGTGCGGACATTCGGGAAGGCGACGTCATCAGCGAAGTGGCACAGCACGAGGTGGGCACCCTGCCGGATTTCTATCGACGCGTATGGGCGGTGGGGCCGGCCGGAACCGGCGTGCCATTAACGACTATGCGCGGCGCGACGCAAATACATTTGAACGTGCGTTCCGTCGATCGAGGAGCGTTGCTGAAGCGGCCGCAACCCCATTAGGGGACAGGCTCCTGATCGCTTCAGTGCAATGCGATTGGATTGGCCGGCTGATCGGTATTTGAAAGCTTGCTGTCAGCGGTGTGACACGATCCCTGACGCACGAGCGTCACCACGGCAGCGCAAGCATCCACTCCCCTGACGCTGCTGTCGTCCGCGTTCGACGACGAGCTGGTATCGCGCAGCAGCCGGTAAGCGGCGGCGGCCGAGAGTTCCGGGTTCTTGGCCAGCATCAGCGCGACAACGCCGCTGACCTGTGCTGTTGCAATCGATGTCCCTGATGCAAAATCGTAGTGTCCGCCGGGGAGCAAGGTCAGGATCTCGCGGCCTGGGGCATACAACGCGTTGTCGATTGCGGAATGGGTCTCGGCGCTGGCTACTTCGATGATGCCGGGCTGGTGCAGCAGGCTGCCCTCGGTGGCGGAGCCGGCGCTTGCTGCGCCCACGAATAGCATGCCGCGACGCAATCCCTCACGAATCAGGTCGCCGAGGAGCGGATCGTCGGGACCCGCGAGACTTAGATTCACCACCTGCGCGTGCACGTCAAACGCAGCCGTAAGCGCGCGGGCCAACGTAAAGGAATTGCAACGCGCGGCGTCCGCATCCGAGCTCGCCTGCCAGCACGCCTTGAAAATGAACAAGCGCGCATTCGGCGCCACCCCGACGATGCCTTCGCGGTTGTTGGCTACGGCGGCAATGACGCCTGCCATTTCGGTGCCGTGCCGGTCGTGGCGAAACTGCGCGTCATCGGCATCGACGAAGTTGGCAGCTCCCGCGATGCTGCCGCGCAAATCCGGATGCTGGATGTCGACACCCGTATCAATGATGGCAACTTTGACGCCCTCGCCTCGCGACCAGGGATGGGCGTCCGCGACATCCATCTGCTGGAAGCCGCGCTGCAATCCGATGTAAGGGTCGTTGTAGCCATCGGTGCGGGTCGCAAAGGTTTGCAAAGGCTGCGTCAGCTTGACACGCTTATCCTTTGCCAACGCCGCGAGCAAGGTGTTGCGATCCGCGCCGGAGGGTATCTCCAGCACAGCGCAATGGATGTGCAATGGCTCGATCGGCCAGGCGTTGACTTCTCTCAGGCCGTACTCCTTCTCCAGCGCGCGCATCGCCTGGCGAGCATGAGAGGTTGGACCGTAGTCCGCGACGGCGTCGTAGCCCCGCGGTGAGCCGCCGGCATTCGCGACATAGGCGGCCGGCGCGCTGTCTACCGCGACAATGATGAGGCGATCCGCCGATTGAGATACCTGATTGCCCAGGGCGCGCGACTCGACGCGTGGCGGCGCGCTGCTGCACGCGCCGACCAGTATCATCACGACAGTCAGCATCGACCATCGAATCATGGAGAATTGCCCGATTCGGGCTCCGGCAACGTTTCCTCTGCAAAACGCACCGTCGAGTGCCGACGCAACAGCGCCAGAGATGAGCGCACCGTCAGAGTGGAATTCGAAGCCAACGAATACACGCCGGCTTCAGTAGGACCGGAAACAATCTTCAACTGCGCCTCATCGAGTATTGTCTGCAGTTCCACCAGCGTAATGTTCGGCGCGAACACGGCGCGAATCACTTCACCCTGGGGCCGGGGAATCGCGGTTGTCACGGTGCTGTAGTTCGGCTGTTTCTCACGAACTTCAAACTGCACCCATCGATCGGCCGCCAACAGGCCGATGGCAACCGCCATCGCGGCAATCGAGGCGGCCATCCACCCGCGCCACGGTGCGTCGCTGCGGCTTGGCTCGAGCGGCGGTATGGGCGGCGGGGCGGCCTGGGCCTGCGCAACATCAAGCCGTGCCTGCAGTCGCTTCAAAGATGCCACCGGCATGTAGTCGAGCGCAGGCTGCGCGCTGATTGCCTCGAGGATGCGCTTATGTACGGCCAGGTCATCGCGACAAACTGCGCAGCTGCCGATGTGCTCATCCACTCTCTGCCGCTCAGGGTCAGCGAGGGTGTCGTTGACGTACCAGGGGATCAGCGCCGAGACCTCTTGGTGTTCTACGGAATTTTCGAAGCGGCGGTTGCGGGTCATCTTATTCTCGCGGGCAATTCGGACGCTCCGCCGCCCAGAGTGGGGAGGTATTGGCGTAATTTTTCGCGGGCGTGAAACATACGGGCCTTGACCGTGCCGACGGGGCAATCGGTGATCGCCGCGATTTCCTCCAAAGAATGTCCCATGTGATAGGCCAGTTCCAATGTCAGCCGCTGCTCCATGGGCAAGCGGCTCAAGCCATGCTTCAACCAATCACGGACTTCGGCCTCAGAGGTAGGATCGACCGTTTGCTCGGGGTAGTCCTCGAGACTGTGGGCAACATTGTGGTTCTTTTGGCGCCGAAAGGATTTCAATGCCGTGCGATAAGCGATCCCGATCACCCAGGTAGAGACCTGCGATGCGTTGCGAAAGTCTTTCGCGCTTTGCCAGACGACCATGAAAGTGTCGTTGATGATCTCTTCGATGTTTTCATAGCGAGGCGTAAAACGCGACAAGAAGCGCGCCAACCGCCGGTGATAGCTTAAGTACAACTCTTCCAGCGCGCGCCGATCGCCCGCCGCAATGGCCGCCAGCAGCGCATTATCGCGTTCTTTGGGAGAGTTCTTGGCAAGCGGGGTCATCAGCGGCGAGTCCTCATCGATATTTAGCCATCCCCTATAAGTACCATGCGTGCTCCAAAGAGTTGCAAAATGAGCATGATTTTAGAAGCGCCAAATCGCGGTCGCCGTCCACTCTCCGGTTGCCGCAGCGTTATAAAACAGTGCCTTAGCTTCGGCCGTGGTATCGACATATGACAAAACCAAGGTCAGCGACTGAAAGTCATAGGCTGCGCCGCCGCTCCAGTAGGCGTAGCCGCCTGATCGGGGGCCATCGAGGAAGCTGTAGCCCGCCCCCGCCGTGGCTGAAAATTTCCCAAAGACCTGCCGTTGCAGGCTCAATTCGGCTGACTTTTCGGTCACGCCGATGACATAGCGAGACGGCTTTTGCAAGAACCTCGGCGAGTTGGGTGAATAGCCCACGCTGAAGTGCAGCCAGCCCTGATAGGCAAGATCGAAATCGAGTTCATCGTAGTTGTAGTGCGAACCCGCTTGATTCCAAGGATAGGCATAGTGGCTGACCATGAACCTGCCGCGCCACTCGTCACCGAGATTACGCGCGTATCCGATAAATCCACTGAGCTCGACGTCACGCGGCTCTCCGGGATCGATTTGCGTATTGGAAGCGAATGCGCCGGCTAAGAATCCGCTCGGGCTCGCATAGTGCAAGTCTAATTGCAGCGCGGGATTGTCGCTGGTGCGGGATATGCCGCGCACGTAGTAGTCGCTGGTTAGGGCGGCGGAACCACCCCACTCGTTTGCCGCCATGGAGTGAGTTGAAGCGAGGGTAACACCGACAAGCCATGCGGCAGCGCGCGCAGGCACACGCACTATTTCACAACCGCCAGACCATGCACTGCATTGAAAAACCTCGCCGTTATGGCCGCACAGATTAAACCTTTCTGCCTGGCTTGGGCACATACCTCTCGAACACACTCATACCCGCCCAGCAAGCAGCGCCTGCCGATCTGGTCAATGCCAACGGTGCAGGCCTGGGCTACGTTGACATCTACGACACCAATGGCAAACTCATCAAACAACTCATTGCCGGCGGCGCGCAGACGGTGTGTACGGACGAATTGATTTGACCAACCCGTGAGCGGAGCTATGGATTCAGTAAAGTATCTGGTGCCGCTGGCATCGCGCGCTTGCGCTGTTTTGGCAACATTGGTCATTGCAGCCTGCGCCGGCAACGGCGAAGGGCTGGACGCGAATGGCCGGCCGTTGGTACCGGGAGGCGGCGGCTCCGTGCCGCCGCTCTCGGCCGATTTCGATTCCATTCAGGCCAATATTTTCACGCCGATCTGTTCGGTCTGCCATATGGGCGGCAGTGCCCCAGAGGGCTTGCGCCTTGATGCGGCTAATAGCTTCAATTTGTTGGTGGGCATGCCCAGCACCGAAGTGCCGTCGCTGCTGCGCGTGAAACCGGGAGATCCTGACAACAGCTACATCATTCAGAAGCTGGAGGGTCACCAGTCAGTCGGCCAGCAAATGCCATTCGGATGCCCCACGTCGCAACCCTGTTTGACGACCAGTACGATTGCCTTTATTCGGCAATGGATCACGGATGGCGCGCCGCCCTCCGCCACTGCCACCGCTGCTGCAACCGTTCACGCCGCGGCGCCGCTGGCAATCACTTCCATCGTGCCGGATGCCGTTGAGCCGGTGAGCGCATCACCGCCGCAAATCATGATTGCCTTCAATCATGAGCTTGACGTGACGCAGATCGACAGCCGCTCCATGCACATCGAAAAACTGAATCCGGGCGCGCCGCCGGCGGTGAGCGAAATCGTACCGGCGCGCGTCACGGTTTCCAGCGCCAACCCGGGCGCGCTCATGGTATGGCCGTCGCTGCCGCTCTCGAGCGGTCACTACCGCCTCGTGATCAACGCAGGTTCGCCATCGCAATTCAGCGACATCGCGGGTCGCTCGCTCGTGGTCGGCACGCCCGACGAACTCGGCCAGTCGGTGATTTCCACATTTGATGTTGAGGTTCTTCCATGATTCAGCGCTTTACAATCGCTGCGCTAATGCTGGCGATCGTCGCTCTGTTGCGCACAGCTCCCGCCGAAGCGGAACCCTATCTCGCCGTCATGACGGGTTATAAATGCAATGTGTGCCATGTCAATCCGACCGGCGGCGGCTTGCGCAGTGAATTTGGAGTGACCTACGCCAAAGTGCTGCTGCCCGCGGAGACGGTCGACAACGCGCTCGATACTTGGACCGGGAAAGTCACCGACCGGCTGCAAGTCGGCGGCGACCTGCGATCCGATTGGACCCGTGTTACCGCCCCGAATTCGCCGAGCCAGCAGTCTTTTCAGCTCGAGCAATTTCGAGTCTATGCAAACCTGACCGTCATTCCGGATCGGCTCGCGCTATACGTGGACGAACAAATAGCGCCCAACGGTTCGACCAACGAAGAAGCCTACGTGCGCTATGGCAGCACCATGGATGGCTTTTATATCAAGGGCGGACAATTTTACCTGCCTTTCGGCTGGAGACTTCAGGATCAAACCGCCTTCGTGCAGCAGGTCAGCGGCATCAACATGACGACTCCCGACAAAGGCATTGAATTGGGATGGGAGCATTCCGCCTGGTCGGCGCAATTCGACGTGACCAACGGCCAGGCCAACGCGAACACCGGGTCGGGTTACCAAGTCACCACCCAAGTGGTATACACGAAGCCTATTTGGCGGGTGGGAATTGCAGGCTCATCCACCCAATCCAACATTGGCGATCGGCGGATGGGTGGTCTGTTCGCCGGCCTGAGGACCGGTCCCATTGCATGGTTGGCTGAGGGCGACCTGGTGCGCGATGAAAGCCTTCCCGGAGGACGCACGCTTGCTGCCGGGCTGCTCGAGGGAGACTGGCGAATTCTCAAGGGCCATAACTTGAAGCTGACCGCGGAATACCAAGATCCGGATCGATCCGTGAGCAATGACCAGCAGACCCGTTATAGCCTCGTGTATGAGTACACGCCGCTGCCTTTCTTGCAACTTCGCGCCGGCTACCGCCACTACTTCGGCATTCCGCAGAACAACACGCAGAATCAACAGGTGATACTGATGGAGCTGCACGGCTACTTCTAGTGGGATGGCAGCGCCGGAGAAGTTGCGGATTTCGGCGGCGCATCCATCGGCTCAATCCGCTTCACTACAAGCGGCCGGTCACGACGAGAACGAGCAGTACAATGAGTAGCAAGCCCAGCCCGCCGCTCGGGTAGTAACCCCATGCGCTGCTATACGGCCACGCCGGAAGCGCCCCAATCAAGAGCAGCACCAAAACTATCAGCAGGATCGTGCTTATTGACATTATCGATCTCCCCCAGCGGCTGTGAAGGCGACTCTAATCGCCATCGTTGTGCCAATCAGTCGGGCCGCCTCGTTACCCCCTGTAGGGCCTGTCCTACCGGCACCAAGAGATCCATTTTTTCGATCAATTTCAGCTAAATTTTGCGCTTTTTTATTGGCTCGTTCGAGCCTACTCTGTGCCCATGGAGGTTCCGATGAACGAAATTAGGCGCAGTCAAGAACGAGGCTTTGCCGACCATGGTTGGCTCAAGTCTTTTCACACGTTTTCCTTTGCCGACTACTACGACCCCAAGCATGTCGAGTTCGGCCCATTGCGGGTGATCAATGAAGATCGGGTGCAGGCCGGCGCAGGCTTTGGCACCCATGCTCATCGCGATATGGAAATCATCAGCTACGTGTTGTCCGGCGAGCTTGCGCACAAGGACTCCATGGGCAATGGATCAACCATCAGACCCGGAGACGTGCAGCGCATGAGCGCGGGAAGCGGCGTGCGGCACAGCGAGTTCAATCCGTCGGCAAGCGCGGATACACACTTTCTGCAGATCTGGATCCAACCGAGCAAGGCCAACATTGAGCCGAGCTACGAGGAAAAGCACTTCGCCGCGCAGGATAAGCGCGGGCGCCTGCGGTTGATTGTGTCGCCCGATCGCGCTCAAGGGTCGCTGTTGATCCATCAGGATGCACGCGTCTATGCGGGGTTGTTCGACAGCGCCGAACAGACGGATCTCGAAGTGAAACCCGGGCGCCGTATCTATGTGCATGTGGCGCGCGGCGCGGTGACGGCGAACGGTGTTGTCCTCGCTGCGGGCGACGCGCTGCAAGTGACTCGCGGCACGGAACTGCATCTTGAGCGCGGCCAGGAGGCCGAGGTGCTGGTGTTCGACCTGCCGGGCGAAGGTCACTAGGAGCGCGCCGAGGCTGCCTCGGCCGCGCTTTTTGCGCTACGAATTCGGGTTTTTGCGAGACCAATACCAGTACAGCGGCAGCCCCGCAATCAATACCCCGACGCCCCGCAGCGCCTCATGAGGCGCCGCGATGAACGTGTTGATCAGCAACGCGCCTGTCACGACGAGAAAAATCGCGGGCACCACAGGATAGCCCAGCGCTCGATAGGGCCGCGGCGCGTCGGGCATCGTCCGTCTGAAAATGAATAGCGACCCGGTACTCAACCCATAGAAGAGCCACGAGGCGAATACCACAGAGTCGGTCAGGGTATCGTACGAACCTGACAGCGCGAGCACACTGCCCCAGGCGGCCTGCGCCACGATCGCCCGCGCGGGAACGTTTGAACGGGGCGACAGCTTGGCCAGGCCGCGAAAGAACAAGCCGTCGCGCGCCATGGCGTAAGGAACACGCGAATTCGCGAGCACGCTCGAATGCAGCGAGCCGAATGAGGAGATCATGAGCGCAACCGCCGTCATGGAGACCGCGATGGGTCCCAAGAAGCGCTGCAATACTTCCGTCGCGACCGAAGAGCTGGTCGGCACGCTTGCAATCTCGAGCGGCGTCATGGCATAGAAATACGCAACATTGACGAACAAGTACAAGGATGCGACAACGAGCATGCCGCCGACGAAGGCGCGCGGCAAATTGCGCTGGGGGTTGCGAATTTCTCCCGAGAGCGGCGCCACGTTGCTCCACCCATCATAGGCCCAGAGCGCGCCGAGCATGGCGGCTCCGAATCCTGCATACCCGCCGCGCGCGCTGGCTGCGACCCCCTCGCAAGTGCCGGCGATTCCCGATCCTGCCAAGTGCGTCCAATCACCCGGCGCAAAAACAAACGCGCTGATGCCCACACAGAGAATCAACACGACTTTCGCGATCGTCAAGGTCAGTGCGGTACGCCCTCCCGAGGTCACGGAGGCGCAATTGATCAGTGCTACCGTCCAAATGGTGGCAAGGGCGACCAGCGTCAGGCCGCTCACGCCGAGGTGAAAGCCGAACAGGTTGGCCTCGAGCTGCCAATGTTCCAATGCCCCGCCGACAGCCACGTTCATAAAAATGGCAAGGCCGACCGCGAGAGCGGCTTGTGATCCGGCTTTTGCAACCGCGAAGGTCATCCAGCCGTACAAGAAACCCACCGCTTTGCCATAGGCACGCCGCAGGTAAACGTAATCGCCCCCCGCCTCCGGCATCATGGCTGCGATCTCTGAATAGGAGAAGGTGCCGGCCAGCGACAACAATCCTGCCGCGACCCACACCAACAGGACTGTCTTGGCGCTGCCGACATTGCAGGTCATGACTCGGGTCTTGAGAAAGACTCCCGTGCCGATCATGTTGGCAACATTGACCGCGATCGCGCCCCAGGCGCCGACTCCGCGCGTCAATTCGCTTCTTGCCGCCGACGCCAAACTCGCGTTGCCCATGGGTGTAGTAGTATCGGGTAAATGGAAGCAGATTTTTCGAAAATCGGGCCATTTCTGCTCGCGGTGCTGGCGGTGTTCGTCATCTACCGCCGTCTGCGCCGCAGCTTCGGTCAGCAGCAACTGCGGCGCGTGCGCATGCAAGTGCGTATCGCCGTGCTGTTGATAGCCGGCTGCCTTCTGCTGCCGGTTGCATGGCGTTCGACGGAATTCCTGTCCGCAGTGTTGGCGGGCGTCGCCGCCGGCGTCGCTTTGGCGCTATGGGGCGCGGCGCGCACACGCTTCCTCAAAATCGATCACCAGCTCTACTACGTGCCGCACACCTACACGGGCATCGCGGTTTCGTTATTGTTTCTCGGGCGGCTTGTCTATCGATTCGCCGAGGTGTACGGCGGCACGTCCACCGCCCATGCCGTGGGCGCTGACTCGGCGGCCCCGGCATTTGCATCGGCAAGCATGCTGCAGAGTCCGCTGACGGTCGCGTTGTTTTTTGTGTTGATGGGCTACTACGTTTGTTACTACAGCGTGGTGCTGTGGAAATCAAAACGAGTCACTGCGGAAGAGGTCAGTTCCGCTCCGCGCTTGAAAGCACGCGCCGAATTACCTTAAGGTGATGACCACCGCGTAGGTTATCAGCAGGAACGTGAACATCAAGGCGCTGTTGCCCCAGCGAGATACCAAATCGACCATGACATCCTCCACTTTGTAACGCGCCGCAACTCTACATTTCCGGCGTGTGGGAGTGGCTGCCGCAGGTCTCAAAACCAGGCAATAGTAGGCATTTTGTGCTGCGTTATGTCTCAAACCAGCGCACCAAAATTGAACGTGGAATCGCCGGTACGGCCGCCTACCGGCTTATGGCAAGTTCTTATGATACCCTCGGGTCGCCATGAACATCGAGTTCATGTTGGGCGAAACCGCGCGCACCGTTCTGATGCTGCCCAAACCCTACGATTTGCCCGCCCTCGAGCGCACGCTCGCTGAAGCGGTCACCATCGGGCAGCGAGCTTAGTTTTACCGACGATTGGCACTCGGGGCAACAGGTGGGCGTTGTCGCCAGCGTATCACTGAGCAAGTCCGTCAATTCGTGCTCGTCGTTGTCGAATTCGTCGACATAAGGCTTGCGCTTGCGTACCAGATCAATGGCCAGCGCGAATGCGCTTGCCGGATTCACCTCGTCATCGAAATACAGCTGGTGATGTACAGGGCACGCTTTTAGAACCTGGGTTTGCAGGGCAATGCCGATCGCGATCAGCTGTTTTTTTTCCATGGCCCTATCCTTTGCGCACGGTGGTTCGGACGACGGTCGTCCTGCCCATGCGATAATCCTTGGGCGGCACGTAGCCGATCACCCGAAGGGCGCGGCGCCAAGCCGCAGCTTGTGGTGCAGGCTCCGGCGGATCGTGCGGAGCCAACGGTGGAGTTTCCGGACTCGGCGGCGTCGGAATAATTTCGCTTCCCATGATTGCCTCCTATTGCACCCGCTGATGGGCCATATTGCGATGGGATTAGGCCGCCAGCGATCGGCGGAAAGCGGCGAGTTTTGTAGGAATCCTCAACGTCCGTTGTCAGATCGGAAAGTGCGCCGCGAAAGGGGGCGCTAAATCGCGAGATACGGCCAGTTGGTCTCGCCCAAATCCTCGAGTGCGCCGCCATTCGCTTCCGCGCGAGCGATAACGCTGACCCGCGGCATGGAAACCGCGCCCGACTCATGGTGCGCGCCCGCATCGAGTTGCTGCGCAAGTGCGCGCAATTGCAATTGCGCGCGCCCGAGCGCATCGCTGAGATCAGACGACCAAGTCAATGCGCGTACGTCGGCAACTTCGCGTGCCACGCTTTGAAATTCCGGCGCATACATGGTGAAGCGCCGGTTTTTACGACGCGCAGTGAAGGCAGCTATAGAGGCGATCGCGCGATCGGCGAGTTCACGAATCCGGCTCGGGCCTTGCTGGTAGCTCAAATACGGATGCGCCCGTAGCCGCCCTGCGGCAATTCGCGAAATGGTCCAGCACATGACCGCGCTTTTGGCAAAAACGCAACGGTCGATGGAATCAGACTCCAAGGCCTTGGCCAATGCACGCGCCCGTAAAGCCACATTTCGCAATTTGCGGAGTCGCACCACTTCGGCGTCGATCATATTTCGCCCCTTCTTCCTTGCCCCTAAAGAACTCCGGTATGCACCGGAGAATCCCTTCATCGGGGCGGCATGGGTATTCTCAAGCCAAAGGTACTCTAATTCTGTAGGACGGTGTCGCATCGAAGCGGAGGTGAGAGCCCGAGTTTCGCGATAATGTCAAATGCGCGACACTTATGGTCAAGCTATAGTGTCGCTCCATGACAACGCCGCGCCCGCAGCTTCTCAGCTTTTGGATGTGCGTGGCGTTGGTGGTCGGCAACACCATCGGCTCGGGTGTCTTTTTGCTGCCCGCATCGCTCGCACCCTTCGGTCTCAACAGCGTGATTGCCTGGGGATTCACCGCAAGCGGCGGCATCGCACTCGCCATCGTATTTGCGCGTTTGAGCCGGGCGTACCCGCAAGCCGGCGGCCCCTATGCCTACGTTCATTTGGCCTTCGGACCGCTTACCGCCTTCATCGTCGCATGGGGCTATGTGATTTCGATTTGGGTCGGAAATGCCGCCATCGCCACGGCTGCCGTGAGTTATCTCACCTCGCTGCTGCCCTGGATCGGAGCGTCGCCGGGCGCATCGGCCGCGGTCACTTTGTTTTTTTTATGGATGCTGACCTTCGTGAATTGGTACGGAATCAAAGCATCCGGCTGGGTGCAGAGTGTCACGACGGTTCTCAAAGTTCTGCCCTTGTTGGCGGTCGCCGTTTTGGGATTGTTATTCGTGCGCTCACACCATGTTTCCGCGACCGACTCGATTCCTCTATCAGTCGGCAGCGTTACTGCGGCAGCGACTTTGACACTATGGGCTTTGCTGGGTCTGGAATCTGCGACCATTCCCGCGGACAAGGTTGCCAATCCAGGGCGCGCCATTCCCATGGCTACATTGCTCGGCACAGTGGTTACCGCGCTGATCTGCGCGGTTGCGTGCACAACGGTTTTGCTATTGCTGCCGCCCGAAACGCTTGCCAAATCAAATGCGCCATTCGTCGATCTGGCAACGAAATTTTGGGGTGACGGCGCCGGCAAGATGCTTGCCGTCTTTGCCGCAATCAGCGCGTTCGGCGCCCTGAACGGCTGGATTCTCCTGCAGGGTGAACTGCCGCGCGCGATGGCGATGCGCGGCGATTTTCCGCGCATCTTTGCGCGCGAATCTTCGCGCAGCACACCGGGATTTGCGCTTTGCTTCGGCAGCGCGCTCGTTACGCTGCTCATCATGGCAAACTACCAAAAGTCCATGGTGAGTATTTTCACGTTCATGATTTTGCTCTCCACCACCGCCTGTCTGGTGATGTACGCCTTGTGCTCGGCGGCGCTGTTGCGGCTGCAGTGGATCGGACAATTGGGAGCGGCTCGGAAGGGTTCGGCCGCACTAGCCATTGTCGGAGTTATCGCAACCGCCTATTCTCTTTGGGCGATCATCGGCGCCGGGGCGGAGGCAGTCGCCTGGGGCGCCGTGCTTCTGTGCCTAGGAGTCCCTTTGTATTTTTGGCTGACACGGAGCTTGCGCTAAATCCCATGTGGCGTTCTTTCATCGCGGTCGCAGTGGGTGGTGCACTCGGCTGCTTATTCCGTTGGTATCTCGCGATATTCCTGAATCGATATTTCCCTGCGATTCCACCGGGTACTTTGGCGGCGAATCTCATCGGCTGCTACATCATTGGAGTTGCCATCGCCTTCTTCACCACCTACCCGACATTCGCACCCGAGTGGCGGTTGTTCATCACCACCGGTTTTTGCGGCGGACTGACCACCTTCTCGACGTTCTCAGCGGAAGTGGTGATGTTGATGCAATCGGGACGATCGATCTTCGCGCTGGGTGCAGTGGGAGCTCACTTGGTGGGGTCGTTGCTGATGACGTTTGCCGGCATCGCAACTGTCGCCTGGCTCAAAGGATAATGAATCTAGTTTATATTTGTATCATATTGATTTATAAAGAAACATTTCTCCCATTTTTACACGCCCACCCGACACGCTTACCCGTCAACGGTCAAAGCCAAGAGCCACGCGACGCCTACCAACAATGCCGCGCCCGCCCCGGCGAGGATCTGTAGCCGCCGGCCTCGATGGTTTGGGACATCTGCCCGCGCATAAATCCAACCCACGGCAGTTCCAAAGATAAATCCGAGCGCGTGCCCAAGAACATCGACGTGCGCATTTCCTGCGCCGAGCAAGGTCAACAAACAGATTCCGGCAATCAGCGGTGCCGAGCGATACCAGAGACGCTCGCGCAGCGTGAGCCGCGATCGCCACGCCATGCCGGCAAGCAGCCCCAAGGCCGCGAAAACTGCGGTGGAAGCGCCGACCGCGCGATACGTGACCGGTGCGATGAGAATCTCCATGTAGTTGGCCAGCGCCGCCGCGCCCAGAATGCTCGCCCAAGCCACCCCATCGCCCAACAACCGGGCGGCGGCCATGCCGGCGAGCACGCCAAACAGCAGGTTGCCGAGCAGGTGCTCCTGGTCCAAGTGCAGGGTCAGTGCCGTGACCGCGCGCCACCACTCGCCGGGGGCACCTGCCTGCAGATCGCCTATCGACAGCCAGTCGGCACCGAACCATCCATTGCCGGCGCAATAAGCGGTC
The DNA here is from genome assembly GCA_035318305.1 of Steroidobacteraceae bacterium. Taxonomy (GTDB): domain Bacteria; phylum Pseudomonadota; class Gammaproteobacteria; order Steroidobacterales; family Steroidobacteraceae; genus Bog-1198. The sequence goes on along the minus strand of DATHFB010000161.1, from coordinate 8,329 downwards.
AGCAGTAGAATTGAAACGTATGCGATGGCGCCGATCGCCGCGCCGGGCCGCGCCTTGATGGCATCGGGAACACGGCGCGGCACGCTGCGCTCAGCGGCATAGCGGGTGATTTCATCGTGCGCCCGACTCAGTACGGCGGATGGCACGCTCAGTATCCAGGAGCGCTCGTCCTGCCGCGTCTCATGCTCTATGTCCTTCGCTTCGAGTACCAGGCTGAATTCGTGGCACAGCGATCTGGTTCCGCGAAAAACAACGACGGAACCTTCACCGGGTTCCTGATGGGATTCGACATTTGCCACCCTGCCCCAATGGGGGCGCAACGCCTGGATCTCAACGCCGTGCGAAAAAAGACAGCTCTCGCCAGACGTACCGAAGGGCATTCACCCGACTGCCGTCCGGTGCCACTTCGGCAACGGAATCGGTGATAACGCCGCCCAACCGTTCATAGAAGCCACGCGCCTGAGTGTTTTGCTCATAGACCCAAAGATGCAGCCGGGAATGATCCGCGTGCTGCCGGACATTTTCCGCCACGGCAGCTAGCAGCTGACGTCCCAAGCCTTTTCCCTTCAATCCGGGAATCACGTGCAAATTGTCCAACAGAGTTCCCCACTCCGGGTCGGCGTCGAGAAAAGCGCAGGCAAACGCTTGGATTTCTCCGCGCTCTTCACTCACTAAAATCAACTGGTCTTCTCGACCGATCTCGGAGAAGCGGGCGCTCCACAACTCACGCCGATTCGCAACGACCGTCTCATCGAGGAAGTCGTCGCGAAGAATACCGCGATAGGCCGTGCGCCAGCTGTCGGCGTGAAGCCTGGCAATGGCTGGTTCATCCCTCGCCACAGCGCGCCGGAGTGCCATGTCTCAGCTGATGTGCGCGCCGCACGCCGCAGCACGTCCGAGCAGCAGCGTGCGTTCGCGGGCGTTCTGGGCGAGTGCCGCGGCGCGGGCAAACTCGGTGCGTGCTTCATCAAAGCGCCCGAGTTTTTCCAACAGATCTCCTCGCACGCTCGGCAGCAAATGGTAGCTGCCAAGCCGGGAATCGCGGATCAGGCCATCCACGATATCGAGTGCCGCGACCGGACCGAAGGCCATGGATACGGCGACCGCTCGGTTGAGATCGACGATGGGGGAAGGCGCGAGCTGCGCCAACGCGTCGTACAGGGCGACGATGCGCGCCCAGTCCGTCTCGCCGGCCGTTCGCGCTCGAGCGTGGCACGCCGCAACGGCGGCCTGCAGAGCGTAGGGCCCGAGCGCACCTCCCAGTCCCTCTGCGCGCTCCAGAGCGGCAAGTCCGCGCCGGATCAACAACTGATCCCATCGTGCCCGGTCCTGCTCGAGCAGCAGGATCGGCTCCCCGGAGGGGCCGATGCGTGCCCCGGATCTCGACGCCTGAATCTCCATGAGGCCGATCAAGCCGTGCACTTCCGGCTCCGTCGGCGCGAGTTCCGCGAGAATGCGGCCCAGGCGCAACGCCTCCTCGCACAGGGTCGGACGCATCCACTCGGCTCCCGTGGTTGCCGCATAACCTTCATTGAAAATCAGATAGATCACTTCGAGTACGGAAGCGAGCCGCGCCGCCAGTTCTTCCGCCCGCGGCATTTCGAAAGGTACGTGCGCCTCGCTCAGCGCTCGTTTGGCGCGCACGATTCGCTGGCCGATGGCCGGCTCGGTGACCAGAAACGCGCGAGCGATCTCTGCCGTGGTCAGGCCCCCCAACAAGCGCAGTGTGAGCGCTACCCGCGCCTCGGTGGACAGCACCGGATGACAGGCGATGAACATGAGCCGCAGCAGATCGTCCCCGACGTCATTATCGGGCATCTCGTCCGGCGCCAGGGTCTCGCTTACGAACAGTTCTGCCTCCTGCGCGACGATCTGATGCTTGCGCTGCAGGAGTTTGAAGCGGCGCAGCTGATCAAGCGCGCGGTTCTTGGCGGTTACCATGAGCCAGGCTCCTGGGTTGCTTGGGACGCCGGATTTGGGCCACTGCTCGAGCGCAGTCACGAGCGCATCTTGTGCCAGTTCCTCGGCAAGTCCGACATCGCGCAGCATTCGCGCAAGTTTCGCAATGATTTTGGCCGATTCCATTCGCCAGACCGCCTCGATGGTGCATTGGATGTTGGACTCAACCATGGCTAACCCGGCGCCCCGCGAGACATCATTCGAAGCAGGGGCCAAGTTCGCGAACTTCGATCGTTGCCCATTTCGCTGCCGGACATTCGCCCGCGATCGCAATCGCCTGCTCGCGTGTCTTGCAGGTGAGCAAGAATATTCCGCCGATCATTTCCTTTGCCTCGGCGAAAGGGCCGTCCACGACCTGCGTTGCCCCGGCGTGCACCCGCACACGCGAGCCGTGATGGTCGGTCTTCAATGATTGGCTCATATTGAGCAAACCACGCGACTTCAGCGTCTCGCTGAACCTCACCATGCTGTCGTACACCGCGCGACCCTCCGATTCGGTCCGGGTCTGACGCTGCCCCGCAGGTTCAACGACCAATAGCATGTAGCTCATGTCGGCCTCTCGCTTTCAGTGTCCAATAAGGCCTGAATTATGACTGAATCCAGCGTCAGCCGGCGGGTCCTGCAGCCGATGCTCCCGCGAAGTCTTCCATATCGAATATCGGGCGAATCTCGATTTCAGAATCCCCCGGCATGGGATTTGGGCAGCGCTTGACCCATTCGACAGCCTCGTCGATCGATCGCACCTGCCATAGCCAGAACCCCGCGACAAGTTCCTTGGTCTCCGTAAAGGGGCCGTCTACCACGGTTCGATGGCGGCCCGAGAACTGTACGCGCTTGCCTTTGGCGCTCGGTCGCAGGCCTTCCGCGGCGAGCAAGACGCCCGCTTTCACCAGCTCCTCGTTGAACTTGCCCATCTCCGCCAGGAGGGTCTGGCTCGGCATGATCCCCGCTTCGCTGTCTTTGGTCGCTTTCACCAACACCATGACTTTCATAGCTTCTCCTCGATCCGTTGACGCCTTGCTCGTACCGGCGGTTGCCGGGCCAATTGACATTGTCTCTTCGAACGACGAATGAGCCGGCGCGATTTCGACAAGCGAGCCCCGGCCCCCAACAATCAATCTCACCCTGTAGGCGGTCCGCTGGGATTGACAGGACTTGCATGCCGCCCGCCACTACGTGTACTTTGCTTTGCATGGCAAAGTATCGCCGCTGCCTGGGGCGGCGCGGGCATTTCAACTGCAAAGGGTGCATTTTCTGACTATCAACCCATGGGCTTGGTTCGTCGAATTCGGCTATGCCGTCGCCCTCGCCGCGATGCTGTACAGCCTGGCCGCCGCCTTCGCCATGCGCAGGCCCATTTTACCCGTGGACCGGACCGGCGACCGATTACCCCCGGTCACGATCCTGAAACCTTTGTGCGGCGCAGAGCCCGACACGTATTCATGCCTGCGCTCGTTTTGCCTGCAAGCGTTTCCCAATTACCAAGTGGTTTTCGGCGTCAGCGATCCGAATGATCCTGTGATCTCCATCGTGCGGCGGCTGCAGCGTGAATACCCACAACGCGACCTGGCGTTGGTCATTGAACAGCGCTCCCACGGCATCAATCGAAAGGTCAGCAACCTCATCAACATGATGGCGGCCGCGCGTCATGACTTCCTGGTGATCTCCGACAGCGATGTCCGGGTGGCTTCGGACTACCTCGGGCGCATCGTTGCGCCGTTGACCGATGAACAGGTCGGCATCGTCACGTGCTGTTACCGCGGTGTGGCTCGATCCGGGGTCTGGTCCATTCTCGGATCGATGTTCATCAACGAATGGTTTCTGCCGTCGGTTCGCGTTGCCGCGATGATGGGATTTCGATCGTTCGCGTTTGGTGCAAGCATTGCACTGCGGCGCGATACGCTCGAGCGCATTGGCGGATTCTCGGCCGTGGCCGGCCAGTTAGCCGATGACTATCGTTTGGGAGAACTGACGCGCCGCTTGGGTCTGGTTACTGTTTTATCAGACGTCGAGGTCGAAACCATGGTCCGTGAGCAAAGTGTTGCGGAGTTGATTTCGCACGAGTTGAGGTGGCGCCGGACAATTCGCATCCTGTCCCCATCCGGGTATCGATTCTCCTTCATTACATTTGGATTGCCCATTACTACGTTGCAGCTGCTGGTGGCCGGCGGTACCGCCTCGGCGGTCATTATCTTCGCCATTACAGCGCTGTCGAACGCGAGCCTGCATGTTGCGGTCGACGGCCATCGATCTCGGCGCGCCAAATTGCTTCTTGTGCCTTTGAGAGACCTGCTGCATTGCGCCCTCTGGGGCTGGAGCTTCGTCACGCGCCGCGTCCAATGGCGGAGCGATCTCTATCATGTGACCCCGGACGGATCAGTTCAGCCTGTTGTGAGGACCTAGTATGTGCACAACTACCTGATCGTCACCGCCGATGATTTCGGCCTTCATGAATCGGTCAACGAAGCCGTTGAACAGGCGAGCCGCGCCGGAATCCTGAACGCGGCCAGCCTCATGGTCACGGCTCATGCGACTAAGGACGCCATCCGGCGCGCCCGCATGCTCCCCAATTTGGGCGTAGGTTTGCATGTTGTACTCGCCGATGGCTGGTCGACGCTCGACGCGCATTTGATTCCCGAAATAGCCGACCCAACGGGGCGAATGCACAGCGATATGTTTCGAAAGGGCGTTCGCTTCTTTTTCAAGTCTGGAGCGCGCCGCCAGCTGGAGGCGGAAATCCGCGCGCAATTCGCCGCCTTCGCGCGTACCGGACTCACTCTCGATCATGTGAACGTCCACAAGCACTTCCACATTCACCCTACCATTTTGAATATCCTGCTCGAGGTGGGCAGAGACTATGGAATGCCGGCCATGCGCGTGCCGCACGAGCCTTTCTGGTTTGCGGCGCGAAGCGCGGGTGTTCTACCGGGGCTCGCGCAGGCGTCGCTGTCTCCTTGGATTGCCTTGATGAAACACCGGTTGCGCCGGGCACGCATTTTCCACAATGACCGAATCTTTGGGATGGCGGGCAGCGGTGCCATGGACGAAGCAGGATTGCTCGCCATACTCGCGCGCCTGCCGCCGGGCGTCAGCGAAATCTACCTGCACCCTGCGACTGAATCAGGGTCCGCGATCGCGGCGTCAATGAGTCAGTATCGGCACGCCGAGGAGCTGGACGCGTTGTCGAGCCTACGGGTTCGCGCGGCGCTCAACGCGGTTGCCGTTCGCGGCGGCTACGCAGAGGTGATGCGTGCGGTGGGACGATCGTTGGCGTGAAGCTCCCGGGCGCTCACTCAAGCACCCAGTACTTGACGCCCTGCTCACTCAGAAACTCCCGCGCGCGGGAACCTTGCAACACCGCCAGAGTCGACAGCAATCCCGCCTCGGTGCAGCTGCTGGCAGCCACGGTGACGGAACGCGGCGCATGCGCGACCGGCCAACCCGTTCTAGGATTGAGAACGTGACCGTAGCGAACACCGTCGCGCAGCACGAAACGTCTCGAGTCGCCGCTGGTGGCCAGCGCGCCGCGCTCGAGTTCAAGAATCATTTTCGCATCGCCCTCACGGTCGGGCTTCTCGATGCCCACTTGCCAGCGTCCGCGCGGTGGCGGTGCATTGGCGCGCAAGTCGCCGCCGAAATTCACCAAAAAAGGACCGGCAGAGTTCCTCGCCAATAAATCGTAAGCGCGATCCACCGCATACTCTTTGCCGATTCCGCCAAAATCCAGCTCCATGCCGATCGGCAACTCGAGACGCGGCGATCGCCACTTAAGTTTGTCGAAGCCGACGAACGGCAGCAGAGTCTCGATGAGGGCGGCCTGCGGCAGGCGGTCCGATCCATCGAATGTCCACGCACGACGCAAAATACCCGAGGTAATATCGAACATGCCCTCGCTGATGGTGTAACAGCGTTCTGCAAAATTCATCAGCGACGCGGTTTCCTCATCCAATTCAATCGCGGCGCCTCGATGTGCGTGGATCCGCGAGGTGACACTATCGTCGAGATAACGGCTGAATTTTTGCTCGATTCGCCAGGCTTCTTCGGCGGCGCATTCGCCGAGTTCCCGGGCAACCTTCAGTTGCGAGGCGCGCAACAGTACTTCACAGGGACTTGCCATGGCTGTAAAACACACCGCCACGAGGTCCGAGGCTCGCGGCTCCACGCTTAGGGCGCCTAGAAGCGCCATCCGAATTGCGCGAGGATCGCCCTGAGCCCGGGGTAGAGATCCAGACCTTGCAGCGGTTCCGGCGCCGGCAAGCGATGATCTTGAATTTGCTGGTAGAACTCAAGCCGCACGCTGAATTCGGATCCTGCCAATCCTGCCGCATCGGAGAGCTTGTGCGCGTATTTCACGCCATAAGTAAACGCATGGAATGCGCCAAGACGCGAATCGGAGGCTTGGTTGCCGATCGATGATCTCTCCTCCGTGGTAAGCCACGGCGTGTAGAAGGCCGCGGCCGATTGCCGATACCAGCGGACGGTGGGTTCAAGATAGCGTTCCCGATTGGCAAAAGACCAATGCAGATGCACTTGAGCCGTATCGGACTGTATTTGCCAATCATCCTTCATATATCGAAGCGAGAGGCCGGCGGACATCTGGCCCCAGGCTGCGCGATTCTCGAAATAGGCGCTCTTGCGTGTGCGCTCGTCAGGGCGGCTCTCATAGACATAACCGCTGGTATTCCCGGCGCTATCGAGAACAGAGGTGATTTTGTAGGGGTCGTTCAAGTACCCGTGGAAGCGATCCCAAGAGAGGCTGAATTCGCTCAGCCAGTGGCGCGTCATCACCTGCGTGAGACTCAGCAACACGCCGGTGCCGTCCTTGGTTTTGTTGCCATTCTTGGTGAATGCGGCGTAGTCGCTGTCGGGAACCGGCGCACCGCCGATCGGCCGCAGTGAATCGAACTCGTTGTTCAGGCCGAGCGCCACCGTGGTGTTCTTGCCGTTGAAATCTTGCGCGATCGAGGCATTGACCGACACCGACACGAAATCATCTTCGCCCGAGACCTTGCTGCCGAGACTCAGGTGCGTGAGCCGCGACAAGGGCAGATCCCAGTTGCCTGCGACGGCGATCCGGTCATCTTGGTAATTCGGATCCGCGGGCAATCGCCCGGGTGCAGTCGTGTACAGATGCCGTCCCGTGGTCAAACTCGTTCCCGAGGGTGATGCAAAGGTTTGCGGCACATTGCTCGGCAGTGCACCGTTGGGACTGGCGCCGGAGAGACTGTCAAAGGTCACGTTTAGCGTGGCGACTTCGCCATCGGCAAACGTCTTGCTGACATTGACCACCGGTTCGATCGCTTGAATTCTCCCGTCTTCACGGTAGTAAGCCAAGGCGGAGTCGAACGACACGCCTTGGAGCAGCCGATCGAGCAAGCTGTCCTCTTTTTGCGGACCGGCGGCCTCCTGGCTCTGCGCGCCCGCTCCGAGCAGTGCGCAACTCGCGGCCATGAGCTGGCGCCTGACCCGCTTCAATTGCATCCGCAACCGCCGCCCGCATAGGATCGGCCGCCGGAGGAAGCCTCCTTGCTGAAGTACATGTGCTCATCGATGGCGGCATCGACGGGGTTCGCATCCAAGCGCATGTCATCACGAGCCAACAGGTCTCGATCCCAGGGCTTCACGCCGAGGGCAGCGCAACCGCTCATCTGTACGGTAACGCCAAGGGTGAAACATAAGAATAGATGCCTCGCTCGCATGCCCCTCTCCTATGGAAACGCAACCCTCGAATTCGGTGACCGCCCTGCGGCCGCCAATGCATGCGTCACTTTGTAACGCAAAGTATCAACTGTCAAGCCATCCCCATCGCCGTTGCTCTCGCCGCCGCCCTGCCGACTGTCTTGACTCCATTGTCTCTCTAAGGCAAAGTCTCGCCGCCTGGCGATTCAAGACTACATTCATGGAAAAGCGATTCGTCGATCAGCGGTGCTGATCGGCGCCACGCTATTTTGGCCGGCCGGCAGTTTCGCCGACTCATTTACGCTGGGCGAAGCCCTCGAAGACACCAAGCTCTACTTCACCGCACCTTTGCGTTGGGACAGCCAGGATTGGCTATTCTTCGGCGGTGCATTGCTGGCCGTCGGCGCTTCCCACGAGTTCGATGGTCGGGTACGGACTCACTTTGCCACCCCCGCCGATTCGCAATTGAATGGCAAGGACCGCAATGCCGTGCGCGATGCTTTGCCGGCGGTTGCGCTGATTGCCGGCACCGGTCTGTATGCGAGCTTCATCGGCGATTCGGACGGCTATCGGGAGACCTGGTCGTTGCTGGAAGCGGGTGTATTCAGTACCGTGACCAGCGAAGTATTGACGCTGGCCGCGGGACGCGAGCGGCCTGACGCGACCAGCTCGCCGAACCAGTGGCGTCAGG
>DATHFB010000160.1:0-6081 GCA_035318305.1 Steroidobacteraceae bacterium | reverse complement strand
GTTCGATTGGCCCTGGTCCACGTCGGCAATGCTCAGCACGCCGCTGGCGCTGAGGGTGAGCGGGGTATTGTCTTCGCTGACCGCGCCGATGTGCACGCCACCGAGCACCGGCACGTCGTTGGTGCCGTTGATGGTGACCGTCACGTTCTGGGTAGCCGTGGCGCCGTGGTCGTCGGTCACCGTCACGGTGAACACCGTTTTGACCGTGGCGCCCGCCGCCAGGTAGTCCGGCGAGGCAAGGGCGAACTGCCAGTGGCCTGCAGCGTCGATCGTGAAGGCGCCATTAAAGGCGGCAATTTGTTCAGTCGTAAGTGTCACGCCGGTGGCCGTGACCGCGCTGCTAGTGAGCGTGGCCGTATCCACTGCGTTGTGGTCGGCGTCGGTAAAGGTGATCGTGCCCGAGTCGGTCAGCGTCGCATTGGTCTCCGCAATCGTATCGCTCACCACCGCCGAAGTAATCACCGGCGCGTCGTTCACGCCAGCGATTTGAACTGTTGCGGTAGCCCAGCTGAGCGTGCCGTTACCGAGCCGGATTGCGTAGGTGAAGCTGTCTGTCAGGTACTCGCCTGCTGCAAGATGCTGCAACTGTGACACGAAAGCTGCGCTCGCACTTGCGTCGTATCCGACTTTTCCGTCCGCCGTGATCCAGATTTTGGCGCCATTTGCGCTGTGATCCGTGCTTAGCGCCTCCGCCCTGGCCGTGTCTTGGGTCAAGAGATCTGTCGGCCTAATACCGCCAGTACTAGTACCGTCGTCGAGCGAATAGAGCGTCTTGGATGCGCCGCCGAGATCATTAGCCATCACGTTCAGTATTTGGATCCCAAGCGCATCTTCGGTGAGGCCGGTCTGGCTAGCCAGAAACAAGTCATTCCCGGCTTGCGGCGTATTGCCGAACGATTGGACGATCCCTTGCGTGATGTCAGCCATAATTTTCTCTTTGATTCCTGTTTGTAGTTAGCAGATTCCTGTTCGTGCTTCGCAATGAAAATTGGCAGCAGCTGAGCTATCAAGCAGCGGTGCAAGGGTGCCAGTGGCGCTAGTTTAGGAGGTCTTGTGGGGGCATCCATTGGACTTCGGTACATCCTGTACTTCAGTACAGGTGACCCGGGTGGGTAGCAGACGGGACACGCTAAAAATGGGTCCGCCGCGCCGTGGTGCATCGGCACGGCTGACGCGGCGTGATCGGATTAAGGCTGGAGCAGCGCTGGCGAGAGGCTTCGCGATTGACGCAAGCTGCTGCCGTTGGTCACGAGCAGCGCGAGTCTTAGCCTGTCAGTTATCCCCAATTTGCGAAAAATCTCGGTGAGATGCGCCTTGACGGTTCGCTCAGTGATGTCGAGGCGGCGGGCGATCTGCTTGTTGCTTTCGCCACCGCCGATGAGAACGGAAATTTCCTGTTCGCGCTCGGTGAGGTTGGCGAGCCGCAAGTCGGAGGCCGCCGAGCATTGCGGTCCCGCCCGCGCCGCCAGTTCGTCGAGCAGTCGGTGCGTGAGTGTACGCCGGATCCACAGCTCCCCCTCTTGCACGGCGACCACTACCCGCTTGAGCAGCTGCGGATCAATATCCCGTTGGCAACAGCCGCGCACGCCGCTCAGGAATAAAGCAAGCTCTGCGTCGTCGGAAAGGGCGGCACTGAAGACTACAATCCTTGTCGCTCTATGTCGTCGCCACAGGCGGGCGATACCTTCGGTTCCACCCAGTTCCGGAAGGTCTAGATCGATTAGGAGAACGTGCGGCCGGACTCTGACCATCGCCTCGCTTAGCGAATCCGTTTCCGTCACCGCGAGGACGGAAGAAAGCGCCGGGAGTCCTTGCTTCCAGGCGGTGAGCGACGGCTGCGATGCACTGGCGATGAGGATCACATTGTTCTCTATCTTTCCCGGAACGCTGTCTCTTTGGTCTTGATGATTGGTTTCATCAAATAGTGCAGGATGGTCTTCTGCCCTGTCTTTATGTCCACGGTTGCCACCATGCCGGGCAGGATGGTTACGGCTTCAGCCTTGCCGCTCGGATGGTTTTGCCGGGTGCGCACCCGGATCTGGTAATAGCTTTCCTGCTTCTCGCCGGGCCGCTCGGGCATGATCGTGTCGGCGCTAATGTGCTCGAGGGTCGCGGGAAAGCCGCCATAAATGGAAAAATCGTAGGCAGAGAGCTTGACCATGGCTTCCTGGCCGGGATGCAGGAAGGCAATGTCCGACGGTCGGACGCGCGCCTCGATCAGCAGCGTATCGTCAAGCGGCACAATCTCCAGCAGGTCGGAGCCCGGCTGGACGACGCCACCGACAGTGTTCACTTTGATCCGCTTGACGATGCCGTCCAGCGGTGCCCGCACCAAGGTGCGTGAGACACGGTCTTCCAGTGCCGTGTTGGCTGCGCTCAAGGCGGTTTGTTCCGCCCTGGCGAGATTCAGGTCCTTCATCGCGTCGGCGCGGAAGTGCGCGGTGGCTTCCTCGATCTTTTGACGTACTTCGCGGTAGGCTGCTTCCAGCCTGGGCTGCGCCAGCCGGGCTGCGGTCAGCTCGCCTTTCAGGTCGTTGGCCTGACGCTCCAGGCGCAGCACGTCGACCTCGGAGGCCGCCCCCTGCGGCACCAGCGGACGCGTCATCGCCAACTCCTGGGCGACCAGGTTGTAGCTCTGTTGAACTTGCGTCTCTCGAGACTGTTTTTCGGTGAATTCCTGCCGCCGCTGCTCGGCTTGCCGATTCAGAACAGCGATATTGGCCTGCAGTTCGCGCTGCCTCGATTCGAACAGGGATTTTTCCTCAGCGAGGAGTTGCGGGTTGTCCTTCTGCAGCTGCGCCGGTGCTACGAAGGAGGTGTTGTTCGCCTCTGCTAACAGGCGGCAGATACGGGCAATCAGCGCCTGATCCTTCGCCCGGCCCTCGTGAGAGGAGGCCGTGAAGCGGGTATCGTCGATGCGCATGATCGCCTGGTCCTTTTGGACAACCTGCCCCACCTTGACCAGTATCTCCGAGACGATGCCGCCCTCCAGGTTCTGCACAATCTGGACCTGGCTGGAAGGAATGACTTTGCCCTCGGCCACCGTCACCTCGTCGACAATTGCCAGGCTGGCCCAGATGACCCCGATCACCAAGAATGCAACGGTGGCCCATAGAATGTAGTGGGACAGGCGATGTGGGCCCTCCATGACTGCGGCGGCAGACTCACGCATGAATTCGGTGTCCCCAGCACGGCCGAAGCGCTCCGACATCCGGCGCAACGGATCGAGCAACCGGTTGGCGACAGATTGAGAAATCAGTTGCACGGCGGCTTCAGTTGGTAGCGACACTGATGTTCCCTCTTGCCAGGGCAGCCAGGACCTGGTCCTTCGGCCCGTCCGCGGCGATGCGTCCCTGGTCGATGACGATGACACGGTTGATCAAGGTCAGAAGCGAAGCCCGATGGGTGATCAGCACCAGCGTGCGGCCATCCAGTTGCGCCTGCAGCCGAGCCTTGAACTGCTCTTCGGAGCGGTTGTCCATGGCGCTGGAGGGCTCGTCCAAGAGCAACACCGGTGGTGCGAGCAGTTCGGCGCGGGCGATGGCGATGGCCTGGCGCTGCCCGCCGGAGAGCCCTTCGCCCCGCTCGCCGACGTGCAGGTCGAAACCGCTGGGCGAGCGGCTGACGAATTCGGTCACGCCGGCGATCTCGGCGGCGCGTAGCACGGCCGCATCCTCAGCGTAGGGTGCGCCGAGGACGATGTTGTCGCGCAAGGTGCCATGGAACAGGAGGATGTCCTGGGGCACGTATCCGATGTCCCGGCGCAGCGCCGCCGGGTCCATCTGGCGCAGCTCGGTGCCGTCGACCAAGATCGAGCCTGAACTGGGGGCATACAGGCCCAGGACTAGCTTCTCGATGGTGGTCTTACCGGAGCCGATCCGGCCGATCAAGGCCACGCGCTCTCCGGGGGCGATGCGGAAGGAGACGTTGTCAAGAACCGGCGTCGACTGGCCCGGGTAGGCAAAGACGACGTCCTTGAATTCGATACCCCCCCTGAGGCCGGGGCGGTGGACGAAGTCCTTGCCCGCCGGCCGCTCCACCGGCAGGTTCATGAGCCGGTTGATGCCTTCCAGTCCGCTGCGGGATTGGTGGTAGCGCACCAGCAACGCCGCCACCTGTGACAGGGGCGCCAGCGCCCGGCCGGTGAGGATGGTGCATGCGATCAGACCGCCCATGGTGAGCTTGTCGTCGCCGATGAGGTAGACGCCCAGCACCACCACGACCACGTTGGCGAGTTGCTGGACGAACACGGAGAAGTTGACCGCCGCAGACGACAGCAGGCGGGACTTGTTGCCCAGCTTGGCGACCTGGCCGATCACCTCTTCCCACTTTCTCTGCACGGCGCCCTCTGCTCCGGCGACCTTGATGGTTTCCAGGCCGACCAGGCTTTCCACCAGGGTGGCCTGGCGCTGAGCGGCCAGTCGCGAAGTGGTTTGCACGAGTTGGGCCAGGGGAACCTGCAGCGCGAGCCCAGCGCCGATGATGAGCGGCAGACAGAACACGGGAATCCAGCCGATCGGACCGCCGATCCAGAATATGGCGGCGATGAATATCACCACAAACGGCAGGTCGATCAGCGCGCTGATGGTGGCAGAGGTGAGGAACTCGCGGAACGCCTCGAACTCCTGCAGGTTGCTGGCGAACGCGCCCACGGAGGGCGGCCGGGCGGTCATCTGAATACCCAGCACGCGCTCGAATATGTTGGCGGAGAGCACGACGTCGACTTTCTTGCCGGCGGCATCGATGAAGTAGCCGCGTAGGGTGCGCATGATGAGATCGAAGCAGGTGACGATTGCCACCCCAATCGCCAGCGCCCACAGGGTCTCGACCGCGTGGTTGGGCACCACCCGGTCGTACACATTCATGGTGAATAGCGGCGACACCAGGGCGAACAGGTTGATCAGCAGTGAGGCAATCAGCACTTCGCCGTAGATCGGCCATGATTGGGTGACCACCCCCCAGAACCAGTGGGCCGCGCGGGGCACGCCGCTTTCGGCGGTGCGAACATCGAAACGGTGGGCGGGGCGAGCGAAGATCGCGTAGCCGGTATAGAGCCGCCGCAGCTGTTCCAGGTCGATCGTGCTCTCGCCCGCACCCGATTCGGACAGGATGATCTGCGCCGTGCCGGCGGTTTTGCCGACCAGAACGCAGGCGCCCTTCCCTTGCAGCAGCAAGACGCAGGGCAACACCAGCTCAGAGATCGCGTCGAGGGGGCGTTTGACCAGCTTCGCCGACAGACCGGCACGGACCGAAGCACGGATGAACAACTCCGGTGTCAGGCGGTGCTCGACAAGCGGCAGTCCGGCAGTCAGCGCGTCTGCCGACGCCGGCTTGTTGTGCATCCGGGTCACGATGAGCAGGCAACCCAGCAGCGGGTCGTCCGCAACACAGGATGCCGGGGACAGCTGCCAGCCTTCGTCAACGGCAATGGATTGGGCTTGACGCATTGAGTGATGTAATTTGAACTAGTACGCCGAGGGTATTCTTTGTATATCCCATACCGTTATGGATCACCTCACAGAACCATGCTTCATACAGAGAACAAGGTCGGATAACTCCGCAAGAATCATCCGGCACAACGCTCAAACGGGTGAACACGCGACATAACGTGCATTAGTTTGGCTATGGCGTCACAATCGTCGTCTGCTCGTGCCGTCCGTTCCGAAGCTGCGCAAGCGCGGCTCGCTCATCGCAAGGTGCGCAAAAACCGAGAGCGGTTTTCTCTCTAACCCAAAATCCGTATCTGCCGCTTTGATAAAGTCCTCTTCCGCGCCGTCGTACGCGCTCGCCGATGGTACGAAACGATGTTCGTCCGTTTAGTGAGCTTTTGTTCTGGCTGTTGAACAATTCTTCCCGCTCCAGGCTTCCAGCTCCAGTGGGCGCTACTCTATAAATCGCGTTGCGGTTCGTGAATGATCGGGCATTAATGCTCGAGAAGAATTTACTTTGGGTCGCAAAGCAACATGGTCACAGCGTCGAGGTGATGCTTCGCATGTATGCTGCGTGGATTGAAGGGGCGACAGAGGCTGAAGGCCGCGGCGTCCAAAAATCGCTCCGCGATTTTTGTCGAACCCGGTTGGT
>DATHFB010000159.1:0-7622 GCA_035318305.1 Steroidobacteraceae bacterium | reverse complement strand
AATCCAGAGCTCGAATACGTACGGCAACGAATCGCTGCTGGCTCTGCAGAAGGCAGTGGAGCGCTTGGTAACGACAGTGAAGACCAAGAATGCGACGGAGTTCACGGCCATCATGAATCGAGGCAGAGCCTACTTGGACGTACGCGCGGCTGCGCGCGCGGGATGAAGGAAATGGAAATGCCTCAGGTGGACGACGTAAGCCGCGAAAACGACGAACTCAGGAAGCGCGTCGCGGAAATGACGGCGGAAGCCGCGAACAACGAGACCATCATGAAGCGCACGCAGGCGCGCGAATTGACGCTGTTGCGCGCCGACACACTGTCGCAGCTGCTGCATGCCATGGTCGACGGATTGCGCGATTCCTACTCGCTCGATGCAGTGAGTGTGGTGCTGCTCGATCCCCAGCACGAGGTTCGGCATTTGCTGGTTGCGGGCGGCGACCGGCCGGAGGAATTCAAGCAGATATTCTTTGTCGACTCGCTGGTCGGCTTGGCCCCGCAGCTCGCCGTGCTGCACAAACCCTGGCTCGGGCCCTTTGTCGGCGCGGATCATCACCTGCTTTTTCCGGGCATACCCAATCTCAAAAGCGCCGCCTTGGTACCGCTGCCGCGCAAGGACCGCGCCACCGGCGCCCTGTGTTTCGGCAGCCGCGACGCTTCGCGCTTTACCCGGCATCACGGTACGGATTTTCTTGCGCATTTAGGGGCGGTTGCCGCCGTGTGCATCGAAAACGCCGTCAATCGTGCGCGTCTGCTGCGTGCCGGCATCACCGATTTTCTGACCGGCTGGCACAATCGGCGCTACTTGCAGCAGCGCCTGAAGGAAGAACTGGCGCGCGCGCAGCGGCGCAGCGGCAGCATCGCGTGCCTCATGATCGACATCGATAAATTCAAGGGCATCAACGACGGATATGGGCACCTGGCCGGCGATAACGCGCTCAAAGAGGTCGCGCACCGTATCGAGGCGCAGATTCGCAGCATGGACACGGCCGCGCGCTTCGGCGGTGATGAGCTGGCGATCCTGTTGCCCGAGGCCACCGCTCCGGAAGCCGCGCGGCTGGCGGAACGCATCCGAGAAGTGATTGCGGCGATGCCGTTTGCGCTCAACTCACAGATCTCGCGCAGCCTGACCGTGTCCGTGGGGGTTGCCGCAGTTTCGCCCGGGCGAGACGAATCGGATCTCAAGGCGCTGGCCGACCGGTTGGTTGCCGATGCCGATGCGGCGCTGTATCGCGCCAAGGCTTTGGGCCGAAATCGGGTACAACTGGGGGCCGGGTAGCCCCATGTCCATCCAACCCCCCACCGACTACATCGACAAGGACGGATTTCGCGCCAACGTCGGTATCGTTCTCACTCGCGGCTTTGGGGAAGTATTTTTGGGTGGACGCGTCGGCGGGCGCGGTTGGCAGTTCCCGCAAGGCGGCGTCAACCGCGGTGAGCGGGTCGAGGACGCGCTGTATCGGGAGCTCAAGGAAGAAATCGGCTTAGGATCCGAGGATGTCGAGATGATGGGATCGACCGAGGGCTGGCTGCGTTATCGCCTGCCGCGCCAATATGTGCGCGACCGCTGCATCGGCCAAAAGCAGCGCTGGTTTCTGTTGAAGCTCGTGGGCGACGAGTCAAAACTGCACTTCGACTTCACCAATCAGCCGGAATTCGATCGCTGGCGCTGGACCGACTACTGGACGCCGGTGCGCGAGGTCGTGTATTTCAAGCGGCGAGTCTACGTGCGAGCGCTGCAGGCTCTCGGCAAGCACATGTTTCCCAACGGGCTGCCGCCGTACCCGGAATGGTGGCAGGAAATCGCGGCTGGTTGAGCGACGCGCAACTATTCCCGGGGACTGGTTAAGCGCTTCGCGCAACGATTCCCGGGGTCGATGCGACCCCGTCCTTAATAGGTGTCAGAGGCTAGGTTTCACCACGGCGAGGATCACGATGGCGAACAGCAGCAGCGACGGCAACTCGTTGAAGCCGCGAAACCACTTGGCGCTACGTTTGTTGCGTTGCGCGGCAAAATCGCGCATCAGCTTGTAGCAATAGCCGTGGTAGGCAATGACCAGCGCCACGAACAGCAACTTGACCTTCAGCCACGTCATTTGCAGAAAGGCCGGAGCCTCGATCAGCATTGCCAGCCCAAAGAATACGCTGGCGGCAGCACCGATGCTCATGATGGCGAACAGGCGCCGCTCCATGATTTCGAAGCGCTGCGTGCTGATCAAATCCTTCGCGTCCGCGTGATAGACATAAAGCCGCGGCAGATAGAACAAGCCGGCGAACCAGGTAACCACCGCGATGACGTGCAATGCCTTTAACCAGAGCATGGGCGTTCCATTGTGCTTGACCACAGATCATAACGTGAGCCCTGTCTTAAGGGGCACGGCCTCGTATAATGAGTTTTGCCCGAGAGGGCTCACAGGAGCTGCATAGCAGCGATATGGCTGATTCGTTCGGTAAATTGGTGGTGCGAGCGTATGCGCCGAAGCGCCGCGCAGTGCTGTGGACGCTCGCGGCGCTGGTCATCGTCGGCATCCTGTATACGGTGTTCGAATTGGGCCGCTACGAGGCGGGATTTCGCGTGGTCGATTCGGTGCGCGGCGCATTGTCCGCAAGCCGGCGCATTCGCTCGCTCGAGGCTGAGAATGCCAATCAACGCCGTCAGCTCGAGGCCGCGGAAACAGCGCGGCGTGTCGACCGTGAAGGCTATGCCCACGTCGCGCAAAGCCTCGGTGACATGCAGAGCCAGATTGCCCGCTTAAACCAAGACCTGTCCTTTTACCGCGGCCTGGTGCAACCGGAATCGCTCATCCATGTAAAAGTGCAGCAGATGCAGATCATTCCGGACGGACCTCCCGGCCAATATCATCTTAAGTTCGTGTTGATGCAGACCGGGAAGGCGGACAAGGAGGTGGTGGGCAGCGCGGCCGTCACCATTGATGGGCTGCTTCAGGGCAAACCCTTAAGTTTGACCTACGCGCAAGTATCGCCTGGCCACCGGGTCAGCCTGGCATACTCTTTGAAGTACTTTCAGGAATACAACGAGCCCATCGAAATGCCGGCAGGCTTTGAGCCGACGCGCGTGGGTGTCGAGATTCGTAGCGGCAGAGACACCAGTCATAGTTCCCGGCAAGCCTTCGTGTGGAAAGCGCAGGGCATGTCGGTGGAAACCGAGGCCAACGGCGATATCCCCGGCAAAGGTGAAGCAGATGTTCAAACCGAAACCGAGTAAAAAAGCGGAAATCGACACGTTGATCGGCGCGAAAACCCGCATCAACGGCGATGTCGAATTCGTCGGCGGATTTCACCTCGACGGCCACATCAACGGCAACGTAAAAGGCGAAGCAGGCGGAGCCCTGTCGGTGAGCGAGCAGGGCTGCATCGAGGGCTCGGTGATCGTCACCAACATCGTATTGAACGGCATCGTGAAAGGCGATATCGAGGCAAGCGACCGCGTCGAACTTGGGCCAAAAGCGCGGGTTCTCGGCAGTGTTCACTACACGACCCTTGAAACTGCCGTGGGCGCCCAAATTAATGGGAAATTGATTCATCGGCCGAAAGCGGGCCCCGGGTCGGGCGATTCGGCAGCCGCGGGGGCGAACGCAAGTCCCAAAGACGGTTCATGACTTTGATTGGCCATGGTGCGCCGAGTAGAATGACGACATGAACACGACTTCCGAATCGATCAGCATCGCCGATATGCCCCCTCCCGCACCCAATGTGCTGGTTTTCACCGATGCCGCGGCAGGCAAGGTGGGCGAGCTCATCCGTGAGGAAGCAAACCCAAACTTGAAATTGCGGGTCTTCGTCTCCGGCGGCGGGTGTTCGGGTTTTCAATACGGATTTACTTTCGACGAGAAAATCGAAGACGGTGATTTTTGCGTCGAGAACCGCGGCGTCCAATTGCTGGTCGATCCGATGAGCGCGCAATATCTGATGGGCGCGGAAATCGACTACAAAGAGGACCTGCAAGGCGCTCAGTTCGTGATTCGCAACCCCAACGCGAAAACCACCTGCGGCTGCGGCTCTTCTTTCTCGGCCTAAAAAAATGCTGATCGAATGACGGGCGGTAGGGTCGTGCCCGATGTGCTCGCCGCCGTCGATCTGGGCTCGAACAGCTTTCACATGGTCGTCGCGCGCTACTCGCACGGCCAACTCGTCATTTTGGATCGCTTGCGCGAAATGGTGCGCCTCGCCGCCGGCTTGGGCGACAGCGGCCGGCTCGATGATGCCGCCACCGAACGCGCCTTGCGCTGCCTCGAACGATTCGGCCAGCGCCTGCGCGCCGTGCGCGCGGACAGCGTGCGTGTCGTCGGCACCAATGCCCTGCGGCACGCCAAGCGCAAACGCTGGTTCTTGGAGCGTGCGCGCGCGGCGCTGGGCCATCCCATCGAAATCATTTCCGGACTGGAAGAGGCGCGCCTGATCTATTCAGGTGTCGCGCACACCAGTCCCATGAGTCCGGACAAGCGCTTGGTGATAGACATCGGCGGCGGATCCACCGAAGTGGTCATCGGCGAGGGCTTCAATCCGCTGCTGCTGGAGAGCCTGTCGGTGGGTTGCGTGGGCTTGAGCGCCGCCTACTTCGACGACGGCAGAATTTCCGCCAAGCGGCTGGAGCGCGCGCGCACCGCGGTCAGGCTGGAACTCGAGCCGGTACAAGAAGCGTACCGCAAGATGGGCTGGCTGAATGCTTTCGGCAGTTCCGGCACCGTGCGCGTCATCGGCGACAGCTTGCGCGCCATCAACTCCGAATCACCGCACATCACGCTCGAGAATTTGAATGTCCTGGCGGAGCGGGTGGTTGCCGCCGGGCATGTGGATGACTTGGATCTGCCCGAAGTGGACTCGGAGCGCGCGCCGGTGTTTCCCGCCGGCCTCGCGATTCTGCTGGAGGTGGTCGAGAATTTCGGCATCGAACGCGTTCGAGTGGCCGAAGGGGCCATGCGCGAAGGGTTGTTGTACGACCTGATGGGCCGCTTTACCGATGAAGATGCGCGCGTGCGCAGCGTGCGTGCAATGGAAAAGCGCTACCACATCGACGAGGGTCAGGCGGAACGCGTCGAGGCCACGGCTGTCGGCCTGCTCGAACAGGTCGAATCCGCATGGGGGTTGGAAGATCCGCTGGCCGAGTTGGTGCTGCGCTGGGCTGCGCGGCTGCATGAAACCGGCCTGGATATCGCGCATTCCAAGTATCACCGCCACAGCGCCTATCTGCTCGAGCATGCCGATATGCCGGGATTTCCCCGCGAAGAGCAGTTATTGCTTTCCGCTCTGGTCGGCGGCCATCGCCGGCAATTGTCCTTCGAGTCCCTCGAGGACCTGCTGCCGCCATGGGATCGTCTGGCCGAGTTTCTGATCGTGCTGTTGCGCCTCGCGGTATTGCTGCATCGGGGACGCAGTCCGCAACCGCTGCCGGCGGTTGGTTTGACTGTCAAGAGCCGCAACATCACGTTGGAGTTGCCGCCGCGGTGGATGAAGGAACATCCGCTCACCCTCGAGGATCTGGAGCAAGAGCGCGCGTACCTGAAAGAGGCCGGCTTTCGCCTGACGATCGTCTAGAAGGCTCCTAGCCTTCGGTGAGCGCGACACGCTCGTCGTACAGATTCATCAAACGCATCTGCGCCGATACCTGTCCGTCGACGACAGCGCGCGAATAGTGGCCGTCCGTGTCGAGCACCCAGGCATGCATGTCATCCTGCAAGTACAGCTTCAGATCGTCAGTCACGCGTTCCTTGAGTTCCTCACTCTCGATCGGAAATGCAATCTCGATGCGGCGGAACAGATTGCGGTCCATCCAGTCGGCGCTGCCGCAGTACATCTCCCGCGCCCCGGCGTTCTCGAAATAGTAGACGCGCGAATGCTCGAGGAAGCGGCCGACGATGGAACGCACCTTGATGCGCTCGGAAACGCCGCGAACGCCCGGCCGCAAACAGCACACGCCGCGGATGATCAATTCGATGTCGACGCCGGCGCGCGAAGCGCGGTATAGCGCTTGAATGATGGTGGGTTCGGTGAGGGCGTTGAGCTTGGCGATGATCCGGGCGGGCTTTCCCGCGCGCGCGTGCTCGGCTTCGCGTTCGATCTTCGCCAGCAGTGCCTGATGCAGGCTGAAGGGCGCATGCAACAGCTTGCGCAACTTCGGCACCTGCGTGAGCCCGGTGAGCTGGAGGAATATTTCGTGAATGTCCTCGCCAATGGACTCATCGGCCGTCAGCAGGCCGTAGTCGGTGTAGAGGCGCGCGGTCTTGGTGTGATAGTTGCCGGTGCCCAAGTGGCAGTAGCGCCTTAGGCCCTTGTCCTCGCGCCGCACCACCATCACCAGCTTGGCGTGTGTTTTGAAACCGAAAACGCCGTACATGACGTGCGCACCGGCTTCCTGCAGCTTGGTCGCAAGCTCAATGTTCGCTTCTTCATCGAAGCGCGCGCGCAGCTCGATGATCACCGTCACGTCTTTTCCGGCGGCTGCGGCCTCGACCAGCGCGGCCACGATGGCCGAGTCGCTGCCGACGCGGTACAGGGTTTGCTTGATGGCCAGCACCTGCGGATCGCTTGCCGCTTGCCTGACGAATTCGGTGACCGGCCCAAAGCCCTGAAACGGGTGATGCAGCAGCACATCCGAGATGCGCAATGTCGAGAACACGTCGCCGCCGACTTTCAGCCGGTCGGGAATGCTGGGCGTAAACGGCGAATATTTCAGTTCCGAGCGGTCCACCAAGTCGTAGAGAGCCATCAAGCGGTTCAAGTTTACCGGGCCGGAGACCTTGTACAGATCATCAGTGGTGAGCGCGAACTGCTCCAACAGATAGGCAAGAATTTCATCCGGGCAATCGTGCGCGGTTTCCAATCGCACGGCATCGCCGTAGCGTCGCGACGCCAACTCGCCTTCGACGGCACGCAGCAGGTCGTCGACTTCCTCCTGCTCGACGAATAGATCGCTGTTGCGCGTGACGCGAAATTGGTAGCAGCCGCGCATTTTCATGCCGGCAAAGAGCGTCGAGACGAAAGCCTCGACGATCGTGCCCAAGAATACGAAATTGCGGCTGCCCAATTCGTCGGGCAACTTGATCAAGCGCGGCAGCGATCGAGGTGCTTGCACCACCGCGAGTCCGCTGTCGCGGCCGAAGCCGTCTTCGCCTTCCACCACGATCGCAAAGTTCAAGCTCTTGTTGAGGATTTTGGGAAATGGCCGCGCCGGATCCAATGCCAGCGGGCTCAAAACTGGTTCCACTTCGCGGGTGAAGTAGTCCGCAATCCATTTTGCCTGCGCCGGGGTCCACGTCTCCGGTTCGACGAACACCACGCCGCTCTTCGCGAGCTCCGGCATCAGTACATCGTTCAACACCTCGTATTGTTCGTCGACCAAACGTACGGCATGCAGTCGAATTGCCTTCAGCTGTTCCGGCACCGACAACCCGTCGGGACCCGCCTGAATCGCGCCGGCCTCCAACAGCTCTTTGAGGCTGGCCACGCGAATCTCGAAAAATTCGTCGAGAATGGCGCACGAGATGCATAAGAACCGCACCCGCTCGAGCAGCGGAATGCCGGGGTCCTTGGCTTGTTCCAGCACGCGCCGATTGAACTCGAGAAACGACAATTCGCGATTGAAATAGAGTTGCGGCACTTGCA
>DATHFB010000158.1:0-4168 GCA_035318305.1 Steroidobacteraceae bacterium | reverse complement strand
GACTGCTCCAACGCCAGGAAGAATTCGTGGCGCAGAAAAGGTTGTGCAGATCCCGCCAGCGCGTTCCAGCTTCGCGCGTCGATCTGCGCGATGCTCTCGAGAATTCGCGCCGGCCGAAAGGTCACGCGTGGGCAGCGCGCTGTTTGACGTGGGTCTCGGCCTCAATTCGTTCTAGGTATTTATCGGCGTCGAGTGCCGCCATGCACCCGGTGCCGGCCGAGGTGACGGCCTGGCGATAGACGTGATCGGCCACATCGCCGGCCGCGAAAACTCCCGCCATGCTGGTGCCGGTAGCGCCGCCCTCGCTGCCGCCCTTGACCACGATATATCCGCCGCGCATGTCCAATTGCTGATCGAAAAGCTGGGTATTCGGTACATGGCCGACGGCAATGAATACCCCGTCGACCTTGATGGAGCGTGTGGCGCTGCCGCCCGCGGCCCGCAGCCGCGCGCCGGTAACACCCGAGTCATCGCCCAGAATTTCCTCGACGGTGTGATTCCAAACGATGCTGGCCTTGCCGGCCCTTTCCAGCGCGAACAATCGGTCCTGCAATATCCGCTCGGCGCGCAATTTGTCGCGCCGGTGCACCAGCGTCACGTGCGAAGCAATATTGGTGAGGTACAGCGCCTCCTCGACGGCCGTGTTGCCGCCGCCGACCACGGCCACCGCCTTGCCGCGATAGAAGAAGCCGTCGCAGGTTGCGCAGGCGGATACGCCCTTGCCGCGATAGGTCTCCTCCGAAGGCAATCCTAAATATTGGGCCGAGGCGCCCGTCGCAATGATCAGGGCGTCGCAGGTGTACGTGCCGTTATCGCCGTAAAGATGAAACGGGCGATGGCGCAGCTCGACCCGATTGATGTGATCGAACACGATTTCGGTATTGAATCGCTCGGCGTGCAGCCGCATGCGCTCCATCAGCGCAGGTCCCTGCAGATGTTCGACGTCGCCCGGCCAGTTATCCACATCGGTGGTGGTCATGAGCTGCCCGCCCTGTTCCAAGCCGGTGATCAGGACGGGATTGCGATTCGCCCGGGCCGCATAGACAGCCGCGGTGTAGCCTGCAGGTCCGGACCCCAGGATGAGGAGACGACTGTGCCTGACTACGCTCATGTATAATTTGCCTCTCGTCTGTGATTAGTCGCTTAGGCTTTGGGAGCCGGCGAGCGCTAAAGGTTAGCTGACCCATGGTAAGTAAATCTGTGGGCTCCAGCCAGTTCCTACAAGTCCAATCAGCAACTGCGCCCTCGATGTTGTTGCCGCACGTTGACCGGGTTACTATTACATACTATTCAACCAGTTAAGAAGTAATTATCATTAAAGGTCTAGATCTAATCGAAGCTTCCTCGGCCAAGAAGGGCAAGCAGAAAATGAAACTCTCTGCTGCCGTCGCGCGCTCCTTGCGCGAAGGGACGCTTTGGGTCCTAGCCGCGCTCGCGCTGCTGCTGCTGTTGGCGCTGGTGTCCTATCACGATCACGATCGCAGCTTCTCGGACACCGGCGGGCCAGGTCCCGTCGGCAACTTGATCGGGCCGGTGGGCGCATGGGTGGCGAGTTTTTTCCTGCTGCTTTTTGGCCGCCCAGCCTATCTGTTTCCCGTGATGCTGGCATATGCCGGCTGGCTGGTCCACAAAGATCAGGCGCTGCCCGATAGCCGCGGGCGCATCAATACATTGTTGCGTGCCGTCGGGTTCGTGCTGACGCTGGTGACCAGCTGCGGACTTGCCACGCTGCACTGGAGCGGGGCGGGGTTGCCGAACAGCGCCGGCGGCGTACTCGGTGAACTCGCAGGCAGGGGCGGCGCTCGTGGATTGAGCTTTCTCGGCGCCACGTTGCTGCTGCTCGGCTTGTGGTTGGCCGGTGTGGCGTTGTTTTTGGGCGTGTCGTGGTTTGAAGTCATGGACAAGCTCGGTGCGTGGGTCTTGAGCGCGATCGAGTGGACCCGCAGCCGCCTGGAGCAACGGCGCGAGCTCGCGTCCGGTCAGCTTCGCAAGCAGGCGCGCCAGGAAGTCGTGCGCGAGGAGCAGAAAAAAGTCGCCAGTCGACCGCCGCCCCGGATCGAAGCGCCGGCCCCGCTGCCGCAAAAAAGCGATCGGGTCGAACGCGAGCGCCAGGTGCCCCTGTTCGATGCGCCGAAGTCCAGCGAATTGCCGGCACTGTCGCTGCTCGATGAACCCGGCTCGCGCGAACAGTCCTACTCGGACGAAGCGTTGGAGGCCATGTCGCGGCTGGTGGAAATCAAGCTGCGGGATTTTGGCATTGAGGTCGAGGTGGTGGCCGTGCAGCCCGGACCCGTGATCACGCGCTTTGAGTTGCGTCCGGCGCCCGGCGTCAAGGTCAGCCAGATCAGCAATCTGGCCAAGGACCTGGCGCGCGCCTTATCGGCGATCAGTGTTCGCGTCGTGGAAATCATTCCCGGCAAATCCGTGGTGGGGTTGGAGATTCCCAACGAGAAGCGCGAGATCGTGACGTTGGGCGAAATCATCAAATCCAAGCCCTACGATGAGGTCGGCTCGCCGTTGGCCCTCGCGCTCGGCAAGGATATCGGCGGCGTGCCCATCGTCGCGGATCTGGCCCGCATGCCGCACTTGCTCATCGCGGGAACCACCGGGTCCGGCAAGTCCGTCGGCATCAACGCCATGGTCTTGAGCCTCGTGTACAAGGCGACCCCGGAACATGTTCGGATGATCATGATCGATCCGAAGATGCTGGAGCTGTCGGTTTACGAAGGTATTCCGCACCTGTTGTCGCCTGTCGTGACCGACATGAAACAGGCTGCCAACGCACTGCGGTGGTGCGTGGCGGAAATGGAGCGGCGCTATCAACTCATGTCGGCGCTCGGCGTGCGCAACATCGGCGGTTTCAATCGCAAGGTGAAAGAAGCCGCCGACAGCGGCAAGCCCATCAAAGATCCGATTCGCATGCAAAAAATCGCGCAAGGCGTGCCCGGCGTGGTTGAGGAAGATGTGCCGGAACTGACCTCGCTGCCTTTCATCGTGGTCATCATCGATGAACTCGCTGACCTCATGATGATCGTCGGCAAGAAGGTGGAGGAGTTGATCGCCCGGCTGGCGCAAAAGGCGCGAGCATCCGGCATCCATCTGATATTGGCCACGCAGCGCCCGTCGGTGGATGTCATTACGGGATTGATCAAGGCCAATATTCCGACACGCATTGCATTCCAGGTCTCGGCGAAAGTGGACTCGCGCACGATTCTGGACCAGAGCGGTGCGGAGTCGCTGCTCGGCCACGGCGACATGCTGTACCTGCCTCCGGGCACATCGATTCCGACACGCGTGCACGGCGCATTCGTCTCGGACCAAGAAGTGCATCGTGTGGTGGCAGGGTTGAAGTCTGCCTCCCCGCCGGTCTATATCGACGAAATCCTGGAGGGCCCGCGCAATCCCATACCGGGATTTCCGTCGGACGAGGAGGAGAGCGCCGAAGGCGCTGCTGCCGACGCGGAAGCCGATCCGTTGTACGACGAAGCCGTGCGCATCGTCACCGAGACGCGCAAGGCGTCGATTTCCGGCGTCCAGCGGCGCCTCAAGATCGGCTACAACCGCGCGGCACGGTTGGTGGAAGCGATGGAGGCGGCAGGACTCGTGGGTCCGCTGCAGTCGAACGGCAATCGAGAAATCTACGGCAACGCGCCCCCTGAGGAATGACATCGATGGTTCATAAGACAGTCACTGTCGCGCTGCTGGGTTGCCTGCTGTCGTTGCTGAGCGCAGCCGGCGCCTTCGCCTCGCCGACGACGGAAGTCGAAAAGTATTTGAACGGCCTTGCCACCTGGTCTGCCGACTTTGCGCAGACCATCGATGACGGCCATGGCAAGGTCGTGCGCAGCGCCGCCGGAAAACTGTCCTTGCAGAAACCTGGGAAATTTCGCTGGGACTATTCGCAGCCGTCAGAGCAATTGATATTGGCGGACGGCAAGCAGATTTGGTTTTATGACAAGGATCTGCAACAGGCCAATGTGCGCGAGATGGATGCCAGTCTGGCCAATACGCCGGCGGTGCTGCTGTCCGGCACCGGATCTTTGAGCAGCCAGTTCGATGTCACCTCGTTGCCGCCGAGCGACGGCCTCGAGTGGTACCAGCTCATCCCTAAGCACGCGGATACCGACTTTCAACTGGTGCGGATCGGATTTCGCCATGGCGATCTGGC
>DATHFB010000157.1:0-8474 GCA_035318305.1 Steroidobacteraceae bacterium | reverse complement strand
TCGCTCCGGCGCAGACACGTAGGTCACCGCTACATCGGCGCCGTCTTCTGCCAGACGTCTCGCTGCTGCTGCGCCAATGCCTCGCGAGCCGCCAAAGACAATGGCAATCTTTCCCGTAAGTCCGCGATTCTCGTTCACTAGTATCTCCGTTGTTGACAGATCAGTCCATAAATGGGTGCGCGTAACCCGCGATAGGGCTTTCCTTGCCTAGCGGGGTCGAAAGCGGTCGATGGCAAATCTGGCGAGTGCGCGCAGACGCCTGGCTTCGGCGCCCGCACGGGCGCCGAGCTGAATGCCTTGCATCGTCATCTGCAAAAAGGCGGCGGCTTCGCGGGGGTCGATGGCACGGTCGACTTCGCCGCATGCCTGCCCCTCGCGGATGCGATCAACCAAGCGCCTGAAAAGCCGTGGGCCCACTTTGCTCCGCAGCATCACAAGCTCCGGATCAGCAGCCCCAAATTCACAGACAGCGCCGACGCCCATGCACCCCAGTGCACGTACGCTGTCATCTTCGGAAATCAGGCCTAGCAAAAGCGCCTCGACGCCGCCTAGCGGCGATGCACTGCCGTTCAGACGCTCCAAATTGCCCGCACTACTTTCCCGTTGATATCGCTCCAGCGCTTCAAGGTAGAGCTTGCGTTTGTCACCGAACGCGTTGTAGAGGCTCTGCCGTCCGATGTTCATGGCAGCGAGCAGGTCCTCGGTAGAAGTCGAGGCGTAGCCCTTCGCCCAGAAAGCGCGCATAGCGCGGTCCAGTGCTTCGTCTCGATCGAACTCTCGAGGCCTAACCATGGCTTGACGATATTAGTTATGGATCGATCTGTCAATATTGACGCTGTCGGCTATGCTATTTCACATCGACGGACATCTACTTGGCATTGGGGTGTGCGCAACAATTAAAATCGTTACCGCCGCAATAAAGTCGTTCCCAGTTTGCTCGGTCGTCGAAAAGCCGTCATGATTTTGGCGCACTCGGCTGATGGCACGTTGAGTTCCTCGAATACTGAGCGCCACTCTCGAACTTGCATGGAAATTCGCTCAATAATTTGGGCTGCCTCGTCGTCCTGCAGTCCGAAGCGATTCGCTTCGCTGGCCGCATTGTCCAATGTGGCCAATCGCCCTTGCGTACCAATGGCTAGGTGCAGATAGCGTTGTGTTGCTATTTGCGGTTTGGGCACCACATCGTAGAGCGGCGACAGAGCCCAACCTTTCTGCTTTTCCGACCATAAGAACGCGTGATTTCTCAGGTGGTCATCGTCGTTAGAGATGAGTATGTTGAAGACCATTCTTGCAAAGAGTTCCCGTCTATCAGGTCCCGCGCGGCCAATTGCCGCTACGTGAGATATGCGATCAGATATCGCCCCGTAGCTTGAGTTTCTTGATTCAGATTCATGGAGCCCCAGCATTGTCAGAGCGCTGACCATATGCACGCGCGACCAGCCTTTGGGTTGCACTTTGCGATCAAACCGCTCAATGAGCATGACGCTTCGGCCGTCGGGTAGTTCTAAAATGCCGGTGCGCGGAACCGTCAACCCGCAGCGCCGCGCAAGCTCGAGCGAGGCGCGCTCGATGAGTGGGATGTTAAATGGATCGCTCAGAGTCGGGAACTTGGCAATGTATTGTATTCCTTCGTTTACAACCACTACTTTCGGCCGCATGCCGCCCAAGGAGCCGCCAGCCTCAAAAATTTGAGTGAGGTTTTCCGGTACCTTTTCACCTCTCTGAATCTTGTCTGCGGCGCTAAGCAGGTACTGGAGGTCTGCTACCTTCGATAGAGTTCCGTTGCTGGGAGGGGAAGTGTGTTCTTCCCGAAAATCAAGTGCGCCGGCTCGATTCGAACCAGCGAGTCGCAGGTATTCGGATTCTGGAAGCGAATTAGGAGGCACGGCCAGTTGATTTTCAATTACGCGCCGGCCCCAGCTATCCGGCATGGCATCACGAATGGCGCCGAACATGCTCAAGCCATTGGGGGGCTCATTTCTGTGCGATTCGCTTCCAGGCACGGCTTCTTGCAGCGGAAGACCGGTTGGATCCACCGGCACCGCATTGTGGCGTTCCAGATAGTTCTTTCCGTACCCAAAGAGCGTGGTCAGCAACTCGCTGCCCTCTTCTCGAAGAGTAAGTCGCCCGGCTGGAACAGCTTCCAGAGCGCCGGGAAGATACATAAAGGCAACCGTGTGAAAGTCAGAAATCAAAGTCGTTGTCCTTGCTCGTTGTTCGGCGACTGCCGGCGCGCTGTCTCTCGTCCAATGCGCGCTGCGCAACGCCACGAGCATCCGCGTTCGGATCTTCGACATTGCTGAGGAGATGTAAAATGGCTGCGACATCCAGGGCCGCCAGCCAATTGGCTAAGCGAACGTGCGGGTCGCCGACCTCGATGCGCTTCAACGTCATGAGGCCTATACGAGCTCGCTCCGCGAAGTCAGTTTGCGAGTATCCGCGAGCCAGCCTTGCTTTTTTTATCGCAATTCCTAGCCGGTTGGCGTGATTTAACGCTTCGGGGCTTAGTGCGGTTTTACGGGTTCTCTTGGCTGCCAAGGTAGGGTTCTCGACTTTGATTTCGGATTACATTATACCTTATATGGTCTTAATGGTTAATAACAGACCAAATAAGAGCCATAAAATGGTGGTACCTCAATCCACCTGCAATCCGCGCAAGTAGAGTCGTCGAGGATTTAATCGGATTCGCCACCAGCTAGCTAAGCTTCTAAGGCGCGCGGCGCACTGCGCACTGCTCTAAGGATCAATGATCCCGCGCCGCATGGCGAGCGTGACGGCATGGGTGCGATCGCTCGCTCCGAGCTTGGCCAAGATGGCCTTCATGTGAGCTTTGACGGTATCTTCCGTCACTCTGAGAAGCTGCCCAACACGTTTGTTCGAGCTTCCTATCGCTACCAGGCGCAGGACGTCGAGCTCACGCGCCGAAATCTCATTTTCGGCAAGATGGCCCGCGAGCTCGAGGGCCACCGCGACCGGGACACGAAATTTGCCGACGTGCGCACTTCGAATCGTGTCTACCAGGTCACGACGCAACATGTTCTTCAAGAGGTAACCCACGGCTCCGGCCCTCAAGGCCTTGCGAGCAAGCGCATCGCCTTCGTAGGTAGTCAGAACCACGATCCGTGCTTCCGGCCATACCGACCGAATCGCAATGGTGGCGTCGATGCCGCTCATCACGGGCATCCGGATGTCCATCAACGTGATGTCGGGGCGGTGCCGCAAGCAGGCGTCAATGGCCTCTCGTCCGTTGGACGCTTCGTCGACCAGATCCATGTCCGGTTGCGCGCGCAACAGGCTCGATATTCCTTCCCGAAACACCGCATGATCGTCAACGGCGAGAATTCGAATCTTGTCGCAATGGGCGGCCGGTGTCGCTATGTCGGTGTTCGTTGTAGACATTTGACCGCCGGTAAACGTCAGTTGCTCCATACGCGCGTCACACTGGAGGCGGCACGGCGCCGCAGCCGGGTAAGCGATCGAACCCCCGCGCGCCAACGAGAGCCCGCAAGCGGCACGACCAGCCGCACTCGGGTGCCAAGATCTCTTTCACTGGTAATACTCAAACGGGCGGCGATCAAGATCGCGCGTTCACGCATGCCGATCAACCCCCAATGGCCCGGACGAACCGGCGTTTCGGCTCCAATCGCAGCCGACTCCGGCAATCCTCGGCCGTCATCCGCGACCTCGACCTCGAGGCGTTCGGGCGACTGTACGATATCCAGGCGCACAACTGATGCGCTGGCATGCCGAAAGGCGTTGAGCAAGGCCTCACGGCCTATTCTCACGACTTCTTCCCGCATATGCTCTGGAAGCTGAACCGTTTCGCCCGTCACATTCGCGGAGAACGCTACACTGTAGGCCTGCGCAAGGTCATCTCCGCTCTTGCGCAGCAAATCGGCCGCGCTCGCATCTCCATGGGCAAAACCCCTCAGCCCGGTGAGCCGGCTTCGACCTTCTCCCAACATCTGCTCTGCCCGGTCGAGCGACTTCTCCAAACTCGATTTGCACGGCATGTCCGCGGGCAAGTCGTCGACTGCTGACTGGATGTGGAGTATCAATCCCTGAATTCCCTGCAGCAGCGTATCGTGCAGATCACGGGCGATTCGTTCGCGCTCGTAAAGGATGGCTCGATGACGGGAGGCATACTGTTCATCGAGCTGCCTCATGCGCCACCGCACCAAGAACCATGCGATCAGCAGGACGGGAGCAGCACACGCGATGGGAAACCACCACGTTTGATAGAACATCGGCGGAACGTCGAACACGAACTCCGCGGGACGCTCGCTCCAGATGCCGTCCTCATTGGCTGCGAGCACCCCGAACGAATAGCGGCCTGGTGCGAGATTGGTGTAGTGCGCGATTCGCGAGTCGCCCGCGTCTTGCCAATCCTTGTCGACGCCGTTCAATCGAACTCGAAAGCGCACTTTCTCCGGCTGCCCGAGCGATCCGGCCGTGTACCGGAACTCCGCCTCCCGCGTACGAGACGGTAGGGCGATCGATGGTGTCTGCGCTCCTGCAAAGATTGGCCACACGCGCCCGGCCGCACTGAAGGACAGCAACTGCACGATCGGTGGAACCCGGTTCCGGCGAATTCGCAACGGATCGATTCTCACCACACCTGCGTTGGTGGCGAACCAAAGGCGGCCGTTGTCGTCGGCCACTGCGGTTGGCACCGGCCGCAACTGTGCCGGCGCCCCTTCGATGCCGTCCAGGTAATCGAATCGTTCTGCGGATATAAGATGGTGCTCGTCGGCAAGCGCTGCTGCTATTTCCTCGGCGGGTAGACGCACCACGCCTTGAGCTGAATTCAACCATACATTTCCGGCACGGTCGGCCACGATTCCCGACACGCCGACCACGGCAGACAGCCCGGCGAAGTGCAGGTGGCGCGGGCTGTCGTGAATCATGAGCGCGACACCCAGCTCTCCACCCAGCCATAGCCGCTCGCCCTGCGGTGTCAGGCACAGCAAACTGCCCACATTCAGGCCCTCGCCGCGTCTCCAAGTGCGCGTTTCGCCGCTTTCATCCACGCTCACGAGGCGATCGAAGGCGTATCCGAGCCACAGTCGGCCCTGATCGTCCCGCACCATCGCGAGCGGATTGGCGTCCGGCCCGCCCGGCGGCTCCGGCACCGCGCGCCAATCGCGGCGTGGCGAATCGTCCTGCTCCCACTGGCCGTGTCGAACTACTGCCATACGAAGCCGGCCGCCGTTCATTTCGGCCATCGCCTGCACCGGCGCACCTGACAACTCGCGTGGCAGGTTCACGCGTTGCGCCTCATTGCCGGTGATTTTCCACAATCCGAGCGCCCCAGCCATCCAAACATTGCCGCGCGAATCACGTAACACGCTGGTAATTCGCGGGCCGACCGCCGGTAGACGCAACAAGTCTTGGGTCACTCGAACCGGCGCCACTTCAGTGCTGGCTACCCAAACTCCGCCGCCCGGAGCAGCCGCCAGAGACGGGTACAGCAGGCCATGCGGCAAGGGAACTCGGACGAGTTTGTCGGCGCGGAACCGGTCGACGCCGTCGCTGGTGCTCACCCACACGCTGCCTTCTCTGTCCTCAAATATGGTGAGGGCCGAATCCCCGCTCAGGCCATCGGCGCGGGTGAAGCGTGACCCGGCTGACAGGCTGGGTGCTCCGTCGGCATCCGGCGGCGGCAGTCGATCCGGATCGGTGGCGCGAAGCACTCCATCCCGCGTGCCGATCCAAAGCGATCCGTCATGATCGAACAGCAGTGGTCCGATCTGGCCGGGACCCGGAAGTTTCGGCTGCCGAGGCGGTGGCGCATCCGAGTCAGGAAGCGCCCATACACCCTGTGTTCCGTTGGCGACCCAAATCTGGCCGTCGACACGCTCCGCCAATGAGCCTTCGCTCCTCGACCTCGATGAGCGTTCAAATCGCAAGGATCCATGGGTCAGCCGCCATGTCCCGTCCTCGGCTACCGCCCACAACGTGTCGAATCGATCCACGTGCAAAGCGTAAGTTGCGCCCGCCGGGTAACCCGTTGCCGACGCCTCGTTCCAGCGCTGCCCGTCAAAATTGGCGAGACCCGTGGTAGTACCGGCCCAAATCGTGCCGTCATGACTCGCAGCAAACGCTAGTACGGTGCCGGATGGGAGCCCATCCTCAGGTCCGAAATGTTGCAGGCGCCCCGCGTGCCACCATCCGACCCCGCCGAAGCGATAGCCGATCCAGAGCCCGGAGCCGCCGGGAGCGGCAAACAGCGTCGACACGCTTCCTGTGGGGCCGGCCTGTCCCTCAGGCGGCCGGAACGGCTCAAACTGAAGACCATCGAAGCGAACGAGACCTGTTGGGCTGCCCAGCCACAACAGACCATCGTCCGTTTGCGCGAACGCGCCGACTTCCGCCGGGGCTCCATCGCGGGTCGACCACGCTCTGTGATCCAGTTGCGCGAGCGTGAAGTCTCGATCCAGCGCGTTGACGATGGATGCGCATCCAAGGCACACCAGCCCAAGGCAAGTGAGCTTGAGCGCTCGCCAACTCACAACGCTGACTGTCCGCGCCAAAGAGGACGTCGCACGAGACCCCGGATTGTCGACAAAGGGATTTGAGATGTTAACCCCATCGTTGCTCGGGTTGCTTACACGTTAGGGTAACCCACGTGCTACTCGTATCAGCAAGTGCTTCGGCGCAGAACTGTCCTTAGACTGCGGTCGGCACGAGTTCTAACCAAAAGACTCGGGCATGGGGGTTCGATCTGTCACACGGCAATATGCGAGGGCGTGTTCCCGTGTCAATCGTTACACAAGGGGAGAATCGAATGATTTTGCAGAAGAAAGCGCTGAAATCATCGCTGGCGGCTCCAGCAGCCATTACATCGAAGACCGACACGTTATTCCGTCCCGTCGTTGGGCGGAAACGGCCACACTTTGCCTGCTCGCTCGCCGCCTTGTTGATGACAGGCCTCGCCATGCCGGCCCTTGCCAACGAACCGCTCGCGGACAAGTTTATCGATGTCCAGGATCTGGGACCGGTCGATGCGGCAACGCCGATGACGGCCGTGGTCTGGCTCAAGCGCCAGAACCAGTCCGGTTTGGACCAGGCCGTCGCCCAGCGCTACGACAAAACTTCACCCACCTATCACCAATGGCTGACGCCCGCAGAGGCGGCGAGCTTCGCCCCGAAGCCACAGGACGTCGCGACGGCGCAAGCCTCTCTTCGTGCGCTCGGACTGAAGGTCGAAACGGTTTCGAATGACGGCACCGCGATCAAGGTGTCAGCAACGGCGGACAAGATGCAGGCCGCGTTCGGTACCGCCATCCGCCTGCACAAGCCGCGCCAGTCGGGCGGGGCGACCTTCTTCGCCAGCGCCACGGCGCCGCGATATCAGGGCGCCCATCCCGAGTTGATCAACACGGTCTCGGGTCTGACCCAGACCAGGGCGAAGCCCTTCGTCCTGCGGCAGGTCGACCTGTCGACCGGTCTGGTGACCCCGGGCGTGTCGGCGCAGGCCGCGGCCAACCCGCTATCCGCTTTCACGAGCGACTGTTTCGGACCCAGCTTCACGGCGAAGTGGTCCGGCTTCGGTGTAGAAACCATCATCGGCGGCTCCATAGGCGGCGAAGTCGCTGACACCTTCAAAGGGCCGACCTATTTGAACATCGCATCGACGACTCGCCCGACCTGCGCATATACCGCCGGCCAGGTCGCCGCCCATTATGGGCTGGATCAAGTCTTTGCTCGCGGCTTGACCGGCAAGGGCCAGACGATCGTCATAGTCGATGCCTTCGGTTCGCCGACAATCCAGGCCGACGCCAACACCTTCTCCCAGGCGATGGGGCTGCCGGCGCTGGATGAGAATAATTTCCAGATCGTCTTCCCGGGCGGTCAGCCCACCACGACGGATATAGGCTGGGCGACGGAAACCTCGCTCGATGTCGAATGGGCGCATGCGGTGGCGCCGGGCGCCAAGATCGTTCTTGTCGTGGCGCCGACCAATGAAGATTCGGACCTTTCTTTTGCGGATAACTATGCGGTCGTGAACCGGCTCGGCAGTGTGATTTCGAACAGCTTCGGTTCTCCCGAAGCGGCCTTCGATACGGCGGACGGGCTTGCTGTCGCGCAGTTATACAGCAACGTATTCGAACTGGCGGCAGCGACCGGTATCTCGGTCAATGTCGCAACCGGCGACAGCGGCGATTTTGGCCTGGGTACGCCGGTCGGCGCGGCTTCGATCCCGGCGGATTCGCCCTTCGCCACCGGCGTCGGCGGCACCAGCATCAACGTGCCCAGCGATAACGGCCCGGTGGACTCGGCCTGGGGCATCGACGTGACCGATCTCGGCACGCTCAATAGCCCCTTTCCCAGGCCCGGCATCTCAGGCTTCCTGCAAGGCGGCGGCGGCGGCGAGAGCGCCATTCTGGCGAAGCCGTCTTTTCAGAGCAAACTCCACGGATCGGGTCGCCAGTTGCCGGACGTGTCGTACCTCGCCGATCCGCAGACCGGCG
>DATHFB010000156.1:0-9792 GCA_035318305.1 Steroidobacteraceae bacterium | reverse complement strand
CATTTGCCTTGAACTCGTCGTCCGCCAGCTTGAACATTCGGATTTCGGATACATCGCTGGTCGAGCCGCGCGGCCAGCATTGCGCCAGAATCGGTCCGCCGATGTCGATCGGTTCAACCTCTTCCTCGCCATTCGCGCGATTCACCGTTCCCGCGACCACTTGCGTGTGCGCGGAGGGAAATCCCACGCCATTGGAATTGGCCAGCGTGACCCAGGCACCGAGGTCGAAGCTCTTGCCGTCGTCCGACAGGGTCGCGGTGTAGTCCGCGGCCCAATCGAAACCGCGCGACAGGTAGGACAGCGTCACTTGTTTGGTCTCAGCGCGCGGGCTGCGCACTTCGACCGACAGCGTGGGGCGTGCGGACAAACCGGAGACCGGCTCGAAACTAAAGGTTTCCGGCAAGCCTGAACACCGCAACGCCTCGATGCCCTGCGGCGTTTGAAACACCACGCCGTCCGCATCGGACAGCAGCGTGCCGGTCTGCCGTTCGGTCTTGCCGGTCTTGCGGAACGTGCGCAGCAATTCCACCGGCTTTCCCAGAGTAGCGGCGACCAGTGCGGCCGGGCTCAACAATCTCGCATCGCGGTTCTTTTCGATCACCCCGCCCGCAAAGCCGGTGATAATGGCGCTCGCCGGTTCGATGCCATCGGCGACTCCTTCGAAGCGCAGGCGGCTCCTTCCCGCGGGCAGGTGCACGATGCGCGTTTCGCTGATCAGCGCAAAGCCCTGCAGGTCATCCAGGTCAATTGATCCGCCATTCCGATAGGGCGCGCGGTACACGGTCACGATGAGATCCGAGGGTGGCTCCGCCAGAATTTCGGCGGCGAGGACAGACGCGGGCCGGGACGCGGCGCCGACCGCCAACCCCAGCATCGCGCAGACACTTAGGGTCGCGCGCATGGCGGCGCTAGTACCGCGTTTCGAAGCTGGCCGTGAGAGTCGCCTTGCCGTTCGCAGGCACCGTCACGGCCCACTCGGCCACTTCAGCACTGGGCCTGGTGCTCTTTTGACTCTCGGCCTTGATGCTCGAATCGCCCCACAGCCCTTCCTGGCGCAGTTTCACGACGACGCTGCGCGGCAGCGCATTGGTCAGCTCGTAGCGCATGTCGGTCTGCCAATCGAAGGTCGCGATGCGGGTGCGCTTCTCGACGACGGCATGCACTTTGACGTCGAAGGCATCCCCGGTTGCCAACGACAGCGTCGAGCCCATCGGCGTGTGATCGATGCGGCTTTCGCCGATGAACTGCGGATCGCCGCGTTTGTCGCGCATGTAGAAGCGCAAAATCCCGGCCGGCAATTGATCGCCCAGTCCCGCATGCGCGCTGGTCGAAAAGCTGTAGATGCTCTTGGCGCTGACCGGCGTTTCGGCAGTCCCCAGCCAGCGGTTGCGGAATTCATAGCCATGCTCCGCGGGCACGCCATGCACATCGAGGAAGCTGACCTGCTTGGTCTGCAAATTCGCGATGGTGGTCCGCTCGGCGAGCGGGTACAGGTAATAATCGCCCAACCGCTCGCGGTTGCCGCTCGCCGTGCCCGGCACCTGCAAAGTCGACCGGCGTGGGGGCGGCCGGTAGTTGTTGGCCGCGCCGCCGTCCGCCTGACTCGGCGAACCGGCGACCAGCAGCGTTTGCGCATTGTCATAGGTGGTACCGCTGGAATTCGTCAGCGTCACCCAACCCTGCACGTCAATTTTGGCGTCGCTCTCGTTGTAGAGCGCCACGTAGTCTGCCTTCCAGCCCAGTCCGGGCGTGAGATAGCTCAGGGTCGCGCGCCGCGTTCCGGCGCGCGCGCCGATGATGCTCACCGACAGGGTCGGCCTCGCTCGAAGGTTGTCGGGTACCTTGCTGAAGATCACGCGCACCGGCAGGCCGTCGTCGCGCAGCACCTCGATACGCTGGCCGATCTTCAAGACCACGCCGCCATTGGTGGCGAGCACCTGTGCTTGCTCGCGGGTTTCCGCTCCGGTAGCCGGATTCACGCGCACGATGGTGATTTCTTGGCCGACGGCCTTTTCCATCAATTTGGCGGGCGTGAGCAGATCGAAGTCGAAATTCTGCTCAATGATGCTGATGTCGGCGGCTGCCAGGGACACGGTTTCCGGCCGGATTTGCGCGGATACGTCTTGAAATTCGATGCGCTGGCGGCCTTCCTTGACGTCGATGTCGCGCCGGTCCTGAACCAACGCCAGATCATCGGCATAAATCGTGACCGACAGGGTTCGGTCGGCGGCCCACGCCGAAGTGGCTGAAAGCCACGCCGAACATGCCATGAAAATCAGTGGTAGTCGCATACCCCATCTCCGGCCGCCGCTGTGGCGTTATTGGATGATACTGGCTGTTGTCACCCATTGAACGGGCGATGGCCGGTTTTGGGGTTGAAATACGAAGCCGCTGCCCGCGCCGTCGCAGCGACTTAGGGTTTTAGCGGATCTCGGCCTGAAAGTGGCGGTTCGAGGCGCTTTCCATCCAGGTCTTGACCCGCTGGGCATCGGCAACCCGGGTGTACTTGCCGAAGGAATCCAGCAGCACGATGACCACGGACCGTCCTTCGATGACGGCCGCCATCACCAGGCACTTGCCGGCCTCGGCGATATAGCCGGTCTTTTGCACGATGATGTTCCACCTCGGATTCGCCACCAAATTGTCGGTATTGCGAAACTCCACCAGGTGCTTGCGCACTCGCACCGCATAATTCCTATCGGTCGAATATTCGCGGATGGTGCTATTTTTCGATGCCGCGATCACCAGCTTGGATAAATCCTCCGGGCTTGCCACGTTCTGGCTCGACAGTCCGGTGGGATCGACGAAGTGCGCACTGACCATGCCCAGGGCCTTGGCCTTCGCATTCATCGCAGCCACCATGGCGCGCATGCCGCCGGGGTAGTTGTTCCCCAAGGTGTACGCAGCACGATTCTCGGAGGACATCAGCGCGAGATGCATCAGGTCGCCCCGCGTCAACGTGGTGCCCACGGTCAGCCGGGAAAACGATGATTTCGGGAAATCGCGGTCGGCTTCAGTGATTTGGATGGGTTCATCCAGCGGTTGTTTGGCGTCCAAAACCACCAAGGCAGTCATCAGCTTGGTGATGGAGGCGATGGGGGCGGCGACGTCCGAATTGCGGGAATACAGTACGGAGGAGTTGCTTTGGTCGACGATGAGCACGGAACCGGACTTCAGTTTGGGTTCGCTGAGGTTCTTGGCAGTTGCCTGAAGTGCCAGAAAACCCAGGAAAAGACTGGCTAATGCCCGGATGGGAAGCCGCCCTGCTGCCGGTGGCGACGTTCGATTGATTGACCGCATTAACTCTCTCTCGACATGAAGAAATAAAGACTAGCTGACCATATGTTAATCACGCCCCGGCGTGATGTAGGCCTAACTTTGCCTATATTTCTGCAGAAGTCCAGCACATTCAAGCATTTGCTCCCAAACATTCAAGCATTTGCTTCTGCGCTGGGGTTACGCCGCAGCTCTTTGTCGCGATACATCCTGTCGTCGGCAAGGCTGCGCAGGTCGCGCATATCCTTCGCGTCCTTGGGATAATTGACCACGCCGATGCTGACGCTGCAGCGAATCATGCGTGAGCGCAGATCCAGCGTCGTTTTATAGACGTTGTGCCGTACGCGCTTGATCACGGCATCGGCGACCTCGGGCGAGGCGCCGGGCAGCAGCACCGCAAACTCGTCGCCGCCGAATCGGGCGGCATGATCCGTGGTGCGAATGCTTCTCTGCAAACACTCCGCCACCAGCGTGATGGCGCTGTTCCCGGCCTCGTGGCCGAAGACGTCGTTGATGTCCTTGAGCTTGTCCATGTCGATCATCAGCAGCGCATACACGCCGCGGTTGCGCTCGCACGCAGTATGCTCGCGCTGCCACAACTCGTTGAACATGCGTACGTTGTAAAGTCCGGTCAACGAATCGTTCTGCGCCAGATTCTCGATGCGCTCGCGAGCCTCCGTAATGTCCGCCGACAAGATCGTGGTCAAATAGGCCACCAGCAGAAACGGCGCCACCTGCCCGACCAGTTGGCTGGCATAGAACAGCGAGATCACATCCAGGCCCGGCGTCGTCACCGCCAACAGGAAATGGCAAATCGCGATCACCGCCACTTGCAGCAGCGTTATCACGCGGCCCAAGGTCAGCGCGCTCAAGATGATCGGCAACAAGTACAGATTGAACAGCGGGCTGCCGCCCTTGCCCGTAAACCACAGAACGCAGGTGATAAAGATCACCATCGACCAGGATTCGATCAGCAGCTTGCTGCGGCTGCGCCCCGGCAGAAAGCCGCGGCCGCGAAATCCAACGATGGCAAGCGCGAATGCCGCCAGCAATCCAATCACCGGCCACAGCTGAGCCGTCAGCGCGCCGGACCAAATGAGCACCAGGGCAGCGAGCGCCAGACACAGTATCTCGATGGAGCGCGTGCTGCGCATTACTCGAGCTGCGCTGCGGTCGTCACCGCGCCGGGGCGGGTCGAGGGCGATACCTTCAATTCATCGAGCGCACGCTTGACGTCAGGATCACGCTGCAGCAGCGGCGCATCCGCAGGCGGCGGAATTGCCGGCGCTTTCGGATCGCGCTGCAACTCGATGTCGGGCGCAATGCCGCGGTGATTGATGGACACGCCGGATGGTGTGTAATAGAGCGAGGTGGTCAGCTTGACGGCGCGATCGTCGGACAGCGGAATGATCGTCTGCACCGAGCCCTTGCCGAATGTCGTGCGCCCCATGAGTTTCGCGCGGTGCTGATCCTTCAGCGCACCCGCGACAATCTCTGCCGCCGACGCCGAACCGCCATTGACCAGCACCACGATGGGCGCGCCATTCAACGCATCGCCCGGCGTCGCGCTCATTTCGAATTTGGAGTCCGGCGTTCTCCCCTTGGCGGTCACAATGACGCCGCTGTCGAGGAAGGTGTCGGCAACCGATACCGCCGCTTCGAGCACTCCGCCCGGGTTGTCGCGCATATCGAGCACGAGGCCTTTGAGCGGCGCGCCATTGTGTTTGCGCAGATTCTTCAGTGCCGCATTCAAGTCATCGCCGGTGGTTTCGCTGAACTGAGAGATTCGCGCATAGCCGTAGCCGGACTCCAGCATCTCCGCCCTGACGCTATGCAGTTCAACGCGCGAACGCTTCAGCGTGAACAGCATCGGCTCCGGGTGGCCCTCGCGCATGATGCCTATCTTGACCGAGGTGCCTTCGGCGCCGCGCATGCGGCCGATGGTATCCGCCAAAGTGTTGGTATTCACCGGAATTCCGTCGATCGTCACGATGACGTCGCCGGAGCGAATTCCCGCCTGTGCCGCGGGCGAACCGTCAAAAGGCGCGATGACAACGACCTGCTCATCCTCGATCGACAACTCGATGCCGACGCCCGAATAGCGGCCCGAACTGCTGATCTTCACCTCGTCGTATTCGTCGCCATCCAGATATGCCGAATAAGGATCGAGCGAGGCCACCATCCCGCGAATCGCCGCCTGCAGCAGCTGATGATCGTCCACGGGATTCACATAATCATGTTTCACCCGCTCCAGGACGGCGGCCAGCATGCGGGCGTCCTGCCAGGGCAAATCAGTGCCGAGAGCGGTGGGTTTCTCCGCCAGGACGCCGCGCGCCAGCCCAAGCGATAGGCCGATGGCGATGCCGGCGGCCAGCAGTAAAGCATTTCCGGATTTTTTGCTCATCAGAACCGGAAGCATACGTGCGGAGGCGATTCACCGCCAGCCGCTACGGACAGTGTCAAATTGGCGCCCGCGCCGCGTCCTAAGGGTTTGTCTTCAACCAGGCCTTGGGATCGACGGTCTTGCGCCCTTCGCGTATTTCGAAGTAAAGCTGCGGACTGGCGCCCTCGGTGTCGCTCAAGGCGGCGATCACGTCTCCGGGTGCGACCGAGTCTCCCACGGATTTATAGAGCACCTCGGCGTGGCCATACAGGGTCATGTACCCGCCGCTGTGACCGATGATCATCAATAACCCCAAGCCCTGCAGCCAATCCGCGTAGACCACGCGGCCGAAGAATGCGGCCCGCACCTTCGCCCCGCGCGCCGTATCGATCATCACACCATTCCAACGCACGCCGCCGGCTGAATTGTCGCGAGGCGCCTGGTAGCGCGTGCTCAAGCGGCCGA
The DNA here is from genome assembly GCA_035318305.1 of Steroidobacteraceae bacterium. GTDB lineage: Bacteria > Pseudomonadota > Gammaproteobacteria > Steroidobacterales > Steroidobacteraceae > Bog-1198. Next base: position 3,668 of record DATHFB010000156.1, on the reverse strand, counting down.
GTACCGGCCACGGCAATTTGCCGCGCATGTGATCGAAACTCTGCGAGGGATCGACCGGAAAGTCCTGCAGCATGCGGGCGAGGTCCGCGACCAGCGTTTCGACGGCCTGCTCTTCGCGCCTCAAATTCCCAAGTTCCTGATTGCCGCTCGCCAGTTTTTTCGTCAGTGCCGCGACGGCCACCGCGCGATCCGCGCGCGCGTGCTGCAGTCCGGCAATCTCCTTCGAGGCGTCATCCTCCAGCGTCTGCAATTCCCGCGTTTGCTGCTCAATATCCACGACCAATTGCTGCAGTCTCTTTTCGTCGTCCTCGATGGACCTGATCTTCTGGATGCGCTGTTCGGCGAAGTAGCGGTAGTAAGCAAGCGTCCGTCCCAGGCTCGCAGGATTGCTTTGGTTCAAGAGCAGCTTCAATTCCTCCTGGCGGCCGATCATGTACGCGGCCAGCGCCTGGCTCGCGAGCGACGCTCGTTCTGATTGCAGCGCGTTTTGATTGCGAGATTGTTCAGCGCGCAGTTCCGAGCGGCGCCGCTCCGCGACCGCTTCCGCAGCGTGCAGCTCTTCCACGCGCTGACGCTTCGCGGCAATCACCAGCTCGGTTTCGCGCACGCGTGCGCTCATGGAGTCGCGTTGCGCCAGCTGCGAGCCCATTCGATTGGTGAGTTCGGTAATTCGCGCGCGCACCGCCGCAAGCTTGGCTTTCGCCTGCGCAGTATCCGCCGGTTCGGTGACGGCGCCCCGGCCGCTCGCGCACAGCGCGAAGCTCAGGACCGCGCTTAGGCGGAGCCATTGATGGCGTCGATTCATGGCAGGGCATTCATCCTGGACGCAAGCATACAAGCCTTGTGCCCGCTGCTATACTTGCGCGCCCAAAAACCCCATTGTGCGAGCCGCATGCAGCGATTGTTAGAGTTCATTGGCCATCACCCATACCTTGTAGGCGCGGCTGTGCTGGCCGCCATCGTCGTGGTGGTCTACGAGCTTCGCGCGCGCGTCCAAGCATTTGCGGCATTGAGCGCCAACCAGGCTGTCAGGCTCATGAATCAGGGCGCCCTGGTCATCGATCTTCGCAGCAAGGACTTGTTCGATGCCGGGCATATCGTCGATGCGCGCAACGTGCCGGCGGCTGAACTCGCATCGCAAGCCGACTCGTTGAAGAAGTGGCGCGACAAGAACGTGATTACTTATTGCGACAGCGGCAGCAATGGCGCCAGCGCCGCGCGCGCGCTCATCAAACTCGGCTTCACGAAGGTGTTCAATCTTCAAGGCGGGCTCAATGCCTGGGTGAAGGAGAACTTGCCGCTGACGAAAGCGGCCGGGGGTAAGAGCAGTTCGAAATGACGCAGCCGGTCGTCACTCTATATGTATCGGACTGGTGTCCGTACTGCCAGCGGGCCAAGAGCCTGCTGACTCAGAAACAGGTGATTTTCGACGAAGTCAATGTTGACGACGACGCGAGATTTCGCGAGGAAATGACTGCGCGCAGCAACCGCAATACGGTTCCGCAAGTCTTTATCGGTGACAAGCATGTCGGTGGGTGTGACGACCTTTTCGCACTGGATCGCAGTGGAGAGCTGGATCGGTTAATTTTGGGGGCATGATGAACGAGGTTAGTACGGCGGAATCCGAGGCCAATTTGGGCCCACAATTGAGTTTGCAGACCGTTTACTTGAAGGATTGTTCCTACGAGTCGCCGAATGGTCCGCGCTTGCCCGGCAATCAAGCCTGGGAGCCGAAGTTTCAGCTGAATATGAATACCTCGGCGGAAGAGCTGTCGCCCGACGCCCGCGAAGTATTGCTGACTGTCACCGTCGAAGCGAAGCAGGGTGACGCGACCTTGTATCTGGTAGAGGTCAAGCAAGCGGGCGTGTTTTCCATTACCGGCGCCACGGGCGAGGATTTGAAGCGCCTGATCGGCAGCTTCTGCCCCAGTGTGCTGTTCCCCTATGCACGGGAAGTGATTTCGGACCTGATCGTCAAGGGCGGATTCCCGAATTTCCTGCTGCCGCTGGTCAATTTCGAAGCGTTGTTCGCCCAGGCGCAGCAGTCTTCGCAGCAGCCGAATCTGGTGAATTAGGGCTCGTATGAGCCGGCGTGCGGAACCGATGACGGTCATCGGCGCCGGCTCCTGGGGCACGGCACTCGCGATTCTGTTGTCGCGGGAAGGACACCCTACCCAACTGTGGAGCCGCGACGCTGAGCAGCTCGATGCCATGCGCAGCGCGCGCCGCAATGTGCGCTATCTGCCGGATGCCTCGTTCCCTGACTCACTGCAGATAGCGCTCGATCTGGATCAGGCGCTCAAGGGCGCCCGCGACGCACTGATCGCCGTGCCGTCGCACGCATTTCGCGCAACCCTTGAACGCATCAAGCCGCACTTGGCGCCCCGCACACGAGTTGCCTGGGCGACCAAGGGATTCGAGATCGAGAGCGGGTTGTTGCCCCACCAGGTTGTGCGGGAAGTTTTAGGCGACACGCCGGGAGCCGTATTGTCCGGCCCGACCTTCGCCAAGGAAGTCGGCGCCGGTTTGCCGACCGCGATGACCGTCGCCTCTGCCGATGAGCACTTTGCCAAGGATCTCGCGCTCAATCTGTCGGGACCCAGTTTCCGCGCCTACACCCAGACCGACATCATGGGCGTGGAGGTCGGCGGCGCCGTAAAGAATGTCATTGCCATCGGCTCCGGCATTGCCGACGGCATGGGATACGGCGCCAATACCCGCGTGGCGCTGATTACCCGGGGTCTGGTCGAAATGGTGCGATTGGGAGTCAAGCTCGGCGCACAGCGGGAAACCTTTATGGGACTCGCAGGTCTCGGAGACCTGGTCCTGACGTGCACCGATGATCAATCGCGCAACCGTCGCTTCGGCATGGCGCTGGGCCGCGGCGAATCAACGGCCCAGGCGCAGAGCGCCATTCATCAGGTGGTCGAGGGCGTGCCGGCGGCGCGCGCCGTGCACCGTGTGGCGGAGCGATTGGGTGTCGATATGCCGATTTGCCGCGAAATATACGGGATCATGTACGAGAACAAACCCGTGAGGTCCGCGGTGCAAGCACTGATGGGGCGAGAGGTGCGGTCGGAGTCCGAATAAATTTTTTAATTCAGCCATTTCAACGAACAATTGGGAGCGCATATGAATCGCATCGAATTTAAGATTGGCGCAGTATTGCTGGCGAGCTTGGGTATCGCGGCGATCGCGCCTTCGGCACATGCAGCGCCGGCCAAGGCGGCGCCGGCAAAAGCAGCAGCGGCACAAACGCCGCCGGCCGAAGCGGCAGCCGAACTTTCTTTGGCGCGTTTCGATTGCGTCAAGACCACCACGCTGGCCGACGTCAGCCGCTTCTCGGATGTCGCCGCGTTCAAGGGATTGAACATCGAGCTTACCTTCAGCTGCTATCTCGTGAAGCACGGCAGCGATTATCTCGTTTGGGACACCGGCAATCCGGCGGCCACGGGCGCGACGCCTGCGCCAACCGCGCCGAAAACCAGCTTGGTGGAACAACTGGCCCAATTGCACTTGAAACCTGAGCAAATCAACTTTGTCGCCGTCAGCCACTATCACGGAGATCACGTCGGCCAAGTCGCATCGTTTCCGCAGGCGACATTGCTGATTGGCAAGGGTGATTGGGATGCGTTGAATGACGCCAAAAATGACTCCAAGCCTAATCC
>DATHFB010000155.1:0-3489 GCA_035318305.1 Steroidobacteraceae bacterium | reverse complement strand
TCATCGCCGAAGGGCAGCTGGACCGGAGCGCCGTAGGCCAAGCAATTCGCTTCACCATTCCCCGGACTGTCGGTGTCGATGATGCTGACCGAAGAAGGTAAATCCCCTGATGTTGTATCGCCCGCCGCCGTCGTATTAAATCCGTTGTTGGCATAGCCGTTGAGGCCGTTGGCGGGCACGCCGTTGGAGGCATACACCGGGTAGCAATCGTAGCTGTCGGAAATAACCCCGACGGTGACGCCGCTGCCGTCCAGTGCATTCGACGTGCGCACGAGGTCGCTGTTCTGCGCGTAGTCGCCCTGGCTTTGGATCGCACCGCTGCGGGTGCGAGGCATGGCGGCCCGAATGGAATGCAATTCACCGAGCGTCGTCGCGGCATCCAATTGATCGACCGGCAACCAGCCGCCGACATCATTGGAGTACTGCGATGCCCGTTGCAGACCCAATCCAACCAGGGCGGATTTCAATTTCTGCGGATCGCCGGTCGTGATCGCATCGATCAACACCAGGGGAGTCGAACTGTTGGCCGGCTGAACAAATCTCGCAGCCGGATTCAATGCGTGCAAATCTTCCACGGCGTGGCCGGGACGCACGCTGCTCACATGGCGTGATATTTCAGCAAGCGAGGCGTCGAACTTCGAGCCAGTGGCGCTGTGGCGTTGCTGCATGCTGCGGCTGCCGGCGATATGTAGTTGAGCGGTGCCGCGTAAGTTCGGGCGATGGAGCATGGGATGCGAAGGCCCGACGGCAGAGACCGCCGTGATAGCCGTTAGTATGCCCAACGCCCCGATTGCAAAGAAACGTGAAGCCATCCGTGGTCTCCCTTAGTTGCCACGATTACTTGCCTCTCATGGTAACAGCAGATGCGCGCGCCGGCTGAAGAGTCGCGGCGTCGCGACGCGCGATTACCTCAAAAGGGGCCAATAAATTCAACTGTCGAGCCAGGTGGTCCCAAACGACGCAACGTGCAACTCGGCGCGGTCCAATTCGTCCTCGAGCAAATGGAATGCATCGTCTTGCAGGCGCCCTTCGCTGCGCCACTGGCCGAGCAAGCGACGTTCGGCCGTAATCGCCTGGGTTCGCAGCTCGTCGTACGCGGTCGAGGGCCGGGATCGATCGACGCTGGCGCTGCGCGTTGCCCCATATTCGGCGCGTATCGCGGCGGCGCCTTCACCGGGAATGCCCGCCAATACCTCGAGCGCGGCTCCCAACATCGCCTGGCGCGCTCGGGAGACATCCTCGTCGAGCGAAGCATCCGGTCCGATTCGCAGCAAGGCAATCAACGGGCGGATGGTGAATCCCTGGAGAATCAGCGTGCCGAGCACGACGGTGAACGCGCTGAGCACGATGACGTCGCGCCCGGGGAACTCGTGCGGCAACGCCAGTGCGGTCGCCAGCGTGACCAGCCCGCGCATGCCGCACCACGACACCAATACCCCCACCCGTGCGCCGGGTACTTTTGAATGCAGCACGCGCTTCTCAAAGAAAGCGCGGAACTGACGCACGGCCACACCGTAGAGCATCACCCAGGCAAAGCGCACCCCGATGACGATCCCCAACACAATGAGTGCAAAAACCAGCGCATGGGTCAGGGCTGCGCCATGCAGCTGACTCAGAATGACACGTGCCTGCAGTCCCATCAGCAAAAATGCCAGCACATTGAGTATGAAGACCACTGTCGCCCACACGGCGTTGGTGTTGAGCCGATCGCGGGCGCTGGTGCGCGCGGGCGCATATTGCGAGGCCACGCCGGCAAGCGCCACCACGGCGATGATGGGCGAAAGCCCCAACCGATCCGCCAGAATCCACGTGCCGAAGGTGAAGAGGAACTGAGCGATGATCGAGGACAGGGTGCCGGCGACGGCGCGAATGATGCGCCTGGCCAGCAAGCTCACGACGATGCCGAGCACCGCGCCGCCGGGAACGGCGATGAGCAGCCGCGGCACCAAAGCCTCCCATGCGCCGCCCGGGGTCGTTGCCGCGGTCACCGCCAAGCCGAAGGCCAGCAACGCGACCGCATCATTCAGCAAACTCTCGCCCTGTAAGACTGCCATCATGCGGCGGGGCAAACTGAACTCTCGCAGCACGGCCGATGCGGCGGCGGCATCGGGCGGTGCTACGATGGCGCCGAGGGCGATGGCTGCCGCCAATGGCAATCCCGCAAGCGATACGCCGGCCCAGGCCACCGCAGCTGTGGTCACCAACACGAGGAGTACGGCCAGCGACACCAGCGGCAACCAATTGCGCAGCATTTCGCGCGGCGGCAAATCGAAGGCGGTGTCCATGACCGCGGGAGCGACGAACAGCGCCAGCACCAGACGCGGTTCGATGTTTAAATGCGGCGCAAACGGCAAAACCGCGACGCAGCCGCCCGCCAATGCCAACAGCGATGGATAGGGGACGCGCAAGCGCCGCGCGATTTGCAGGAACACCACCGCAACGGCCAACAATAGCAAGGTGATTTCGAACAACTGCATGCGTGGGAGGATTGCACTTCGGTGCGCTATATTTCAATACGCGGCCGCATTGATCCTTAAGAAAGGGGTACTGACATGAGTCGATTACTGCTTCCCATGTGCTGTGCAGCTGGCTTTTTAGTCTTATCCTCGCCGGCATTCAGCGCCGACGCGGGTGCCGGCAAAGCCCTCTTTCGGCAGCGATGCACCGTGTGCCACACGGCGGAATCAGACGATAGCGGCGGCGCACAGGGGCCTTCACTCATCGGTGTCCTGGGTCGACCCGCGGCCAGCGCGCCACAGTTTTCTTATACCCAGGCGCTGCGCGAGTCGAAGCTGGTGTGGGATGCGGCGACTCTGAAGCGCTTTCTCGGCGCGCCGGCCGGCGTCGTGCCGGGCACGTCGATGGCTCTGGCCGTACCCGATGAGGCCGAACGCGACAACCTGATTGCCTATTTTCAAAGCGTCTCGAGCCAGGCCCCCGCCGCCGCACAGGCGATTGTGGTCCCGGCCGGCAGCGAGAAGTCGGCAAATTGGCGCTTGGATGCGCCCGGCCGAGTGCATCGGATCACCATCGCGTCGCTACCTGCGCCGTTTGCCACGCCGTCCTCGCGCAACAGCTCCTCGGTAGTGGCCAAGCCTGCGGGCGCGACACTGGCATTGCCTCCGGGTTTTCAGATCGAGCCCTTTGCGACCGGTCTTGCCGGTCCGCGCAAAATGCTGATCGCGCCGAACGGCGACATACTGGTCACGGAGATCTCCGGCGGGCGGGTCATCGTGCTTCACCCCACGCCGGACGGGCGTCACGCGGGCGGCACCGACGTCTATCTCAAAGGACTCAGGCAGCCATTCGGACTGGCCTTTTATCCGAATGCGCAGAATCCGCAATGGCTGTATGTCGCTGAAACGAATCGCGTCACGCGCTACGCCTACCAGGTTGGCGATGTGAAGCCGCGCGGCGCGGCGCAAGTTGTCGTCGCCGAATTGCCCAGCGGCGTCGGCCACTCCACCCGTGATATCGCATTTTCGCCGG
>DATHFB010000154.1:0-2199 GCA_035318305.1 Steroidobacteraceae bacterium | reverse complement strand
ACCACGATACGAATTTCGTCGAGGCGATTTGGCCGGGTCAATTCGATCTCGTAGTGCGGCGCCAGGCCGGCGCAGCGAAGAATCATCTCCTCGACTTGCGAGGGGAAGACATTGACGCCGCGCACGATGAGCATGTCGTCGGAACGGCCGCCGATCTTGGCCATCCGCCGCATTGCGGTGACGTTGCCCGGCATCAGCCGCGTCAAATCGCGCGTTCGATAGCGAATCACAGGCATGGCTTCCTTGGTCAGCGACGTGAACACCAATTCGCCTTCCTCCCCGTCGGCCGCCGGGTTGCCGCTGTGCGGGTCCACAATTTCGGGAATAAAATGGTCTTCCCAAATGGTCGGTCCATCTTTGGTGTGCGCAAATTCCTGCGCGACTCCGGGGCCCATGACTTCCGATAATCCGTAGATGTCGCAGGCGTCGATGCCGAAGGCGCTTTCGATTTCAGCGCGCATGCCTTCGCCCCACGGTTCTGCGCCGAAAATACCGACACGCAGCGAAGTGGAGCGCGGATCCAGCTTCTGGCGCCTGAACTCATCGAGAATGGCAAGCATATAGCTGGGCGTCACCATTATGATCTGGGGCGCGAAATCGCAGATCAATTGAACCTGCCTTTCGGTCTGTCCGCCTGACATCGGTATGACCGTGCAACCGGCCGCTTCCGCGCCGTAGTGCGCTCCCAAGCCGCCGGTGAAGAGACCGTAACCGTAGGCGATGTGCACCTTCATTCCGGCGCGGCCGCCCGCCGCCCTGATCGATCGCGCGACCAGGCCGCTCCAGGCGGCGAGGTCATTCTTGGTGTATCCCACCACGGTCGGCTTGCCGGTCGTGCCGGACGAGGCATGAATACGCGCCACTTGATCCATGGGTACGGAGAAAAAGCCAAATGGGTAGGCCTCTCGCAGATCCGCCTTGGTCGTGAAAGGAAATTGCGCTAGATCGCTCAAGGAACGCAGATCATCCGGGTGGACGCCGGCGGCGGAGAATTTCTGCCGATAACTCGCATTGTTGGAGTAAGCGTGATGCAGCGTCGTGCGCAAGCGCTCCAACTGCAAGGACTCGAGCTGCGCGCGTGTCGCCCCCAGAATCGGATCGGCCGCCACCAATTCTTGAATATGCGTCATCGGTGCGCGCCGCTTCGGTTCACTCTTGGGTGGTTGGCTTGAACACCGCTTGGCGCTTCTCCCGAGCGGCGGCCAGCCCTTCGCGAACATCCGCCAATCTAAAACCCAAGAATTCCAGGGCGAGCGAGGTATCGAAGCTCGGGCCGGCCAGACGCAGCCAGTTATTGAGTGCGTGCTTGGTCCAGCGCATGGCGGTGGCGCTGCCGGCAGACAGCGTGCGCGCGATCTCCAACGCGGTGTCGAGGACTTGAGCATCCGGGACGGCGACCGCAACCAGTCCGATACGCTCCGCCTCGGCGCCCGACAGAGGTTTGTTGGTCAGCAGGTGGTATCGCGCCTTCGCAAGTCCGCACAAAAGCGGCCAGATGATGACGGCATGATCGCCGGCGGCGACGCCGAGCTTTGTATGCCCGTCGAGGATCTTGGCGTTCTCCGCCGCGACGGACACGTCGGCGAGCAAGGCGATGGCGAGCCCGGCGCCCACCGCGCTGCCGCGGATGGCCGATACCACGGGTTTCGAACAATTGATGAGGTTGTAAACCAGGTCGCTGGCTTCTTTCCAGACGCGGATCAGCGTCGCTTCGTCATCGATCATGCGATCGATCATGTCGAAATCGCCGCCGGAGGAAAAATTCGCACCCTCGCCCCGTACCACCACCACGCGCACCGCCTCATCGATGTCGACGCTGCGCCAAACTTGCGCGAGATCGCGATGCATGGCCTCCGTGGCCGAGTTCAAGCGGCCCTTGTTGGATATCACGAGTTCGAGTATTCCGGCCTCAGGGGCGAGAAACTGCAGACTGGGAAAGTCTTGGGCGTAGCGCGCGGTGTCGATCGGCATCAATTTTTTCCTATCGAGTCGGGAACCGCATGAACGCTGACCATGGTCAGCACGTTATACGAGGCCACGGTCTCCTCATTCTGGTTGGTGATTTCCGTGTCCCAGGCCACTTCGCCCCAGCCCTTGTCGGCACGCAGACTCTTGGCCGCGCAAGTGAGCCGAACCTTGATCCGGTCGCCGGGTTTCACCGGCTTCACGAAGCGCAGATTGTCGAGGCCATAGTTGCCC
>DATHFB010000153.1:0-8218 GCA_035318305.1 Steroidobacteraceae bacterium | reverse complement strand
GCAGGGCAACTTGATGCGCGATCAGGCTCTGTTGGCCAATGCCAAAGTGGATTTGAAACGCTATGTACAGCTGGTGAAGGATGACTCCATTGCGGAGCAGCAGCTCGACACGCAACGCGCGCTGGTTGATCAGTTGGTCGGCACAATCCAAGCCGATGAAGGCCAGGTCAAGACGGCCCAGGTGAATCTGGTGTACACGCACATCATCGCCCCGGTGACGGGCCGGGTCGGGTTGCGCCAGGTCGACCAGGGGAACTACGTGACGCCCGGCGATGCCAACGGCATCGTGCTCATCAATCAGCTGCAGCCCATCACGGTGATATTCAACATTCCCGAGGACAATGTCTCAGCCGTGATGAAGCGGGTGCAAACCGGCGCCCCCCTGACCGTGGAAGCATTTGATCGTACCAACGCCACCAAGATCGCCGATGGCAAGCTGCTGACGGTCGACAATTCGATCGACATCACGACCGGCACCGTCAAGCTGCGAGCGCAGTTCGACAACACGGACAGTTCTCTGTTTCCGAATCAGTTCGTGAATATCCAATTGCTGCAGGATGTGCTGAAAGACCAGATCATCATGCCGAACGCCGCGGTGCGCAGGGGCGCACCCAATGGGGTTGCGACCACTTTCGTCTACATCGTCAATGCGGACAGCACCGTCTCGGTACGTCCGGCGACGCTGGGCGTGGTCGACGGCGAAAAAGTGGCGGTAACCGCCGGCCTCAAGGCCGGCGATGTCGTCGTCACGGAGGGCGGAGACCGTCTGCGCGATGGCGCGCAAGTTCAACTGCCGGGTGCTGCGCCCGCGCCTGCTGCCGGTGCGCAGCCGCCCGGCAAGCCGGGCGCCGCGGCAACTCCCGGCGCGCGACGCGGCAAGGGGCGCGGCAAACCTCCGCCATCGCCATGATGCCGACAGCTTAGCTTGGCTCTGGCCGCATGAATCCCTCACGCATCTTCATCCTGCGTCCCGTCGCCACCACGCTGTTGATGGTGGCGATACTGATCGTCGGTGCAATGGCCTATTTGCAATTGCCCTTGTCGGCGTTGCCGGAAGTCGCCTACCCCACCATTCAAGTACAGACATTTTATCCCGGCGCGAGTCCCGAGGTGATTACCTCCGCCATTACGGCGCCGTTGGAAAAACAATTTGGCCAGATGCCGGGCTTGAGCCAGATGTCCTCCACGAGTTCTGCCGGCGCTTCTGTCATTACCCTGCAGTTCACGTTGTCGCTCGCCATCGATGTGGCGGAACAAGAAGTGCAGGCGGCCATCAGCGCCGGGCAAAACTTGCTGCCGCAGGATCTGCCGGCGCCGCCGATTTACGCGAAAGTCAATCCCGCCGACGCGCCCGTGCTGATTCTCGGCATCACCTCGAAAACCATGGCGCTCACGGACGTCGAAGACTTGGTCGATACCCGCATTGCGCAGAAGATCTCTCAAGTCAAGGGCGTGGGCGTCGTCAGCATCAGCGGCGGCCAGAGGCCCGCGGTCAGGGTGGTGGCCAACCCGCGCGCCCTGGCTGCCTATGGCATCAATCTCGATGATTTGCGCACCACCATCAACAATGCGAATCAGAACGGACCGAAGGGCACGCTCGACGGTCCGGTCAATGCGTACACCCTCAATACCAACGATCAGATCAGAAGCGCCGATGATTACGGCAATGTCGTGGTGGCTTACAAGAACGGCGCACCGGTGCGCCTCAAGGATGTGGCGACGCTCGTGTCCGGCGCGGAGAATTCCAAACTCGGCGGCTGGATGAACTCGGTCCCTGCGCTGATTCTCAACGTGCAGCGCCAGCCCGGCGCGAATGTCGTCGATGTCGTCGACCGGATCCAGGCCATGCTGCCGGCCCTGCAGGCGGACATGCCCGCGGGCGTGGACGTCGCGCTGCTCACGGATCGCACCACCACCATCCGAGCCTCGGTGAAGGACGTGGAATTCGAGCTGGTGTTGGCGGTGGTGTTGGTGGTGTTGGTGATCTGGCTGTTTTTGCGAAACATTCCGGCCACCATCATTCCCAGCCTGTCGGTCCCGCTTTCCCTCATCGGGACATTCGCGGTGATGTATCTCGCCAATTTCAGCCTCAACAATTTATCGCTGATGGCCTTGACCATTGCGACGGGCTTCGTCGTCGACGATGCCATCGTCATGATCGAAAATATTTCGCGCTACATCGAGGCGGGCGAATCGCCGCTCGAAGCGGCCCTCAAGGGTGCGGGGCAAATCGGCTTCACCATCATTTCACTCACCGTGTCGCTCATCGCCGTCTTGATTCCCCTGCTGTTCATGCAGGACGTCGTCGGCCGATTGTTCCGCGAATTCGCCGTCACGCTGGCGGTGACGATTTTGATCTCCGCCGTCGTCTCGCTGACCTTGGTGCCCATGATGTGCGCGAAGCTCTTGAAGCATCGACCGCAGAATGAGCCCTCGCAGACGGAATCGGGAAAGTGGTTTACCGCAGTGGTCGACTGGTATGGGCAGCGGCTCACCTGGGTGCTCGATCACCAAAGATTGACGCTGTGGGTCGCGCTCGGAACCCTGGTGCTCACCGCCCTCCTCTATGTGCTCATTCCCAAGGGCTTCTTTCCGGACCAGGACACGGGTTTGATTCAGGGCGTTTCCGAGGCGACCGAGTCGATTTCCTACGGCGCCATGGCGAAGCGCCAGCAAGCACTTGCCGCGGCGATCCTCAAAGACCCCGATGTCTTGAGTCTGTCGTCCTTCATCGGCGTCGATGGCAACAACGTCACATTGAACAGCGGCCGCTACCTGATCAATCTGAAGCCGCGCAGCGACCGCTCTGCGACGGTTACCGATGTCATCCGCCGATTGCGCAGCGAAACGGCCGACGTCACGGGCATCACGGTGTACATGCAGCCGGTGCAGGACCTGACCCTCGACAACACCATCAGCCGCACGCAGTATCAGTTCACGCTGGAAAGCGCGGATGCGACCGCCCTCTCGACGTGGGCGCCCAAAATTGTGACGGCGCTGAACCAACTGCCCGATCTGGCGGACGTGGTGAGCAACCAGGAAGACAACGGCCTGGCAGTCTACGTCACCATCGATCGCGACAGCGCCGCGCGCCTTGGGATCAGTGTGGGAACGGTGGACAATGCGCTTTACGACGCCTTTGGCCAGCGGATCGTCTCGACCATTTTCACGCAGTCGAATCAGTATCGGGTCATCATGGAGGCGGACCCGGCGTCGTACCGGTCGGTGGACTCGCTGGCTTCCATCTATGTGCCGTCAGCGGGCGGCGGCCAGGTGCCTCTGTCGGCGATTGCCAAAGTGGAGGTCCAAACCCGGCCGATTCTCATCAACCACCTGGCGCAGTTTCCCGCGACCACGGTTTCATTCAATCTCGCGCCGAACGCTTCGCTCGGCGCCGCTGTCTCCGCCATCGAGAAAACCGAGCGCACCTTGGGACTGCCGGCCAGCATCCACACCACCTTCCAAGGCGCCGCATTGGCGTTTCGCAGCAACCTCGGCAATGAACTGCTGCTGTTGGTCGCGGCCGTGCTCGTGATGTACATCGTGCTCGGCGTCCTGTATGAAAGTTTCATTCATCCCATCACCATTCTGTCGACGCTGCCCTCGGCGGGCATCGGCGCATTGCTGGCTCTCATGCTGTTTGGCGATGACCTGACCGTCATCGCGCTGATCGGCATCATCCTTCTTATCGGCATCGTGAAGAAGAATGCCATCTTGATGATCGACTTTGCCGTGGTGGCGCAGCGCGATGAGGGTCTGTCGCCCCGTGATGCCATCTACAAGGCCTGTCTGCTGCGGTTTCGACCGATTCTCATGACCACGGTTGCCGCCATCTTCGGCGCGCTGCCCCTGATGTTCGGCACCGGCACGGGCTCCGAATTGCGTCACCCCTTGGGCGTCAGCATCGTCGGCGGCCTCATGGTGAGCCAGGTGCTGACCCTGTTCACCACGCCGGTCATTTATCTGGCATTTGACCGCATCGCCGCGCGCATGCGCGGCCGCACCTCCTCCGCAGAACCGGATGCGCCCTTGGCGGAGGGCTCGACGTGAACATTTCCGCGCCCTTCATCAAGCGCCCTGTGGCAACCACCTTATTGACGATCGGCGTGGCGCTGTGCGGCGGTACGGCCTTCATGCTGCTGCCGGTCGCGCCGCTGCCGCGTATCGATGTGCCGGCCATATTCGTATCGGCCCAGCTGCCGGGAGCCAGTCCGGAAGTCATGGCGAGCACGGTGGCCACACCCTTGGAAAGGCATTTGGGCGCCATTTCCGATGTCGATGACATGACCTCCACCAACGGCGTGGGCACGTCGAGCATTCAGCTTACCTTCGGCATGGATCGCGACATCGATGGCGCGGCACGCGATGTGCAGGCCGCCATCTCGGCGGCGCACGCTGACCTGCCCACATCGCTGACTCGAAATCCCACCTATCGCAAGCTCAATACGGCTTCGTTCCCGGTGATTGCCATCGCCATGACTTCTGATGTGCTTACGCAGGGACAAATTTATGACGCCGCCGATGCCGTCATATCGCAGCGCCTGTCGCAAATCCCCGGCGTCGGCGGAGTCAACGTCAACGGCAGCGCGCTGCCGGCGGTCCGGGTGGAAATCAATCCGCATTCCTTGTCCAAGTACGGCATCGGCTTGCAGGATGTGCGCGCCGCCATTTCGAATTCGAATGCCAATGCACCGAAAGGCGCCATCGAATCGGATGAACTGCATTACCAGATCTACACCAATGACAATGCCCGGGATGCCGGGCCCTATCGCAACCTGATCATCGCGAATCGCAATGGCGCGACCGTGCGTCTGGGCGACGTCGCCACCGTGCTCGACATGCAGGATGGGGCTACCGAGAACATTCGCACCTATGGGTTGTACAACGGCAGGCCGGCCGTATTCGTAACGGTCACGCAGCAGCCGGGCGCCAACATCATCGAAACCGTCGATGCCGTCAAGGCAGCGTTGCCCATCCTCAAGACCGAGATCGATCCCAAGATCGATCTGATCGTCAGTTTCGACCGCTCAATCACGATCCGAGCCTCGGTACGCCAGGTTGAACAGACGCTCATGCTGGCGGTGGCCTTCGTCATTCTGGTGGTTTACATTTTTTTGAACAGCTATCGCGCTGCGCTCATTCCCGCCATCGTGGTGCCCGTATCGCTGATAGGAACATTCGGCGCCATGTACTTGCTGGGATACACGCTGGACAACTATTCACTGATGGCACTCACGGTCGCGACCGGATTCGTGGTCGACGATGCCATCGTGGTCATGGAAAATACCACGCGCCACATCGAAGGCGGCATGACCCGGACTCGGGCCGCGTTTATCGGCGCGCAAGAGGTCGGCTTCACCGTTCTTTCCATGAGCCTGTCGTTGGTCGCCGTATTCATTCCTTTCATGCTGACCGGCGGCGTTCTCGGGCGGATTTTTCGCGAGTTCGCGGCGACGTTATCGGTTTCCATTCTGATCTCGTTGGTCATCTCGCTGACCACGACGCCGATGATGTGTTCGCTGCTGCTGAAGAGTCAGCGGGGCCTGACACCCTCGCGATTCGCCCGGGCGTTCGAAAACGGTTTCGAGCAGCTGCGCGGCAACTACGCCAAGACATTGGACTGGGCCCTGCGCCACCGGCGAATCATGGTCTCGATATTCTGGCTGACGATTGCACTGAACATCGGACTTTACTTTGTCATTCCGAAGGGCTTTTTCCCGCAGCAGGATACCGGCCAATTGCAGGGCGGCATTCGCGGCGACGCGTCCAGTTCGTTTCAATTGATGAAGGGCAAGCTGCAAGAGGTCGCGGCCATCATTCAAGCCGATCCTGCGGTCAACACCGTAACCGGTTCCGTGGGAGCCGGCGGCTTCGGTCCCTCCGGCGGCGGCGGCGCGAGCGCCAACGTCACGGTAGCCCTGAAACCTTTGAAGGTGCGGAACATTTCGGCCGATCAAGTGATCGCCCGGCTGCGGCCCAAACTCGCCAGGGTTACCGGGGTGGCGACGTTTCTGCAGGCTGTTCAGGATATCGGCGGCGGCGGCGGCCGCTCGTCCAACGCGCAATACCAATATACGCTGCTGGGTGATGACTTGACCGAACTGCGCATCTGGTCGCAAAAGCTTCGAACGGCCCTGCAGGACCTGCCGCAGATCACCGATGTCGATACGGATTTGCAGCCGGGCGGCATCGAGACCGACGTCGTCGTCGATCGCGACAGCGCATCGCGTCTGGGGCTGACGGAAATTCAAATCGACAATGCACTGGGCGATGCCTTCGCCCAGGCGCAAGTGTCGACCATTTACAATCCATTCAGCCCGCAGCAATACCATGTCGTCATGGAAGTGGCGCCGGAATATTGGCAGAACCCCGAGATACTCAAAGAGCTTTACGTCAGCACTTCCGGCGGTGCGGTGAGCGGAACGCAGTCTTCCCAGCCGGTTGCCGGGACGACCATCCTCAAGCCCGCGGCCGCTTCCTCCAGTGTCTCAGTGGCGGAAGATGTTGCGCGAAATCTGGCGGCAAATTCCCTGGCGAATTCGGGGCGCGGCAACACCTCGACGGGATCGGCCGTCAGCGTCGCGCGGGAAACCATGGTGCCGTTCTCGGCGTTCAGCCATTTCACCACCGGCACCACACCCGTATCCGTGAATCACACGGGCACGTCGGTTTCCACATCCATCTCCTACAATCTGCCTGAGGGCGTCTCGATCGGCACGGCTCAAGACGCCATTAAAAGGAAAATGGCCGATATCCACATGCCGATAAGCATCACCGGCGGCGCTTACGGCACCGCACGTCTGTTCCAGCAAAGCATCGGCAACACCCCGCTTCTGCTGTTGGCGGCAATCGCGGCCATATACGTGGTCTTGGGCATGTTGTACGAAAGCTATAGTCAACCATTGACCATTCTCTCGACACTGCCCTCGGCCGGACTCGGTGCCCAACTCGCTCTCATAGCGACCGGTACTGAATTCAGCATGATCTCGTTTTTAGGGATTCTGTTGCTGATTGGAATCGTGAAGAAAAACGCCATCATGTTGGTGGACTTCGCACTCGAGGCCGAGCGCACGTTGGGAATGGATCCGTTCCGCGCCATCGAGCATGCCTGTTCGCTGCGCTTCAGGCCCATCATGATGACGACTTGCGCCGCCATCGCAGGCGCGGTGCCTCTGGCCATTGCCACCGGTGATGGCACCGAGATGCGCCGGCCCTTAGGCATAGCCATTGTCGGCGGGCTCATCGTCAGCCAGTTGCTAACCGTATATACCGTACCGGTTATCTACTTGTACCTGCGCCGATACTGGAAGCGTCTCAAGCAGGGCATGTACTCGCCGCGGCAGAAAATCAACGAAGGTCGCGGGCCGAGCAGTCCGGGCCTCCCTTTGGGAGCGGGTACCTGATGAATGCATTGCTTCGCGGTTTTTGCATGGCCGGCGCGAGTGCGCTTGCCGCGGCCTGCGCCGTCGGGCCTGATTATCATCGCCCGCAATTCGACACGACTGCGGGCTATAAAGAATCCGGCGATTGGAAACCCAGTGAACCGAATGACGTACTGTCGCGCGGTCCCTGGTGGAAGATTTTCAATGACGCCGTGCTCGATGATCTCGAGGCGCAAATCGACATCTCAAATCAAAACGTCAAGGCGGCCGAAGCCGCCTTCGAACAGTCACGGGCCTTGGTCGCACAGGCGCGCGCCGGTTTCTGGCCCACGATTGCGGCAAATCTCGGGTTGCAACGCCAAGGCCAGCCCGGGGGTACGACCAATTCCGCGGGGATCCTGACCAGCACGACGCGCACGGAAAATACCTACACTGCGGGCGTCTCGGCCAACTGGGACATCGACATCTGGGGGCGCATTCGGCGCACTGCCGAGAGCAATGTGGCTTCCGCGCAGGCCAGTTCCGCCGCACTGGCGGCGGCGCGGCTATCCGCCCAGGGTGAACTTGCGATCGATTATTTCGAGTTGCGCGCGCAGGATCAATTGGAAAAACTGCTGGAGGACACGGTCGTCGCCGAGACCCTGTCGCTGAAGATCACCGAGAGCCGGTATAAATTCGGCGTCGCCGCGCGTGCCGATGTAGTCACGGCCGAAACACAACTCCTCTCGAGTCAAGCGCAGCAGGTCAACGCCAAGATCCAGCGCGCCATCCTCGAACATGCCGTGGCCGTGCTGATCGGCAAGCAACCGGCAGAGTTCTCTTTGGCCGCCTCGGCC
>DATHFB010000152.1:0-22903 GCA_035318305.1 Steroidobacteraceae bacterium | reverse complement strand
AGGCAGTTGCCGCGGGACTCGGCTTAGGCTGCGGCGCCTGAGACTTAGGCTGCGGCGCCTGAGTTGCGCTGTTGGCAACACTCGAGGTCGCGCTACTCGCAACATTGGAGGTCGCGGTGCTTGCAACATTGGGGGTCGCGGTATTGGCAGCAGTCGAAGTCGCCGGTTTGGAAATTGCCGCCGTCGATTCCACTGCACCGGTGGCATTGGCCGCGCCGGCATTGGGCGTTTTCGAGACACCGCCCGCTGACTGAACTGCCGTATCGGTTGCCGCCGTTCCCTGTTTCGCGGCATTCGCCGCCGGGTGCAATTTAGGCTTGTCGAGGGATCCGCCGACCGCGCCCTGGCCCTGGAATGCCCCTTGACCGGACAGCCCGCCCATGCGGTTCATGCCGCCCATTCCGCCGCCCATTCCGCCGGCAAGGCCGCCGCCTAACCCGCCGCCTAACCCGCCACCCAAGCCGCCCGCGTAGGCGGGTGCGATGACCGCCAGGGCGGTCGCGACACTGACCGCTGCAATAATGTGTTTCGTGTTCATCGTCGATCTCCTGGTGACCGCTGCACAATGCGCGGCCTTCACCGATTGATACGACCGTCCGCCGGCGTTTCTTCCTTGGACCCTGAAAATCTTTCGGCGCCCACCAAGCCAAAGCCATATGTCAAATCGCGGCCGGGTGGTCCTAAATCGATGGCGTGCGCGGCCAGCGCCTCCACGGCCGCGTCGCCGGCGCCCAAATCGGGCGTCGATAGCATTTGCGCCAATAGGCCTGCGACGATCGGGGCCGCGAACGACGTCCCCCGTACGGCCGAATACTTGCCGCCGTTGTCCGCCGCCGCCATATCGGCGCCCGGGGCGGCAAACATCACCTGCTTGCCGCGCGCCGCCTCAATGAGCACGCGGCGATGCGCATCCACCGCGGTGACGCCGACGACGCGAGGATAGGACGCCGGATAAAGCGGCGGTGCTGCGGGGCCGTCATTTCCAACCGCGGCGACCAGCAAATATCCGCGCGCATTCAAGGCGCGCACGATCTGCGCCAGGGCGGCATTGTCGGGACCCACCAAACTCACGTTGATCACCGCGACACGTTGCTGCGCCAGCCAAGAAAAAGCAGCCGCCAACGCATCGACGGCACCGCCGGTGGGCGCATCGCAATAAACATTGGCCGCATACAATTCCGCCCCGACCGATGCCCCGTGAACGGCGGTTCCTTGACCGACGAGCAGCGACGCGACCGCGGTGCCGTGTGTACTCGGCAGTATTCGATTTCCGCATCCCCATGAATGAATGACGGCATCGTGAAATGCCGGATGAGCGACGTCGACGCCGGCATCGATCAGGCCGACCCGCGAGGCTGGGCGATCGCTGCCGCCTGCGGTTGCGCCGGCATTGTCCGGCGGCGGCGCATCAGCCGGGTTTCGGCCCGACGTGCCGCCGCCCAGATAGATGTGATTGAAATCGTAGGTGCCGGCAGGATCCGCCTCGCGCAACCGGCTCAGCGCCTTGGCGATCCGGATGTTGGGGGGAGGCTTGAGGACGACCAAGTGGATGTCGAGATCTTCGATCGTTTGTTCGCGCACAATCTCAAAACCCAGCGCTCGCGCGGCTTCCAGGCCATTCGCGGACGGCGAAAAGGCCAACAATTCATCGCGCACGATGGGATTGCCGTGCGGATCCGCGGCGACGGTGCGCGGATTGGCGCGGATCAAGTTGACGATCTGCAGGCGGCGTACATCGCTGAGTTGTTCCAGCGAATTGGCCGTCTGACCGATGGTCTGAGTCAATTTCTGAGTGGGCAGCACCGGCAGGGGTGCGCCCGGCAGGCGCAGCTGCGCATGAGCCGAATTGGCGGCGATCGTCGCGGCAATGATCCACATCCAAACACGCATGAATCTGATCCTCGGGCGGCAGCACGCAATCAACAGCGTTAGCAGACTGTTAGCATGCGTGGATTAAACCTCAACTCTCGAACGTCTACCCCATGAGTACGAACGAAAGCGCCGAAACCATCCAGGAACAGATCGTCGCTTTGCTGCCTCGCTTGAGGCGTTTTGCGCGCAATCTGGTGCGCACGCCGCACGATGCCGACGATATGGTGCAAATTGCGGTGGAGCGGGCGCTGCTGCACTTGGATCAATGGCACAGCGATGCGCGCTTGGATAGCTGGTTGTTCAAGATAGTGCGCAACGCTTGGATCGACGAGGTGAGGTCGCGCGGACGGCGCGCTAAGCTCTTTATGCCGGAGGAAGCAGGTGAAAATGTCGGCGAGGCTTCAATGGAACGGGAAATAGACCGGTTGTCGGTGGAGGCAGCCTTGACACGATTGCCGCACGACCAGCGTTTGGCCGTGAGCCTGGTGTTGGTGGAAGGCCTGGCCTACAAGGATGCGGCGGACGTTCTCGAGGTGCCCATCGGAACATTGACCAGCCGGTTGGCACGCGGGCGCGAGGCGCTTGCCGCCATGCTGCGGCCGCCGCAAGGAGATCGCTCATGAGCGTGTCGGACGAAACGTTGATGGCTTATGCGGACGGTGAAGTCGACGCGGCGACTCGCGCGATCATCGAAGCGGCCATACGGGATGATCCGGAGATTCGCCGCCGCATCGAGGAGCATCGGGCGCTGCGCGAAACCATGCAGGGGGCATTCTCAGAGGTTCTGCATGAACCGGTGCCGCAGCGCCTGATTGACGCTGCGCGCGGATACAACGCGGCGCGCGGACACAACGCGGCGCACGCGGGCAATGTCGTCGACTTGGCGAGTGCTCGAAAGGCGGCGGCTGATGCACCGGGGCGCAGACGAAGCTGGCAACCGATTGCCATGGCGGCAAGCGTCCTGCTGGGCGTTGCGCTGGGTTACCTAGGCTGGCATGGCTCCAATACATGGCTGAAGACCAACTCGCGCGGCGAACTGGTCGCCGGCGCGGGGCTGGCCGAGGCTTTATCCAATCAGCTGTCGGAAGACCGCTCGCCGGGTCGGGTTGCGACCACCGGCTTGAGCTTTCGCGCCAAGACGGGGGATTACTGTCGGACGTTCTCGTCGACGGGTGCGAATGCAAGTTCCGGACTCGCATGCCGTGAGGATGATGGCTGGAAGATAAAGGTATTGGCGCAAACACCAAACGCGACCTCGAATTCCTCGAATTTTCGTCCCGCGGCTTCCGCCGATGCGCCGGCAATCCGCGCGGCTGTCGAGGAATCGATCGACGGCGAACCCTTGGATCGGGCGGGTGAGATCGCGGCGCGCCAGGGAGGATGGGCCGCGGCAGCAAGCGCTAACGGCTCGCGGCCAAGGCCTGCTGTAGCGCAATAGGATGGGTGCCGCTGGGCGGATTGCTTCGAACCAGCTCACCGAGCAGCGTCAATTCTTGCGCTTTGGGATAGCCGCGGCGCCACACCAAACCGATGCGCCGGTTGGCATTCGGGGAGTGCAGCGGTCGGATGACGAATGCGGGTTCAGGTCCTTGCGGCGCGCGCGCCGCCAAGGCCGGCAACAGAGTACAACCGAATCCCGCCGCAACGAGTTGGCAAATGGTCTCCAAGCTGGCGGCGCGAAAATCATCGTTCCCCTCCTCGTCCGACACAGCCTGTCCGCATGCCGCCAGCGCCTGACCGCGCAGGCAGTGTCCATCCGCCAGCAAAAGCATCGGCTCGCCGCGCAAATCGGCCTCGGTCACGGCTTTCAATTGCGCCAGCGGATGCCGCGGCGGACACGCGAACCAGAACGGCTCGTCGAACAGCGGCAGTTCCTCGAATTCATCGCCGTCCAGCGGCAGAGCCAGCAACGCCGCGTCGATCTGATAGTTGTGCAACCGCTCCAATAGATGCCCGGTGAGGTCTTCGTGCACCACCAGTTGGAGAGCTGCATACCTGCTCTTGACCAGCGGCAGCAGCTTCGGCAGCAAATACGGCGCCAGAGTCGGAATGACCCCCAAATTGAGCGGTCCAGTCAATGGCCCGTGTCCCGTGCGGGTCGCGGCCAAAAGTTGATCAACCTGTGCGACGATGCGGCGCGCCTTTTCCACTGCTTCCTGCCCGATCGGCGTGAGCGCGAATGACCTGGCGTTGCGCTCGATCAGCGTGGCGCCCAGAAACTGTTCCAGCTTTCTGATCTGCGTGCTTAAAGTCGGCTGGGAGACGTGGCAGTCCTCCGCGGCGCGGCCAAAATGTGCGCGATCCGCCAGCGCCACCAAGTAGCGCAATTCCCTCAAGGTCATGGTCGGTCGCCTTCCGGTTGTATGGTCTGAATGGCCTAGGTTTCCCCCCGGGGATTTCATACTCAGAAACCTCCTAAATCCAATTGATTCTCTCTAAGAGATCAATAGGTTTTGTCTATATGCCGGACAATCGGCCTGGAGCAGGGAGACCGCTATTGACAGTGCCTGCATTTTTATGCACGATGCGTGCGATTTTATGCAAGAGTCCGAAATGCTGAGATCTGAACCCGAACAACCGAACGCGCCGGCGCGCCGCACCCTGCTCGCGAAGATCATTCGCGAACAGACCGTGGGCCGTCAGACCGAATTGGTGGACCTGTTGCGCAAATTGGGCCACATCGCCACCCAATCCAGCGTGAGCCGGGACCTGCGTGAATTGGGCGTGGCAAAAATGGGCGATCGCTACGTGCTGCCGGAGACGGCGATGCAGCCCAAGAATGATTTCTCCGCGCTCAAGCAATTCGTCAACGCCCGCCTCTCAGCGGGCACCAACTTGACCATATTGAAGACGACGATCGGCTCGGCGCAAAGCGTGGCCGTCGCCATCGACACCGCTCAATGGCCGGAAGTGGTCGGCACCATTTCCGGCGATGACACGATATTCATCGCCACCGCCGGCGCCGCCGAACAGCGCAAGCTGGAGCGTCGCCTGCTCGCTATCTTCGGACGTTAGTCACACAGGCTCCTAGATTCCCATGACATCCACTGCTCGACCGGGCGCTGAGCCCATTCTCTTGGCCTTTTCCGGCGGCCTCGACACCTCGTTTTGCGTTCCTTGGCTGAAGGAAACCTATCAGCGCCCGGTGATCACGGTGACGGTCGACACCGGCGGCATCGATGCCGCCGCCGCGCAATCGCTGGCGGAGCGCTCGGTGCTGTTGGGCGCCATCGAACATCATCTGATTGACGCACGGACGGCGTATTTTGATCAGGTGCTGAAATTTTTGATCATGGGCAATGTTCGCCGCGGCAACGTGTATCCGCTGTGCGTCGGCGCCGAGCGCGTGTTGCAGGCGCAGACGATTGCGCGCATGGCCATATCGCTCAACACCCAGATGGTCGCTCATGGCTGCACGGCCGCAGGCAATGATCAAGTGCGCTTCGAAGTGGCTCTGCGCACCCTGGCGCCGCAATTGGAGATCATCGCGCCGGTGCGCGACCGTGCGTTCAAGCGGCCCGAACAGCTGAAGTATCTCGAGGAGCACAAGCTGCCCGTGCCGCCGTTCGGCGCGGCGTACTCCGTGAATCGCGGCCTGTGGGGCGTCACCATCGGCGGCAAGGAAACGCTCACCTCGCAAGGCAGCATCCCCGACGATGCCTGGGTGCTGTCGAAAGATGCGTTTACGCAGCCGCGATCGCCGCAGCGGCACAGCCTTGGATTTACGCAAGGCGTGCCGGACATGCTCGACGGAAAGCGGCTATCGGCCGTGGCCGTGATCGAAGCGCTGGAAACGCTGGCGGGCCCGTTCGGTATCGGCCGCGGCATCCACTTGGGCGATACCGTGATCGGCACCAAGGGCCGTGTCGCCTTCGAAGCCCCCGCTGCGGAGGTGCTGCTGACCGCGCATCGCGAGTTGGAGAAATTGGTGCTGACGGGCAGGCAGTCGCGCATCAAGGAAACGGTCGCGCAACCGTACGGCGACCTGGTGCATGAAGGTCAGCACTTGGATCCGGTGTGCCGCGATATCGAAGCGCTGTTGACGTCCTCGCAAGCGCGGGTCAGCGGCGAGGTGAAGGTGCTGTTCCGGCCGGGGTCCGTGTTCGTCGAGGGCGTGACGTCTCCGTATTCGTTGATGGCCGCATCCAAGGGCGTGTATGGCGAGTCGGCGGGCGAATGGACGCCGACCGATGCCTTGGGTTACTCGAAAATGCTGGCGCTGAGCGGTGTGTTCTACAAGCGCGCGGGTGCGGAGGCAGGCAAATCATGAACATCATGCGCACGATGATGGTCGACAAAATCGCCTCGGTGACGCAGGCCTGCGGCTTGTCGCACGAGCTGCGCATCGCGGCGGACATCCCCTGCGAAGAGGGCTTGGTGTTGGTGGTCGAGATTCTCAACAACAAGGCGAACTACAACACCCTTGAGCTCACCAGCGGCCGCATGGCAAAGATCGTGCGCGGCGACATCGTGGTCGGCGCCTTGGGCCACCGCAAGGCGCTGTTCGGCTACTCGGGCCATATTCCGGCAACGCTGAAACCGGGCGACATCATTCAAATGCTGAATATCGGCGGCGTGCTCGGCATCTGCGATTCGGCAACCCAGGACAAGGGCAAACCCTTCGACTGCAAGGTGTTGGGCACGGTGCTGACATTTCCCTACCTGGGCGAGCGCATCGGCGTCCCCGCCAAGGTCGGCTATGCGCCCTTGAACTACGAGGCTGCGCTCGATGCACGCGGCGTACCGGTGGTGGCGCTCGCCGGCACCTGCATGGAGGCCGGTAAGACCGCGGCCGCGTCGGCCATCATCGCGCGCATGCGTCATCGCGGATTGGTGGTGGACGCGTTCAAGGCGACCGGCGTTTCGCTGCGCCGTGACATCATGGCCTTCGAGGACTCAGGTGCAAGGCGCACCATGCTGTTCACGGACCTAGGGATCGTGACCACGACCGAGAAATGCGGACCCGCGTTGACGCGAACCATGCTCACGGAAATGGCGGCCGGCCAGCCTGATGCCATCGTGTTCGAATTGGGCGATGGCCTGTTGGGCACCTATGGCGTGGAATCCATTCTGCGCCAGACGGACATCAAGGCGGCGCTGACCGCGGTGGTGCTGTCGGCGAACGATCCGGTCGCCGCTTGGGGCGGGGTCAAATTGTTGCGCGAGCGATTCGGCATCGAACCCTGCGTGGTAACCGGGCCCGCAACCGACAATCAAGTGGGCATCGAAATCATTCGCGAGCAGATGAACGTCGAGGCGTTCAACGCGATCAGCCATCCCGCGGACTTGGGCGATCACATCATCGCCTCCTTGGGACTGCGCAATGTGCGCGAGTCCAAGGTCGTCGGCGAATGAGCCCGACGCCGGCCATCGTGCTGGGCGGCACCGGCTATGTGGCCGGCGAGCTTTTGCGCCTGATCGCAGGCCATCCGCAACTTGAAGTCGCCGCGGTGCTGTCCGACAGCCAGCCCGGCGCGCCGGTCGCGGGTGCCTTCGAACATTTGCGCAGCGCGTATCCGGATCTGAAATTCGCCGGTGCCGATGAAGTCCATGACGTGATTCGCCGCTCGCCGGTGTCGGCGTTGTTCTCCGCCGCGCCGCATGGCATTTCTGCCGCCATTGTCGATCGTCTTTTGGCGGCGGCAGCGGCGGCGGGCGCCCGGGTGCATTGCGTCGATATCTCGGCGGATTTTCGCTATTCGAGCCAGGCCGCCTACGAAGCGGTATACAAGCATGCGCACGGCGCGCCGGCGAGAATTCGCGAGTTCACCTGCGCGGTTCCAGAACACCTGCAGAAGTCGCCGACGCCGCATGTCGCGCACCCCGGCTGTTTCGCGACCGCGACGCTGCTCGCCAGTGTGCCGCTGCTGGCGCTGGGATTGACCGACACGCGTCTGTTTGTCACGGGCATCACCGGCAGCACCGGTTCAGGCCGCAAACCGGTCGAGGGCACGCATCATCCGCATCGCCACAGCGATTTCTACAGCTATGGCGCGCTAAGCCATCGTCACGTGCCTGAGATCACCGCCTGCGCCAAACTGGCGACCGGCATCGAGGCTGATTTTAATTTTGTACCGCATTCGGGTCCCTTTGCGCGCGGCATCCACGTCACTGTGCAAGCCAGCTTGAAGAATTCCATCTCCACGGCACAGGCGCTGGAAGCGCTGAAGGCGTATTACCGGGACTGCCCGTTCGTGCGTGTTGCCGATGCGGCGCCGCGCGTCAAAGATGTCGCCACCAGCAACTATTCGAACTTGAGCGCCGTGACCAACGGTAATTCCATTGCCGTGATGTCGGTGCTCGACAATCTCAACAAAGGCGCCGCCGGCGGCGCCGTGCAATGGATGAACCGGCTATTGGGCATCGCCGAGACGACCGGATTGACCACGCCCGCACCCGGATGGACTTAAAAAGTATGGCAGCGATAAATCCCACGGCCGCCGCGCATGCGACCCATCTGGCGCAGGTGTTTGCGCAATATCCCATCGAGGTGGCGCACGGCGAGGGTGTGTGGCTGTACGCGCGGGACGGCCGTAAGATTTTGGACTTTTATGGCGGCCATGCCGTCGCGGGTTTGGGCTACGGACATCAGCGCTGGCTGGCGGCGCTCGAGCGTCAAGCACGGCAGATGGCATTCCAAACCAATGCGCTGCCGATGGTCATTCGCGAGCGCGCCGCCGCGCGCCTGACCAAGTTCGCCGGCTTGGGCCTCGATACCGTCTTCTGGATCAACAGCGGTGCCGAAGCCAACGAAAATGCGTTGAAGCTCGCATTCAAAATCACCGGACGCAGCAGGGCCGTTGCGCTCGAGCAGAGTTTTCACGGCAGAACCGCTGCCGCCGGCGCCGTCACCTGGGGCGCGCTCGAGAAATGGTACGGCTTTCCGCGCACGCCGTTCGATGTGCGCTTCACGCCGCGCGACAACCCGGGTGCCGTCGAGCAGCACATCGACCGCGAGACCGCGGCCGTCATCGTCGAGCCGATCCAGGGCGTGGGCGGCGCTTATGATGTGGGCAAGCCCATGCTGGAGGCACTGCGCCGACGTTGCGATGAGGTGGGCGCGATTTTGATATTCGACGAGGTGCAATGCGGGATGGGCCGCACCGGCGCGCCTTTTGCCGCAAACTATTACGGCGTGGCGCCGGACATCATCACGTCGGCCAAGGCACTGGGCAACGGCTTTCCGGTATCCGCCCTCTTGCTGTCGCGCCGTATCTCGAGCCAGCTCAAAGTCGATGACATGGGCACGACTTTCGGCGGCGGTCCCATGGCATGCGCGGTGGCCGAAGCGGTCATTGATACCATTGAGTCGGAATCCTTGCTGGCCAACGTCCGCCAGGTATCGGCCTACATCCGCTCGAGCTGCCTGATCGGCCCCATCACCGGCATGCAGGGCGCGGGATTTTTGTTGGGCCTGAAGACATCGCGCCCCGCCAAAGAGGTTCAGGCGGCGCTCATGGCCAAGAACATCCTCACGGGCACCAGCGGTGATCCGCACATTTTGCGGCTGCTGCCGGCATACATATTGAATGAGGGCCATGTGGATGTCCTGAGCGACGCGCTGGCGAAAATCTCCGCATGAAGCGCTTCATCGATTTGGCCGACTTCAGCCGCGAGCAGATTCTGGATCTGCTCGAGCTCGCGCAGTCCTTGCAGGACAAGCCGCAGCCGCAGGCGCTTGCGAGCAAGGTGCTGGGATTGGTGTTCTTCAATCCGTCGCTGCGTACCCTGGCATCATTTCAGTCGGGCATGGCTCGCTTGGGCGGCAGCTCATTCGTGATCACCCCGGGCCAGGGAACCTGGCTGCTCGAGACCCAGCTCCACGCCATCATGAAAGGCGCGGCTGCCGAACATATTCGCGAGGGCATACCGGTGTTGGCCTCGTATTGCGATGTGCTGGGCGTGCGCGCGTTCGCCGACGGCAAGAGCCTGGAGAGCGACCTCAACGAAACCCTGTTCCGCATGATCGCTGAGCTGTGCGACAAGCCGCTGATCAATATGGAATCCGCCATGAATCACCCCTGCCAGGCACTGGCGGACTGGCGGACGCTGGACGAACTCAAGATTCCGACCCGGGCCAAGTTCGTCCTGAGCTGGGCCTACCATCCCAAAGCGCTGCCCCTGGCCGTGCCCGCGGCCACGGTGCACATGGCCGCGATGCGCGGCATGGAAGTGGTGGTCTTGCGCCCGGACGGCTACGCACTGCCCGAGCACGTCATGGAAAAAGCGCGCCTGGCGGCGCGCGATGCCGGCGGCTCGGTGACCGAGACCTCCGATCGCAGCGCGGCCATGAGCGGCGCCAGCGTGCTGTATGCCAAGGAGTGGGGCTCGACCATGTACTACGGTGATTCGGAAGCTGATTCACGGCTGCGCGCCGATCTTTCTGAGTGGTGCGTGCGCGAGCGCTGGTTCGACCGCGCCCTGCCGGATGCAAAACTGATGCATTGCCTGCCGGTGCGCCGCAACGTCGCGGTGGCGGATGAAATCCTCGACGGCCCGCGTGCAGTGGTCAAGCGCGAGGCCTTCAATCGACTGCCCGTGCAAATGGCTGTTCTGCACCGCATGCTGGCATAGCCTCTGACCGGTCCGTTTGCTGTTTCGGAGTATTGTTAAATGATCATGAATCGACCCGATCCGTCAGTCGCCGTACGCGCGCTCAAGAGCGCGGCGCCGTACATTCGCATGTACAAGAACAAGATTTTCGTGATCAAGGCGGGCGGCGCGGTGTTCAGTGACGAAGCCTCGACGCGCGGCTTGATCGAACAAGTCGCCATCCTGCACCAGGTCGGCATCAAGACTGTGCTGGTGCATGGCGGCGGGCCGCAACTGGATATGCTGCAAGCGTCGCTGGGTATTGAAACGCGCATGATCGGCGGCCGGCGCGTCACCGATCAGAAATCGATTGACGTGACCGCCATGGCGCTCAATGGGCTGATCAACACGCGCATTCTGGCGATTTGCCGCGCGCTCGATATCGAAGCCGTCGGCCTGAGCGGCGTCGACGCAGGACTGATTCGCGCGCACAAGCGCCCGCCCGTGCACATCGCCGGCTCGAACGAAACCGTGGATTACGGATTCGTCGGCGACATCGACTCGGTCAATTCGGCGGTGCTCGAGAAGCTGCTGGAGAGCGGCCTGATGCCGGTGGTCAGTCCTTTGTCGGCGGACTCCAACGGTACCTTGCTCAATATCAACGCGGACACGGTGGCTGCGGCGATCGGTGGCGCGCTGTCCGCGGAAAAACTGGTGCTCTGCACCGGTGCGCCGGGAATTCTCGAACGTGTGGAAGAGCCGGGCTCGGTCATCTCGTACACCGACATCCAGGGATTGAAGCGCCTGCGCGACCAAGGCAGCTTGAAGGACGGCATGTTGCCCAAGGCCACCGCCATTGAGAACGCCATTCGCGGCGGCGTGCGCCGGGTCCATGTCATCAGCTACAGGGCCGCCGACAGCTTGCTCGCGGAGGTCTTCACGAATGAGGGCACCGGCACGCTGGTGGTCGCGGACTTGAAGGCCTTGAGTCCGGCGGAACAATTATCAGCACCGGCATGACGCGACTCTGGGACAAAGGAACTTCGCTCGATGCCCGGGTGCTCAAGTACACCGCGGGCGATGACCATGCTCTGGACAATCGGCTGGTGCGCTACGACATTCGCGCCTCCATCGCGCACGCCGAAATGCTCGGGGAGCAAGGTCTCTTGTCTACCCAGGATCTTGCGGCGATTCGCGATGCGCTGACGGCGATCGGCGAAGCGCACGCGTCCGGGCAGTGGCAGATCTCGCTGGAGGATGAGGATTGCCAGACGGCCATCGAGAATCTGCTGACGGCGCGCATCGGTGCGGCCGGCGGGCGCCTGCATGCCGGCCGCTCGCGCAACGATCAGGTGCTGGCCGCCTTGAGGCTGTACATGCGCGACGCCGCGGAAACCCTGAGCCAGGGTGCAGCGTCCGTGGCCGATGCCCTCGATGCATTGGCGTTGCGGCAGGGCGAACAGGAGCTTCCCGGATACACGCACATGCAGCAGGCCATGCCGAGCAGCGTTGCGCTGTGGGCTTCGGGGTTTGCCGCTGAACTGCGCGATGATGCCGAGGGGCTGCAGCTCACGCAGCGGCGCATCGCGAAGAACCCCCTGGGCTCGGCGGCGGGATTCGGCACGCCGAATCTCGACATCAGCCGCGAATCAACGCGCCGGCGTTTGGATTTCACGGTGACTCAGGAGCCGGTCACGGCGGTACAGTTGTCGCGCGGCAAGGCCGAAGCGCAACTGCTGTTCGAAATTACGCTCCTGACCCAGGACCTGGGTCGGCTTGCGGCCGACCTCTTGCTGTTCTATTCGCAAGAATTCAGCTTTGTGAGTTTGCCTGTGGCCTTTACCACCGGCTCCTCCATCATGCCGCAGAAGCGCAACCCCGACGTCTTCGAGCTGATGCGCGGCCGCAGCGCGGTGGCGCAGGCGGCGCTCAACGAAGTGCTCGGCGTCACGCAAAAGCTGACGTCCGGCTATCACCGCGACTTGCAGCTCATCAAGCCGCCTTTGTTTCGCGGCATCGATTCCTGCCTTCAGACCTTGGAAATTCTGCCGAGCGCACTCAGTGGCGTGCGCTTTCGGCCGGAAAAAATCCGGCTCGATCCCGCCATTCACGCGGCCGCGGCGGCGAATGCGCTGGTTGCGCGGGAAGGCATTCCATTTCGCGAGGCTTACCGGCAAGTGGCCGCAAAATTGAAGGATAACGAATGAGCATTTGGCGCAGCCTGCGAACCGTCGAGGAATTGAACGCCGATCGATCGGGAACTCTGATTGGGAATCTCGGGATTTTATTTATCGAAATCGGCGACGATTTTGTCCGCGCCACCATGCCGGTGGATCCGCGAACCGTGCAGCCCTATGGGCTGTTGCATGGCGGAGCGTCGGTGGCGCTCGCCGAAACCTTGGGCAGCATGGGCGCCGCCATGTGCGTGGATGCGGCTGAGTACCAAGTCGTGGGCCAAGAGATCAACGCCAACCATGTGCGCGCGGCGCGCAGCGGCCTGGTGACCGGAACGGCGCGAGCCGTGCACCTGGGTGGCCGCACGCATGTGTGGTCAATCGACATCGTCAATGACGCGCAAAAATTGGTGTGCATTTCGCGCATCACCATGGCGGTCATCAAGCGCGGCGCGCTTACCTCGTGAAATTTACGCCGGCAAATTTACGCTGGCATTTGTAACGTAAAGAGGCGTATCTTTTGCGCCATGAAAAAACCTAACGTTGGAATGGTGCGCCAGGCTTGCAGCCTGTTGGTATTGGTTGCGGTCGCGGCACTGGGTGTCGCGCAAACTCCTCCTGCGGCATCGGGTCCGCCGCCCGCGTCGAATCCGCCGCCGGCCACGGCGCCCGGCGCAGATCCGGCACCCGCTGCCACGCCTGATCAGATCAGCCACGCGTTCGGGTTGGTATTCGGCGCGCAAATGCATAATGCAGGCATCACCAACGAAGTGGTGCCCGAGGCCATTTTGGGCGGCATCAGGGAAGGCCTACAGGGCAAGCAGCCCTCTGGCGCCGATCAGCAGCAAATACAGGCGTTCTTGCGCACGGTGAGCGACGCTGCAGCGGCTCGAAATCAAACCGCGGCGAAAGATTTTCTAGCGCGCAACGGGCGCGAGAAGGGCGTGGTCACGACCGCGTCGGGCCTGCAGTATAAAATCATCGCCGCCGGCGATAAGAAGGCTCCTGCGATTGCTTCCACCGATACGGTAACGGTGGATTATCGGGGCAAGCTGATCGACGGCACGGAATTCGACAGCTCTTATTCGCGCGGCGTACCGGCGACGTTCCCCGTCAACGGCGTCATCAAGGGTTGGCAGGAAGCGCTGGTATTGATGAAGCCGGGCGCGAAATGGCAACTGTTCATTCCGCCTGACTTGGCGTATGGCCAGCGCGCGCAGCCAAAAATTCCGGCGAACTCGCTGTTGATCTTCGAGGTGAACGTAATCAGCGCCGAATCCGGCAGCGGACCCAAGGCACCGCCGGGCACTCCGACCACGCCGCACACCAATAAATGACGCAGGCCGAGCGGCGAGCGGCGAGCGGCGAGCGGCGGCTAGTGAACTAGATCGAGCGCATGGGTCAAATCGCCCATGGGCGGCGCGCCATGCGCGGCGAGCCCGGAGTCGCGCTGGGTGATTCCTGGCAGCACCTCGAGATCGAAGCGGCGCGTGATCAAACGCAGGATGGACTCGGTGTCGTACTGCGTGTGATCCACCGTACCGCGCTTGGCGAACGGTGAAATGATCAGTGCCGGAATTCTCGCTCCCGGACCCAATAGGTCGCCCTGCGGCGGGGCGACGTGATCCCATGCCCCTCCGAATTCATCGTAGGTGATCACGATCACCATGCGATTCCACTGGGGGCTCGCGCGCAATTTTGCGACCAGTTCGGCGATGTGCGCATCGCCCTCCGCGACCGAGGCGTAGCCGGCATGCTGGTTCAAATTGCCCTGCGGCTTGTAGAAGGCCACCGCCGGCAATCGCCCGGCGGCAATGTCCGCGAGTAAATCTTTGTAGTCCTTCAAGTGCGCGGCGCGGTGCTCCGCATGGGTGGCTGGATCGAAGCGCTCGAAATAGTTGAACGGTTGATGATGGGTTTGGAAGTCAGGGTTGCCTCCGGCGGTCGGCGGGGCATAGATGACCTCGCGCATTTTCGACGGTGGGCGTGAACCATCGGCGACTGCTGCGTTCCACGAGCCGGCGTACCAGGCCCAGTCAATACGCTTGTCATCCAGCGCATCGCCGATATTGCGGCGCGTTTGCGGCGGCAGCGTCGTCGCGTTGTTGGGATCCGCAAAGGCGAAGCTTGCAACGCCGGCCGCGGGTTTGTTGCCGCTCGGCTGGTACGGCGGCTGCATGGTGTTGACGGCGTAGAACTTGCCGTCGCCGAAGTAGTTGGCCGGCGCGATGTTGCCGCTTAGTGCGAATGTCGGCGGCTCATCCAACGCCGAGCTCGGCGGGTTGGTTGCCGTCTTCAGGCGCGGCAAGAAGCGTCCGGCGGAATCTTGTTCGAGCAAGGCAATCGAGGGCTGCGCCGCCGCCGCATCGGCATTGGGGTATTCCGGCGCACAGGCGCAGATCAAGTATTGATGATTGAGGAATGAGCCGCCGAACGCGCCTTGGAAAAAATTATCGGCGAGCACAAATTCCTTCGCGAGCGCATACAAAGACGAGCGGCTGTAATCGTAATAGCCCATCGCGAGGCCGCCGGCATCCGACCACGCGGCGTAGCCATCATTCTTGCCGCCGTCGATTTGCATCTGATGCTCGTAGAAGCGATGCCATAAATCGCGCGTCACCGTATCGGTTGACAGAGTGACCTGCGATTGCGCGGTAAATCCATGCTCGATGGAATACGGCGCATTCGGCAAGCCGGCGCTTTGCTGTTGCGTGACCACGGGTGCGACGCCGGCCGCCGTCACGCCGCCCCACGTCGGCGGCAGAACGGGAAGTACCGTCCCGTTGCGATCCCGCTGCGGCTGATAGGACGGCAGCGGTTTGCCGTGGCGATCGATGACCTCGCTCAAGCCTCGAGCGCCCGGGAAATTGCCGTACAAATTATCGAAGGCGCGATTTTCGGCGTAAATCACGACGATGGTGTCGACTTTGTTCCGCAGCGCGTGGGTGGTTGCAGCTGCTGCGCCGGCAGCACCGTCGGGCGCGGTCAGATCCTTTTGGGTGCAGCCACAGAGCACCCCCGCGACGGTCAAGGCGAACAGAATCGACGGGTGCGTGCGAAACCGGGAGAGATGCGTCATGCCCGCAAGTATAAAGTGCACCGTCGCCTTTTGGGGCGAACACGCACGGCGCAACTCTCCCGGCGGCCGGTTCGCAGCGGCTGTCCTCTTAGCCGCGCCTCACTTGATAGCTTTGAGCGGCCTTAGAACTGCCACAACGCGCTGACCATCAGCGCATCGGGATCTCCGAAGCTCGAGCTGATGCGCTCGTATTCGCCGCGCACGATGAGGCCGAATGGAAATTTGGACTGCACACCGGCGCCGTAGGCGAATTTTGTGTTGGTCACACTGTGGCGGGAGAACGGCACGAAATACGGGCACGGCCCCCCAGCGGTGCAGGGTTGCTGAACAAAGTCAGTGACATTGGTTTGCAGCCGCGCGCCGCCTGCTTTGGCAAAAATGTCCAGGAAGGGAATCGGTACGGGCAAGTAAGCCACTCCGAACAGCGCACCGGCCCGAGGGTGAGAATCGTTTCCGGAAACGTTGACGTCATAGAAGCCGTTGTGATGCCGGTACGGTTGCCCGAAGTCGATATATTCCGCTTCAACACCGAAAAATCGGATCGGCCGGATACCGACCATTGCCTGCCAGGCGAATTGATTGTCGTCGTAGTAGCCCGGATAACCATAGCGGGAATCATCGCTGCGATTCTGGGATTCGCCCACGCCCGCGCCCACATAAAATCCCACGGGATTGTCGGCAAATGCTGCAACTGAGGCGCCGCACGCTGCAATCGCAAGTAGGGCCGCCAGGGTCTTTGAAATCCGCATACGAAACCTCCGTTTTGGGTAACGCATTTGACTGAAAGGCGTTGACAGAAGTTCCGAGCAAACTGGTGCGGTGGCGCGGGTATACTTGCGGACATGAAGTTTTCGCAATTAATCGTGGTTGTCTGCGCGGGCGCACTCCTCGCCTGCGGCCAGAAAGGACCCTTGGTCATGCCGGATGCGCAGAAGAAAAAGCGCACCATTCCCACACTGCCGGGCAGGCCAAATCCGCCGCCATCCGGCGGAGGCGCGGCCAGCCCCACACCGCCTAACAATGCACCGCCTAACAATGCACCGCCTGACACCGCACCGCCTGCCGCTGCAACGCCGGCTACTGCATCGCCTGCCACAGCAGCGCCCGCGCCCGCTTCCTCCCCCAGGCCAGGATCGCCGAGCACACCGGCACCGACGGACCCGACGTCACATCCTTAGCTTAAGGGTGTGACGGCATTCATGAGCGCTCGCAAACTCATCCTCGTCGACGGCTCGGGCTATTTGTATCGCGCATTTCATGCGCTGCCGCCGCTCACGAACTCTCGCGGTGAACCGACGGGTGCGGTGCTCGGCGTGCTCAACATGCTGAACAAAATGATCAAGGAGGAGGCGCCCGATCGTATCGCGGTGGTGTTCGATGCGCCCGGCCGCACTTTCAGGGACGATCTGTTCGATCAGTACAAAGCGCATCGCGCGCCGATGCCGGATGACTTGCGCGCACAAGTGCAGCCTCTTCACGACACCGTGGCGGCCATGGGCGTACCGCTGCTGCGCGTGCCCGGCGTCGAAGCGGACGACGTGATCGGCACGTTGGCGAAACAGGCTGCGGATGCCGGCTTTCGGGTGTTGATCTCCACCGGCGACAAGGACATGGCGCAACTGGTTGGCCCGAATGTCGAACTGCTGAACACGATGAGCAACACCCGCCTCGACCGCGTCGGCGTCAAGGCGAAGTTCGACGTGTTCCCGGAACAGATCGTCGATTACCTGGCCCTGGTCGGCGACACCTCGGACAATATTCCCGGCGTCACCAGCGTGGGAGCGAAGACCGCCGCGAAATGGCTGAATCAATACCAGAATCTCGATGCCTTGATTGCGCATGCCGCGGATATCGGCGGCAAGGTCGGGGAGAATTTGCGCAACGAACTTCCCATGCTGGAATTGTCGCGCAAGCTCGCGACCATCGACACCACGCTGCAGCTGGAAGTCACCCCCGATCAGTTGACCAGCGGCGCCGCGGACGTGCCGCGCTTGAGGGAGCTGTACTCGCGCATGGAATTGCGCGCGCTGCTCAAGGCGCTGGGACCTGAGGCCTCGCGCGATGCCGCTCAACGCGGCACGGAAATCGATGTGGTTGTTGCCGAAACCGCTTCGTCAGGCGGCCCGACGGCCGCGGCTGCTGTCGCCGTCATCAGCACTCCCGCGCCGCGCGATTATCACAAGGTCATGTCGGAAGAGGCGTTCGACGCCTGGCTCGAAAAGCTAAAGGCGGCGCCGCTCATTTCATTCGATACCGAGACGGACAGCCTGGACTACATGAAGGCGCAGATTGTCGGTGTGGCATTTGCAGTGGCGCCGCGCGAGGCGGCGTACGTGCCGCTGGGACATGATTACCCGGGCGCGCCTCATCAACTCGATCGCGCCAAAGTGCTGGCCGCATTGAAACCCATACTCGAGGATCTGACCAAGGCCAAGCTGGGCCATCATCTCAAGTACGACGCGCACGTGCTGGCGAACTACGGCATTGCGCTCAATGGCCAGCGCTTCGATTCCATGCTGGAGTCATATGTGCTGAACAGCGTCGCGACGCGCCATGACATGGATTCGACGGCCGAGCGGTATCTCGGCGTCAAAACCATTCACTATGAAGACGTCGTCGGCAAGGGCGCGAAGAAAATCACCTTCAATCAAGTGGATGTGGATCAAGCCGCGGAGTACTCCGCCGAAGATGCGGACGTGACGCTGCAGCTGCATCAGGCCGTCTGGCCGCAGATCGAGGCGATCCCCGCGCTGAAATCGGTGTACGAAGAAATCGAGCAGCCGCTGGTACCGGTGTTGTTCCGCATGGAGCGCGCCGGTGTGCTCGTGGATCGCGCACTGTTGCGGACGCAGAGTTCGGAAATTGCGGTTCGCATGCTCGAACTGCAGTCGCAGGCTCACCGTGAAGCGGGCGGCGTGTTCAATGTCGATTCGCCGAAGCAGCTGCAAGAAATTCTGTTCGGCAAGTTGGGAATTCCGGTGATGCGCAAGACGCCCACCGGTCAGCCCTCGACGGCGGAGGATGTGCTCGAGGAACTCGCCGAGACCTATCCGCTGCCGAAGCTGATTCTGGAATATCGCGGCATGGCGAAGCTCAAATCCACATACACCGACAATCTGCCGCTGCAAATCAATCCCGCCACGGGGCGTATTCATACCTCCTATCACCAGGCTGTGGCGGCCACCGGAAGACTGTCATCGCAGGATCCGAATCTGCAGAACATCCCCATTCGCACCCTGGAGGGGCGGCGCATTCGGCAGGCATTCATAGCGCCGCCGGGCCATTCGCTCGTGGCGGCGGATTATTCGCAGATCGAGTTGCGCATCATGGCGCATCTGTCGGGCGATGCCTCTCTGCTGCGCGCGTTTGCCGAGGATCGCGATGTTCACCAGGCGACGGCGGCGGAAGTGTTCGGCATCGCGGCGGACGCGGTCAGCGCCGATCAGCGGCGTTCAGCCAAGGCGATCAATTTCGGACTCATGTATGGCATGTCCGCATTTGGATTGGCGCGCCAATTGGGTATAGGCCGCGGCGATGCGCAAAAATACATGGATCTTTATTTCGAACGCTATCCCGGCGTGCGCCGCTACATGGAAGAGACGCGGCGCCAGGCGCGCGAAACCGGCTACGTGGAAACTGTTTTTGGCCGCAGGCTCTACCTGCCGGAAATTCAATCGCGCAACGCTGCATTGCGCCAATATGCTGAGCGCAGCGCCATCAATGCGCCCATGCAGGGGACCGCCGCCGACATCATCAAGCGCGCCATGATCGAGGTGGATTCTTGGCTGCAGAGTTCGCGCATCCCCGCACGGCTGATCATGCAGGTGCACGATGAACTGGTTCTCGAGGTCGCCGATGAGGCGGTCGAGTCGCTCGTAGGACAAACACGGACACACATGATCCGCGCAGCGGATTTATCGGTCCCGTTGAAAGTAGATGTAGGGGTTGGCCGCAACTGGGATGAGGCGCATTAGCGCGTGCGCTTCGCAAAAAAATGGCGCAAAATAAGCCAATTGCGGGGGATTTGCCGCATTTTTTGAAGCGAAGAAACACGGCCTTAAAAAACAGCTTTCAAAGGACTGGAACTTTTGCGGATCGTCCCCATCTAACCAAATGAGCGTTTAAGACGCTCCTCGCTCTTCTCCCTGAGCGAGCATGACCCGGTTTGTCATCCCCATGCCGGGTTGGTCTGCCCCGATGGTTGCCACAAGCGCCCATCGGGGCTTTTTTATGCGCTTTCCAGCCAGCGATCCATAACCTCGCGCGCTTCGTCAATCCCTTGTTTGTTGTGCGCTGAGAAAAGTTGCGCGGACACCGCAGCGTCTGCGCCGGCTGCCACTGTTTCCCTTAATACGCGCAATGAATCCTGACGATTCAGTTTGTCTGCTTTTGTCAACAGTACGTGCGCAAAGCGATCTCTGGCCAAGATCCACTCGAGCATCGCGACATCCTGAGCACCCAAGCCGCGCCGGCTGTCGACTATGAGCATCAAGCCCACCAGCGATTCGCGCACGTTGAAATAATGCTCCATCAGAGCGAGCCAATGGAGCCGCACCCGCTCGGGCACCTTGGCGAACCCGTACCCCGGCAGGTCGACCAACCGCCGCTCGGGCGCCAATTCGAAAAAATTAATCAGCTGGGTGCGCCCCGGCGTCCGGCTGACGCGGGCCAGCCCGGCGCGTTGCGTTATGACGTTGATGGCGGTGGACTTACCCGAGTTCGAGCGACCCGCAAAAGCGATTTCCCTGCCTGAATCCGGGGCGAGCTGATGCGCCTCGGCCGCGCTGGTCATGAATTTCACATTCGAATAGGTAGTCATGGCCGCCGGCTGACGCAAATTATGCTTAGAGAGGCTCTAGTGTACAATTTAGGGTTGACAGCAGGTCACAATAAAACGGGGTATTACGGCGTCATGAAGCGGTTTTGGATTCTCGCAGCAGCAATTTCCGGCACTCTCGTCACTACGTCCGCACTCCCCGCGCCCAGCATCGAAGCCGGCGCCACCAAGGCTGCGACTTGCCAGGCCTGTCATGGCGCCAACGGCAACAGCACCAATACCGATTGGCCAAGCTTGGCAGGGATCGGCGCCGGCTACATCGCGGAGCAGCTGAATAATTTCAAGACCGGCAAGCGCGCGAGTCCCGTCATGATGCCGATGTCTGCAAATTTGACGGCGGATGACATGGCCGATTTGGGCATGTATTTCGACAGCTTGACCAACACCGGATTGGAAGCGGATCCCTCCTTCTGGCAAGCCGGCCAAAGCCTTTATCGCGGCGGCGATCAAGCGCGCGGGATTCCGGCGTGCATGGCCTGTCATGGCCCGACGGGCCGCGGCAATGAGCCGGCAAAATTTCCGGCGCTGCGCGGTCAGCAGTCGGGATACGTCGTGAAGCAGCTGAACGACTACGCATCCGGCACTCGAGCGACGGGGCCAAACGGCATCATGCAGACCATCGCCAAACGCCTCTCGGCCGAGGACGTTCGAAACCTTGCCTCCTACTTGCAGGGAATTCGCTGATGCGCCTGCGCAGGCTGTCCTTGCTGTTTGGGTTGGGGATGGCGCTGGCATTGACCGGCTGCGGTAAACAGGAACCGTCGGGTTTGGCGCCGGCGAAAGCGCCCGCGCCGGCCACCGAGCCTGCCGTGAACACCACGGCGCCGGCAACGCCCGGCAAGACAGCGGCGGACGCCGGAAAGCCGCTGACCGTGACGCGCTTGAACGAGGACGGCTCAGAAACCGTGGAGGAAACTCCGGGAGATACGGGTTCTCAAAACAAGCTGCTGGCCGCAGTCGCTTCAACCGTGGCGGCCGCAACATCGGCGGCGGCGGCTGCCACGCCTGCCGGAACGCAGTGGCAGGAAGGCGTCAATTACACGCGAATGGTTCCCGCGCAGCCGACCAATGTCGCCCCTGGACAAGTGGAAGTGTTGGAATTTTTTTGGTACGCCTGCCCGCATTGCTACTCGCTCGATCCAGCCGTGGCGGCCTGGCTGAAGACCAAGCCGGCCTACGTCAGTTTTTCGCGGGTGCCGGTATTGTGGAATGAAGGCCATCGATCCCTGGCGCGTCTCTTTTACACGCTGGATAGCATGGGCAAATTAAACGAGGCTCACAGCGAGATCTTCAAGGAAATCCAAGTCAACGGCGATCCGTTGATTGGGCCCGATCCCAACAACGCCGCGGCAGCGGAACGCGTCCAGCTTTCCTTCATTAAGAAGCTGGGATTATCCGACGCTGATTTCGAAAGGGAATACCACGGGTTCAACGTCGAGACCGCGATGCAAAGAGCGGACCAGCTCGCGCAGCGCTATCGGGTTGCGGCTGTTCCTACTTTCGTCGTCAACGGCAAGTACATTACGGATGTGGCCATGGCGGGTGGTGGCGATCATTCGGACCGTCTGATGTCGTTGATCGCCGATCTCGCTGCGCAAGAGCACAAGCACTAGCACTATCGTTCAAGACATAACGGAAAAATCTGCGGGCATTATGTTGTGATGCGCTGGCGTGCTGCCTGGGTTAGCGCAAACATGTGATGCACATCGCCCTCGAGCTACGCGTTGGAGGATGCCCGCGGGGCTTTTTGGCGGCGATGAGGGATCATTCAGCCATGTCGGATATTGAGCCGGTCAACGCGGCGATTGCAGGTGGTGCGGAAAGGCGTTGCAACATCATGCGCGAGAACGCGCTGTTGACGCTGGTACTCAGCAGCGTCGTTCGCGCGACACAGGCGCTGGCCGGCGATCAGCCATCGGACGCCGATTCGGCGCTCAAGCATGAGCCCCATGATCTACGCGCGGTGCAAGCCGCTGCCGTGCCAATGTTCTCGCCGTATGTTTCTGTAAAGCCGCTCGCCAACAACGACGCATTTTCTGCCACGGAATTTCGACCGCGCGGGCATAGCGTCATGGGTTTGGATTCCCCAAGAAGCGGAGCTTTCATCATTGAGGCGCCGATGCTTCAGAGCACGTCCGTTTGGCAGCACATGGCGGATTACAAATCCCAGGGTCGCGTGCGCTTGCTGACGTTGTGGCAAACCGGAGGCAGTTCGCTGTCATTGCAGGCGGGCAAGGGTGGCGCGCCGTCACTGCAGTGGAGCACGCCCTGGGTGCACCGCGAGGGCGCATCGCGGGGAGTGTTTGATCGTCTGCTCGCGGCACCCGCGCGCGCTGCCGCCAACAATCTGCGCAGCAGCATCTCGCGGCCAACGGGCGCCGCGGCGCAAGCAAAGCCCCTGGGCGCGAG
>DATHFB010000151.1:0-9968 GCA_035318305.1 Steroidobacteraceae bacterium | reverse complement strand
GCCGGTCCGACGCTCTCATTCCGCGGAATCGACAATTTGGCCTACTACCGCGTCGTCCAAGGCGATGCGCGCCACTATATGGATTACACGGGCTGCGGCAATACGCTGAATATGGTGCACCCGCATTCGCTTCAGCTTCTGATGGACAGCCTCCGATACTGGGTAACGGAGATGCATGTCGACGGCTTCAGGTTCGATCTGGCCTCGGCGCTCGCGCGCGAATTAAAGGACGTCGATCAGCTTGGCGCGTTCTTCGACACCATTTATCAAGACCCGATACTGGCGCCGGTGAAATTGATCGCCGAGCCATGGGATTTGGGCGAGGGCGGATATCAGGTCGGAAATTTCCCCACGGGCTGGATGGAGTGGAACGGCAAGTATCGAGACACGGTGCGCAAGTTCTGGAAAGGCGACATGGGAGTGAACTCGGAAATCGCAACACGCCTTGCCGGCAGCGCGGATCTTTACGAAACGACCAATCGCCCGCCCTCGGCGAGCGTGAATTTCGTCACGGCCCACGATGGTTTCACGCTCAATGATTTGGTGAGTTACGAGCAGAAGCACAACGAAGCGAACGGCGAGGAAAATCGCGACGGCGCTGATGACAACAATTCATGGAACAGCGGCGTAGAGGGACCGAGCGACGATGCGGGCATCATCGAGCTGCGCGAGCGGCAGAAGCGCAATTTCTGGTGCTCGCTGATGTTTGCGCAGGGATCTCCCATGATCAGCGGCGGCGATGAGTTGAGCCGCACGCAACTGGGCAACAACAACGCCTATTGCCAAGACAACGAACTATCCTGGTATCACTGGGACCTGGACCCGCCGAGAGCCCAAATCTTGGAATTTGCCCAGCGGGTGATTCACTACCGCAAAAAACACCCTAACTTTCACCGCTTCGCGTTTTACGACGCTGATCCCGACGCCAAGCACCCGGACAAAAACATCGTGTGGTTCCGGGCGGACGGCAAACGCATGGAGGAGAAGGATTGGGAGGACGGCGGCTGGATGCGCACGCTCGGCATGTTCATGAACGGCATGGCATCCGAGATCCGCGACACTCAGGGTCAGTGTGCCGACGATTCGGATTTTCTATTGCTCCTCAATGCGCATCACGAGCCGGTTGCATTCCGCATTTCGCACGAGCTGTATCACGGCGGGTGGAGGATAGCCTTCGACACGGCACGTCCGGACCTTGAGATCGACAAGGAAGCCGTCAAGCGCAATCGGCTGGTCCAGCTCGCCGGCCGCTCGTTGGTGCTGCTGAGTCATGAGCGCTAGATGGATTGCGACCTACCGGCTGCAGCTGCACGCCGGATTTCCTTTAGGCGCGGCTCAAGGGGTGCTGGCATATCTCAGTGAATTGGGAATCAGCCATGTTTACCTGTCGCCCTGCCTGCAAGCGGTTCCCGGCAGTCAGCATGGCTACGATGTCGTAGACCCCACTAAAATCAGCGACGATCTAGGCGGCGAGCAGGCGTGGTCCAGTTTCGTGAAGGCCGCGCGCGCCTTGGATCTTCGAATCCTGCTCGATATCGTCCCGAATCACATGTCCGCCTCTCAGTACAATCCTTGGTGGGATGATGTTCTGAAACTTGGACCCTACAGCCGGTTTGCAGAATTCTTTGACATTAGAAATCCGCGGCGCCGGCCGTTCTGCGTGCATTTGTGCTCGCTCGCGAAACCCTATGGCGCCGCGATGGAAGCCGGTGAACTGAGCATCGAGATCGTGCAAGGAAGCCCGCGCGTCAGACACTACGAGAACACGTGGCCGTTGGGGCCCGCCTCATGGGGGGAATTGCTCTCGGCAGGGGGCGAGCGCTGCTTCAGTGAACTGCAGCGTCTGCAGCTCATCGGGTCGCCGGTTGAGGAGGACCTGAGCGCCTTTCGACGTCATGAGGCGCGGGCACAGCAGATGCTCGCCGAAGCGCTCGAGGCTGGACGGCTGCAATCGGCGGTCGATCGGGTGCAGGGCGATCACGCGCTATTCGACGCAGTGCTGCGCAGCCAGTTTTATATGCTTCACGGCTGGAAGCTCGCCGGGGAACTGACCAACTACCGCCGCTTCTTCGATATCGACACGCTCATCGGCATCCGCACCGAACTGCCCGCTGTTGCCGCCGCCACGCATGCACGCATCGAGGAGATGATTTCCAAGGGAGAGATAGACGGGGTGCGCGTCGATCATCCGGATGGGCTGCGCGAGCCGCTCGAGTACTTCGAGCGGTTGCGCCGCTTGGCGCCCAAGGGAAGAATTTATGTCGAGAAGATTCTCGAGAACGACGAGCGGCTCAATGGGGACTGGCCCATCGACGGAACCGTCGGCTACGAGTTCTTGGCGAAGGTCAATCGCTTGTGGATGGATGATCAACGAATCGACGTGTTGACCGCGACCTATTCGGACTTCACGGGTCATTCGGTGAATTTCGGCAAATTGGTGCGCGAGAAAAAGCGTGCGATTATCGAATCGACCTTCTCCGCCGCTCACGAGCAGTTGGCTGCCATGGCGCTGCATATTGCCCGGATCGATTGGCAAACGCGGGACTTGAGTCCGCGCCAATTGCGCGAAGCATTGGAAAAATTGATCACGGCGCTGCCGATCTACCGCACCTATCGAACCGCCGACACCCTGCACGAAGAGGACAGGCGTGTATTGCTCGAGGCTTTGCAGAGCGCACGCATTGGATCATCCGACATCGACGCGGCCGTATTCGATTTTCTGGCCGCGTTGTTCACCAAGTCGCCGCTCAACGATGTGGAAGCGGATTTTATCGCCAAGTGGCAGCAATTGACTCCCGCAGTGATGGCCAAGGGCGTGGAGGACACGACGTTTTATTGCTTCGACCGGCTGGTGTCGTGCAACGAGGTGGGATCGCAGGCTTCCCTGATTGGGATATCGAACGACAAATTCCACGAATTTTGCAACTACTTGAGCGATCGGTGGCCGAACAACATGCTCGCCACATCGACGCATGACAACAAACGCAGTGAGGACGTACGAGCGCGTATTTCCATACTCTCCGAGATCCCAGAGCGCTGGTCCGAAGCGCTGCATCTGTGGTCGCAGCTCAACGCCGATGCCTGGCAGAATCGCCTGCCGGATCGGCATGCCGAATATCTGCTGTACCAGACGTTGATCGGCGCATGGCCCATCGATCGGGATCGAGCGTGGCAGTACATGCTCAAGGCGTGCCGCGAGGCGAAAATCAACACGTCGTGGCATGAGCCAAATAACAGCTTCGAGGAGAAAATTCGCGGTTTCGTCGGCGGGGTATTCGACACGCCGGAGTTCATCGCGAGCCTTGAACGATTCATTGAGCCGCTGATACTGCCGGGCCGAATCAACAGCCTGGCCCAAACCCTCATCAAAATGGTCGCACCCGGCGTGCCTGATTTCTATCAGGGCACCGAATTGTGGGACTTGAGTCTGGTCGATCCTGACAATCGGCGGCCCGTGGATTTCAAAATCCGCCTGGAAAT
Source organism: Steroidobacteraceae bacterium (assembly GCA_035318305.1). Taxonomy (GTDB): domain Bacteria; phylum Pseudomonadota; class Gammaproteobacteria; order Steroidobacterales; family Steroidobacteraceae; genus Bog-1198. The sequence goes on along the minus strand of DATHFB010000151.1, from coordinate 6,488 downwards.
GATTCGCCGCGTGCGCCGCGTGCGCACCCTGAACGCTGCCGAGGCGCTCATGGAGTGGGATTCGGGAGCGCCAAAACTTTGGATGATGGCCTGCCTCCTGGCGATTCGCCGCGAACGATTCGAGGATTTCTCCCCGCAGAGCAAGTATCAGCCGCTGGTGGCTCAGGGAGCCCATCTTGGCCGGCTGCTCGCCTTCCGCCGCGGCGAGAATCTCATCGCCGTTGTCCCGCGCTTCACGATGACCCTGGCAGGCGAGTGGGGCGATACCCGGTTGCCGCTGCCGGGCGGTGCTTGGCGAAACTGCTTCACCGGGCAAGTCATTCAACGGGAGATCTCCCCCGCCGAGCTTTTCGGGTCATTTCCGGTGGCGTTGCTGATTCGAGATCCCGCGTGATTTTTTCCGTATGGGCCCCGAACGCCGCGTCCGTCGATCTCGTTTTCGGGGAGCAACGATTCGCACTTGAATCATTGGCAGGCGGCTATTGGCAAATCGATGCGGCGGCGGATACGCGGCAGGGCTATCGATATTCCATCGATGGTGCTGCCCCCGTGCCCGATCCGCGATCGCGCTGGCAGCCTGAGGGCGTGCATGGCGCATCGCATGTCATTGCGGCCGAAGCGCTGAAGGCCGGAGCGCTCGAAGCCGAACCACGAGGCAGCGGAGAATTTCGACCAGTGCCTCTTGGCGAAGCCGTCATTTACGAGTTGCACGTCGGAACCTTCACACCCGAGGGTACGTACGCGGCGGCGCAGGACAAGCTGGCGTACTTGAGCGAACTCGGCGTTACTCACGTGGAACTGATGCCGCTGGCGACTTTTCCCGGTCGGCGCGGCTGGGGTTACGACGGTGTCGATCTGTTCGCGCCGTTCCCTGCCTACGGCACGCCGTCGCAGCTTGCTGTGTTCGTCCGCGCCTGCCATTCACAGGGCCTGGCCGTGCTTCTCGATGTGGTCTACAACCATCTAGGTCCGGACGGAAATTATCTCGCGCAGTTTGGCCCATACTTCACCGATCGCTACAAGACCGGGTGGGGCGCGGCCATCAATTACGATGGGCCGCAAAGCGATGAGGTGCGGCGTTTCGTCATCGACAACGCACTGATGTGGCTGCGGAACTATGGGTTTGACGGCCTGCGCCTGGATGCCGTGCATGCGATCTTCAGTTTCGAGGCCGTGCACGTCCTCGAGGAATTGTCGATCGCCGTGAAGGCGCTCGGCAAGGAGCTGGGACGCCCGCTGCTGCTCATCGCCGAGAGCGATCTGAACGATCCTCGCCTGATTCGGCCGCCTTCACGAGGCGGGTACGGCCTCGATGCGCACTGGGAGGATGATTTTCATCATGCCATCCATCGCTATTTTACCGGCGAGACCGAGGGTTACTACGCGGACTTTCACGGGCTGCAGGACGTGGCGGCTTCGCTGCGCGATGGCTACGTCTATCAAGGAAAGTACTCCGTGCATCGCGGGCGGCGGCACGGCAGACCCCCGCTGGGCATGGAGCCGCAGCAACTCGTGGTGAGCGCGCAAAATCACGACCAGATCGGCAATCGCGCGCAGGGCGAGCGGCTCAGCATGATGTTGGGTGTCCCGCAGCTCAAAGCCGTCGCGGCGTTGACACTGCTTGCGCCGTTCGTGCCGCTTTTGTTTCAGGGCGAAGAGTGGGGCGCGCAGACGCCGTTTTTGTACTTCACGGATCATGAGGATCCTGATTTGGGCAGGCGGGTCGCCGAGGGGCGCAGCCGGGAATTCAGCGCCTTTCGATGGCAGGGCGCAGTCCCGGACCCCCAAGAAGCCGACACCTTTGAACGTTCAAAATTGAATTGGTCGGAGTTGTCCGCGCCTCGTCACGCCGAACTGCTGGAGTGGTATCGAAAGCTCATTGGGATACGGCGCGACAAAGTGGTGCTGCCGCGCGCAAGCTCGGCGGATTCCGCCAAAGCCGTAACCAACTTCGATGCTGAAGCCGGATGGCTCACGTTCGTTCATAATGGCGTGCTCGCGGTTTTCAATTTTGCGGATCAGGTGCAAACGGTACCTCGCCCCGACGGCGAGTGGCGGTTGGTGCTGAGTTCCGAATCGACGGAGGCGCAGGCGTCGGATGCAATGTCTCCTCGATCGACGCTTGTATATATTGGAGGTTGAGGCCGAATGAATTTACTGAGCCTACGTCAGTACATTGAAAACGTCTGGCAGAAATCGATCATCGGGCGGCTCGAGGCCTATGTCCGCATTCCCAACAAATCCCCGGCTTTCGACGCGGACTGGGAGCGCCATGGATACATGGACCAGGCGGTTGAGTTGATGGCTGAGTGGTGCCGCGCTCAACCGGTGCCGGGCATGCGTGTCGACGTGCGCCGCTTGCCGGGCATCACGCCCTTGCTGTTGGTCGATATTCCCGGCGAGCTTCCTGAATGCGTGCTTCTGTACGGACATCTCGACAAGCAGCCGGAATTTACCGGCTGGCTGCCGGGGCTTGGGCCTTGGGAGCCGGTGATTCGAGACGGCAAGCTCTATGGACGCGGCGGGGCGGATGACGGCTACGCAGTCTTCAGCTCCCTGACCGCAATCGCCGCGCTCAAGGCGCAGGCAGTCCCCCTGCCGCGTTGCGTATTGATGATCGAGGCATCCGAGGAGAGCGGGAGCGTCCACTTGCCGGCACATCTGGATGCGCTCGGCAGCGGTATCGGCGAGCCGTCCTTGGTCGTTTGTCTCGACGCGGAATGCGGTAATTTCGACCAGCTCTGGACGACGACGTCGCTGCGCGGCAATCTCGTCGGCAAGCTCAAGGTGCGCGTGCTGACCGAAGGAGCACATTCCGGTCTTGCCTCAGGTATTGCACCGACTCCTTTTCGGCTGTTGCAGCAATTGCTGGCGCGCGTCGAAAATCCCCTGACGGGCGACCTGCTGCTCGATGAGCTGCACGCCGAGCTGCCCAAGGATCGTCGCGCGCAAATCGCCGCGGCGGCCGCTGTGCTGGGAGCGCAGATCCTCGATAAAATACCTTTTGCGGCAGGCGTTGAAGCCGTGTCGGCCGACCGGGTGGATCTGCTGGTCAACAATACCTGGCGGCCGGCACTCGCGGTAACCGGCGCGGACGGCCTGCCCTCGCTCGGCGCGGCGGGCAACGTACTCCTGCCGGAAATCTCCCTGAAAATTTCCCTGCGATTGCCGCCTACCGTGGATCCGGTGAGTGCCAGCCGGGCAGTTCGCGAAGCGTTGGAGCGTGATCCTCCCTACGGTGCACACGTCAGCTTTGAGCCTGAGTCTTCATCCGGAGGATGGAACGCACCTGCGTTCGCGCCCTGGTTTGAGCAGTCGATGCAGCGCGCCTCGCGACATGTGTTCGGACGTGATGCGGTGAGTCTGGGCGGCGGAGGCACGATTCCATTCTTGAGAATGCTCGGCGAGCGGTTTCCGCAAACTCAGTTTCTCGTGACCGGCGTCCTAGGACCGCACTCCAATGCGCACGGGCCCAATGAGTTCCTGCATATCGGTTATGCAACGCGCCTGACGGAGTGCGTGAGCATGGTGCTCGCCGATCTCGGCGCCCGCCATGCATAGCCCGAGTCATTCATAGCTCGGGCCATTCACAGCCCGAGCTTGTGCGAGAAATAGGTGTATTCGCGGGCGCGCATTTTCGCCTGTTCAACCGGGGTTGCACCTGCGCCATGGCCTCCCTCGATCACCTCGAAATAGTAGTAGGGCACGCCCATCGCAGAGAGTTTGGCGGCGAACTTACGCGCGTGCTGAGGACCGACCCGGTCATCTTTGGTCGTCGACCAGATCAGGGCTTGCGGGTACTGCACACCCGGCTTTAGATTGCTGTAGGGAGAAATAGAGGCGAGAAATTCGCGTTCTTCGGGAACCGATACGCTGCCGTACTCCGCGACCCAGGAACTCCCCGCGGCGATCTGCTCGTAGCGCAGCATATCGAGCAGCGGGACTTGAATGTCGACCGCGCGCCACATCTGCGGGTGCTGGATGAATTCCACACCCATGAGCAGTCCGCCGTTCGAACCGCCCATGATTCCGAGATGAGCAGGGCTCGTAAATCCCTTTGCGATGAGATCCTCGCCGACCGCAGCAAAATCATCGTAGATGCGCTGGCGATGCGTCTTGAGTCCCGCTTCATGCCACGCTGGACCGAATTCGCCGCCCCCGCGAATATTGGCCAGCACGAAAACCCCGCCGCGCTCGAGCCAAAGCTTGCCGAGTTCCGCCGAATACTTCGGAGTCCGGGCATCCAGAAAGCCGCCGTAGGCATTCAAGATGGTAGGCGTGCTGCCGTCCATCTTCATGGCGCTCGGATGGACAATGAAGTAAGGGATTTTAGTGCCGTCCTTGGACGTGGCTGCGAATTGCTCGACCACATGGGAGGCAGCGAATTTCGCGGGCAGGGTCTTGACCGTCGCAAGCGTTCCTTTGCTCAAGTCGGCGCGGATCAGCTTAGGCGGAGTCAGGAAGCCCGTGACCTGCAGGAACGCCTGTTCGCTGTGCAAATCGGCATCGATCACGTTGACCGAAATGTTGTCGGGCAGATCAAGCTGACGCCGCGACCAATGATGGTGCGGTTCAGGTTTGTACGAATAGGCGCGGCCGTTGACATTGTCGAGCGTTTGCACCAGCAGATGTCCGCGAGTGGCCCCGGCCTCTTGGAATGCTTCGCGGGCGCTGGGCGCGTAGACCAGTTCAGGCCGCAAGTGCCGCGGATCGGACGCGATGGCCGACAGCTCCAAGGAGACCAAGGCCCCTTGGGGAAGCGTTGGCGCAGCGGTTCGCTTCCAATCCTCGTGCAGGCTCAATATCAATCGGCCTTCGATCAGGCTCAAGAATTCCGCCTTCATCGGCATGGTGAGTTTCGACGGTCCGTCAGGACCCATGAGATAGAACTCGAACTCGAAGATCGACACGGCGCGCTGAATCATGACGGCACTGTGTCCGGATCCATCCGTCAGCGTAAAGGGCGTGACGCCGACGTCGTCCGGCGTTCCGCGAAACACTTCCACGGCCGCATCGAGCGATTGCCCGCGCTTGATCCGCTTGACGACGAACGCATAGCCCGATCGCGTGATTTCACCAGCTTTCCACTCGCGCGAAACCAGCAGCGTATCGGCATCAGCCCACGCCACATCCTGCTTGCCGCTCGGCAGGGAGAAGCCGCCGTCGGCGAAAGCTCCTGAGGCCAAGTCGAACTCACGCAACGTCACCGCATCTTCGCCGCCATCGGATAGGCTGACCATGCATCGCTGCTGCTGAGGCTCTTGGCAGATCGCGCCTTTCCAGAACCAATTGGCTTTTTCGGATTTCGACAGCGCGTCCAGATCCAGGACTGTTCGCCAATGCGGTGCCGGGTTCTGAAAGTCGGACGGACTGGACTGCCGCCAGATTCCGTGCTCATGGTCGGCATCCTGCCAAAAGTTGAAAATGCGGCCGCCAATGACGCTGGGCACGGGAATCCTGTCTTTGGCTTCCGCGATTACCTTGGCGTCGTTGAACAGGCTCGAGAAAAGCGCATCGCGCTCCAGTGCGGCGCTGGTCTTGGCATTCTCGGCCTCGACCCATTGCATCGCGCGCTCGCTGTGAGCCTGCTCGAGCCAGATGAAGGGATCGTCGGAAGGCGCCTGGGCGGCGGATACGCTGAGTACCACGACCGCGGCCAGCGACAGCAGGATGGCGTTTGCTTTCATCGGCGGAATATACACGCGCGCCCCCGCGCATGCCATGCGCTCGCATCATCTCCACTATAATCATGCGCCCCATCGGGCTAACATTATTCCAGGACAACATGACGTCACTTCCCCTTCCACATGCGACGCCCGAGGACATTGGGCTCTCCACCGCAGGTCTGGCGCGCTTAGGCTCGGTAATGCAAGGCGAAGTCGAACGCGGTCGCGTACCCGGGGCCGTGGCGCTGGTTGCGCGGCGTGGCCGGTTGGCGTACTTCGAGAGCTACGGGCGGCGCGACCCCGCCGGCGGCGCGCCGATGGCAAAGGACAGCATTTTTCGAATCTATTCGATGACCAAGCCCATCGTTTCCGTGGCAGCGATGATGTTGTTGGAAGGCGGGCGCTTCCTGCTGAGCGACCCGATTGAAAAATACATTCCTGAACTCGGCAATCGGAAAGTTGCCGTCACGCGAGGCTCGGAAATCGACTTGGTGGATGCCGATAGGTCCATCACCATTCAGGACCTATTGCGCCACACCTCGGGTCTCACGTATGAATTTCGCGGCAGCGGTCCGGTGCACAAGCAGTACATGGCAGAGAGGATCTACAGCCGCAACCAGAGCAACGCCGATCAAGTCGCCACCTTGGGCAAGCTGCCGCTGATCGCTCAACCGGGAGCGAGGTGGGAATACAGCCGCTCCACCGACGTGCTCGGCCGCCTCGTCGAGGTCTTGTCCGGCCTGACGCTGGGCGAGTATCTACAGCGTTACATCCTCGCACCGCTGGGAATGGTTGATACCGCGTTCTACGTGCCGGCGCACG
>DATHFB010000150.1:0-6227 GCA_035318305.1 Steroidobacteraceae bacterium | reverse complement strand
AGTCCGATTTCATCCGCCGCATCGAGCGCCGCCTGGAAACCGCTCTTGCCCATGCGCATATGCCTGACGATGTTTTCGATTTCCACGATGGCATCGTCCACCAGCACGCCGGCCACCAAGGAAAGCCCCAGCAGCGTGATGGTGTTGAGCGTGAATCCCATGAATTGCATGAACGCAAACGTCGGAATCGCGGACAGCGGTATCGCCAAGGCGGAAATCAGCGTCGCGCGCCAGCTGCGCAGGAAGAACCAAACCACAACCACGGCCAGGACCGAACCCTCGACCAGCGCCTCCAGCGATGAGTGATAGGTCGCAATGGTGTGGTCGACGGTCGTGAATATGGTCTGTAGGTGCAGCGGAGGATTCTCGACCAAAATTTTATCGAGTTCGACTTGAACGGCCTTCGCCGTGCTGACGTCCGAAGCACCGCGGGCTTTGAAAACGCCGAATGCCGTCGCCGGACGGCCATTCAAGCGGGCGACGCCGCGAATTTCGGCAATGCCGTCGCGGACTTCCGCGATTTCTCTCAGGCGCACGAATTTGCCGCCCGGAACGATGATCTGCGTGTCCGAAAGCTGACCGGCGCTTCTGGCGCCGCCCAAGACACGAATCGCTTGTTCGCCGCCGCCGATTTGCGCCCGGCCGCCGGCGGCATCCATGTTGAGTTGGCGCAGCTGGTCGTTGACCTGCACCGCCGTGAGCCCCATCGCCTGCATACGGCCCGGATCGAGTTCAACGCGTATCTCGCGCTCAACGCCGCCGATACGCTGCACCTGCGCAACGCCGCTAATCGCCAGCAATCGCTTGGTGATGGTGTTGTCGATGGCCCAACTGAGTTCTTCGGGCGTCAGCGAGGTCGTGCTGAGCGCGTAATATATGAAGGCCCCGCCATCCACGTCTTGGCGCGACACTTGCGGTTCCAATATGCCTTGCGGCAGGTCGCTGCGTACCTTGGCAACGGCATCGCGTACATCGGTTACGGCGCGATCGATGGGTGTGCCGATCTGGAACTCGATCCCGATGTGGACACTCCCCTCCGTAATAACGGTGACGATGTGACGCACGGCGCCGATGCTCGAGATCGAGCCTTCGACTTTCTGCGCGATCTGCGTCTCCATCTCCGTGGGTGCTGCGCCTGGCTCGGTGATATCGACATTCACCGCGGGAAAAGACACATCCGGATTGAGGTTGATCGGCAAACGGATGAATGCAACCACGCCCATGAAGAACAGGACGACGAACAGAACAATGGGCGTGACCGGGTGCCTGATCGCCCACGCAGAGATATTTCTCATGACTTACCCGGGATGAGCATGGGTTTGACCACTTCGCCTTCCGTCAGAAAGGCGCCCGCTGTGGCGATCACTTGGTCTGAACCGGCGACACCCTCAGCGATGGTCACGCCGCTTTGCACGATGCCGGACACGCGAACCGCGCGGCGCTCGACTTTGTTCTGCTTGTTGACGATGAGGACGTAACTGCCCCGATCGTCGGTCAGCACCGCGGTTTGCGGCAACACGGCGCGTTCGGCGTTGCTGACGGTGACTTCGGCGCGCGCAAACGCACCCGGCCGCAGATTCGGATCCGGCAACAGATCGATTCGCGCCATGCCCAAGCGGGTTGCCGGGTCGATGACCGCGCCGAGCAGGCGGATGGTGCCCGGATACGCCTTGGACGTACCGGTCAGCCTGACATTGACTTGCTGTCCCACGCTGAGCAACGGCAGGTCCTGTTCGGCTACCTGCCCCTTCATTTCAACCTGGCCGCCCTTCGACAAGCGGAACAGGGCTTCTCCACCCGGCAATGCCGTTTGCCCCACTTCCACATTGCGGGTGAGGATGACGCCATCCTCGGGTGCCCGAATTTCCGCGCGCGCGAGATGCGCTTTGGCCTCGGCCAGTTGTGCCTCGGCAAATTTCACCTTGGCCGCCGCCGTCAGACTGCTCGATTTTCGGCGCCCGGTTTCCTCAACCGACAGCGCTCCGGAAGCACCCACGGCCTGCGCCCGCCGATACTCGGCATCGGCGAGTTCCGCTTCCGCGCGCGCCTGCTCGAGGGCCGCCTCGAGATTTGCCACCTGGGGTTCCAGGACCGACACGTTCAGGCGTGCCAACACCTGGCCGCGCTTCACATGATCGCCTGCTTCAACCAGGATTGCCGCAACGCGGCCGGCCGCGTCTTCGACCCCGATGGGCATGTCGTAACGAGCACCTATCGTGCCGATGATGCTGACCGTCGTCGGCACCTTGCTGATGCCGATTTCGGTGACCGACACGGTCGGCACCGGCCTGTTGTTATTGACCGGGGTAACGGCCAAAACCTTGGTCAAACGCACGGCCAGGAAACCCACCAAGACAATGGCGGCCACCGCAAATACCCACACACCGGCGCGTCCCGTAATCCAGGAGCCCAGGGTCGCCCGATGTTCGGTCGAAGGCAAATTCTCAGGTGTCATATTCATAGCACTACATCCCAGGGATAACTTCCTTTGTCCAGGATGAATCCAGCCAGGTGATTCATCTCCTCGTCCTCATTCCGCTCGGCTCGGCGAATGTTGTTGGCCATGCGCCGTTTCGCCTGTTGCGCAAACACTCGCGCAATGGCGACCGCCTGCGCTTCAGCGCATGCTGCCGGTCCGCGATTGATTTTCCGTACTTGCGCAACAAGAAATCCGACGCCTTTGCCAGTTCAACGGTGTACTTTTCATAAATACCCGCCGGCCACGTAAAAGTTGCGGCATGGGCGTAAATATTTTGGATTTCCCGAGATCCTGCAAGGCCTCGTAGGCGCTGCGTTGCAACGCTTCGCTAGCAAACACCTTACTGATCGCCGCTTCCACCGAGTAGTCCTCACTCCCGGAATCAATATAGGGAAACAGCTGGTCTTCGAGGATGCGTCCCGCCACGAGATTTTTGGCGACGCTCATCGCTACACCTAGTCGGCGACGCGATCTATGACGAGATCGAGCGCGCCGTCGTGACCGACCTCATACGCAAGTTCGCCGTATAGATCGCCCGCCGCCGGCGTCGGCTGTCCGCTGAATGACACGCGAGCAGTAATGGAAACCCGCCGCCCGCTCACCAGCACTCGCCCGGGCATCATGGAGTCCGCAGCCGACAACTGCACCTGCGTGCCGATGGCGGCGCTGGTCAGTCGTTTTGCAGCCAGCGGCGGCCCTTGGCTGCCGGGCTCTCGAGCAAATACGAACAAAGGTGCCTCCGGTTTCAGGCGCGATTGCAATGCAGGCGCTATGCGTATATTGACAGTGACCTGCCCCGCTGCCGACCCCTCTACGCTCGCGCTCGTCCCCGCGGGCGACGCATTCGTCCCCGATTGCGCCGCAGGTCCCAATTCGGCGATCCGCGCATCCAGCATCTGCACGATTTGCGGCGGCGGATGCAGATCTTTGAGCGCCTGCCAGCGGCTGCGAGCGAGCGCACGATCGCCCCGGGTCGCTGCGGCAAAGCCGCCGTACAACAATGCCTTCGGATTGTCCGGCGTCAAGCTCAGTGCTTCCTCGAACAGTTGTGATGCGGGCGGAGTGATTTCTCCGCCGGCGCGCAACGCCATGGCCTCGCCCAACCCCAAGTCGGCTTCCGCGCTCTTGGCGTCCAGGTGATGAGCGCGATCGTAGGCACTGACGGCATCGTCCAAGCGTTGCAGCGCTATATAGGAGCGGCCCAGCATCAGCCAGCCTGCCAGATCGTTGGGATCATCGCGAAGATGCTGCTCGAGCTTGGCGACCATGGCGATGACATCGGGAGCGGCGGCGGCTTGTGCTTGCGCCGGCGCGTGCCAATCCCAATTCGACCACAGCGGGTACAGTCCCGCGGCGGCGGCCGCCACGAACAGCGCAGCAAACGCACCCACGAGACGGGTTTTTCTATCGCGCATCAGCGGCACGGCTACGACTGTCGCGGCGATCGCAGCCATGAGAGCCGCGAAGACAAGGAAGGCGTTCATTCGTCCAAGGGCATGCGCGAGCGTTGTCGGACGACGCGGTAAATGATGGCGCCGCCCAACAGCAGCATGAAGAAAGGCGCGCCCCAAATCAGCGTGGTCTTGGGGCTGAGCGGCGGCGCGAAGCGGACGAACTCTCCGTAGCGATCCGTCATGAACGTGAAAATCGCATCATCGCTTTTACCCTCGACCAACATTTCGCGAACCTGCCGGCGCAGGTCCCGCGCCAGATCGGCATTCGAATCCGCGATCGATTCGTTTTGGCATTGCAGACAGCGAAGCTCCTTGGCGATGCGCTCGAAGCGCACCTGCAGCTCCGGATTTTGCAGCTGACCATGGGCGTCCAAGCCGGCAGCCGGCGGCTCGGCGTAAGCGACGCCAAAACCTGCCAGTGCCGCGGCCAGTGCCAGTGCCGGCAACCGGGGAGATCCACGGCTCATGCCCCGCCCTTCCCTGCCGCAGCGATGCGCGGCAGGAACTCCTTTTCCCACACTTCCTGAGTCATGCCGGAGATGAGCTTGAAAATCACATTGCCTTGACGGTCGACCAAGAAAGTTTCCGGCGCGGCGTAAACTCCGAAGTCGATGGCCGTACGGCCCTCCTGGTCAAAGGCAACTTGGCTGTAGGGATTACCCAGTCTTTCCAGCCATTGTTTCGCCTTATCGCGTTCGCCCATACCATGATCAACCGACCAGTCGATTCCGATGATCGGCACTACATGCTGTTGGGAGATCGCCAGCAACGCCTCGTGTTCCACGCGGCACTCCACGCACCACGTACCCCATACATTCACTAGATACACCTGCCCCTTCAGGGTCGCGTTATTGACCGTGCGCGATGCGTCCAGCACATCCGGCAACGCGAATTCCGGCGCAGGCTTGCCGATCAGCGGCGAGGGCAATGCATGGATATCGCGTTTGGGATTGAGGCCAAACGCGAACAGCACGACGAGCGCGACAAAAGCCGCAAATGGCAGCAGGAATTTCCACATCAGGCGGAGCCCAGTTCAGCGCGCGGATTCGGCGGGGAGACGACACCGGGCGAGGCGATGGGAACCTTGACCCGATAGCGCCGATCCGTCGCCGCAATCAGTCCACCGAGTGCCATGACGATGGCGCCGAGCCAGATGTAACGCACGAGGGGTTTATATTGAATGCGCATGCTCCAGGCGTTGTCGCCCAAAGGCTCGCCCATGGCGACAAACAAATCGCGAGCCCAGTTCACCGAAATGGCGGCCTTGCTATTGTCGGTCTGCTGCACCCGGAAATGGCGCTTTTGCGGCAACAGTGTGGTCACGGGCCTGCCGCCGCGAGTCACCTCGATCTGGCCTTGCACGGCATCGTAGTTCGGCCCGCGCACATCCGTGGCGTTCACGAACTTGAAATCGTAGCCGGCGATGGTATAGCTGCCGCCCGGTTTCATGGCCACATCCTTCTCGATCTTGTAGCTTTCGACGCCGCTGGCGCCGATCGCGAACATGCCCACCCCCAGGTGGGCAATGGACATGCCGATGAGCGCCGCGGTGAGCGTTTGTTTCTGACGCAATCGCCGCAGCGGCTCGAGCACCGCGGAGAAAATAATCCAAAATCCGAAGCTGAAGCCGATGAGACCCACCGGGTGGAACTCTTTGAAGACCAAGCCCTGAATCGCGACCGACAGCAGAGTCGCCGCGCCCAGCAGCCACCACAGCGGTTTCGCCGTGACGGTGAGCTTGCCGCGGCGCCAGGCCGAGTGCATCCCGATGGCCAGAAACACCATCAGCGGAAGTACGGGGACCAAGAACATCAGGGCGAACACCGGTGGTCCCACGGAGATCTTGCCGATCCCGAGGACCTCGTAAAGCAGCGGCGAGAGCGTGCCCCACAGCACCAGCGCGGCCACGCTTACCAGAATGACATTGTTCACCAACAGGAAAAACTCGCGTGAAAATAACTCGAATCCACCCGGTGCATACAGCTTCGGTGCCCGCCACGCATACAGGGTGAGCGAACCGCCGATGGTCAGCACCAGGAACGCGAGGATATAAAGACCTCGCGTCGGGTCAGTGGCGAAGGAATGCACCGATACCAACACGCCCGAGCGCACCAGGAAAGTCCCCACCAGGCTCAAGGAGAAGGCGAATATGGCCAGCAGCAGCGTCCAGCTCTTGAAGATGCCGCGCTTCTCCGTGACGCTCAAAGAATGAATCAAGGCCGTTCCGACCAGCCAAGGCATGAATGAGGCGTTCTCGACCGGATCCCAAAACCACCACCCGCCCCAACCCAATT
>DATHFB010000149.1:0-12685 GCA_035318305.1 Steroidobacteraceae bacterium | reverse complement strand
CACTTCCTCGTTCAGTGTGCCGTCGCGATCCAGGAAAAGTATGCGTCGGCCGCTCATGGCTGTCCCACGCAGCGCAACAGCGCATCGTTCTCGGCTCGCGTGCCCACGGAGACTCGCAGGGCGCGGGGCAGGGCGGGATGCGCACGCAAATCGCGCACGATCAGTCCGCCGCCCATGCTGCCGGCCATGAATCTGTCCGCATCGCGGCAATCGATCATCAAGAAATTGGCATCACTGGGCCAGACCTGATCGACCAGCGGCGAGGCGGCGAGTCCGCGGCGCAAGTATTCTTTTTCCATGAGCAATGCTTCCAGCCGGCCTTGCGAGGCCGATATTTCAGTGGGTTCGAGGGCGCGCAGCGCAGCCTCGATCGTCGGCTGCGCGAGAGCGTAGGGCGGAATGACCCGCCGTGCCAATTGAATCAACTCAGGCGAGGCCAATAGGGCGCCGATGCGCGCGCCCGCCAGCGCATGGGCCTTCGACAGTGTCCGCAAGATGGCCAGTGTTTCGAAGCGGCCCAGCCATGGTGCGAGACTCGCTGCATGCGACCATTCGATGTAAGCCTCATCGATCACCACGATGGCCTTGCCGTCGAGCGCCGTGCAAATGTGTTCGAGCGCCGCCTGGTCCAAAAGATTCGCGGTGGGATTGTTGGGCGAGCACAGGTACACCAGCTTGATGTTGGGGCGCCACGCCGCCAGGACCCGCGCCGCATCGATGCTCCACCCCTGATCGCGATTCAGCGGCAGCTCGATGACTTCGGCGCCTTGAATGCGCGCGGCGACTTGATACATGCCAAAGGTTGGACCACATTGCAAAATCGCGTCGGTCCCCGCACGCAAATAGATCCGCGACAAAACGTCAATCGCCTCATCGGCGCCGCGAGTGCCGAGTACCTGAGCGGCCGGCACGCCGTAGAGCGACGCCAAACGATCGATGAGCGCCCGCGGCTGCGGCTCCGGATAGCGATTGAGACCGGCGCTCGTGCAGTCGCCGGTGGGCCGCCACGGAGCCTCGTTCGCGTGCAAGCGCGTGAGCAACGGCAGCCAGGCAGCATGCGCATACGCCTTCAGCGTAACGATCTCCGGGCGCGCCAGTGAAATCACGGCGCTCACTGCAGCGCCTCGAGGCGGATGGTTACAGCCGCTGCATGGGCATCCAAGCCTTCAAGACCGGCCAGCGCTTGCGCGGTCGGGCCCAATCCTTGGAGCCCCGCCGGCGTGAGTTCCTGAACGGTGATGCGCTTCTGAAAGTCCTCCAGCGACAAGCCGCTGTAGGATCGAGCGTAGCCGTAGGTGGGCAGGGTGTGGTTGGGTCCGCTGCAATAGTCGCCCATGGTTTCCGGCGACCACGGCCCAAGGAACACGGCGCCCGCGGCCGTGACTCGCGGCAGCCAGGCGCGCGGTTCGCGAATTTGCAGCAGCAGATGTTCCGGCGCGTAACTATTGGCAATGTCGAACGCCGTCTCGAGCGCGTCAACGACGATGAATCGCATCGCCTTCAGTGATTCCGTCAGGATCCGCGCGCGCAACAGCCGGACGCTTTGGCGTTGTACCTCGCGCATGGCCGCCGCGGCCAATTCAGGGTCCGAAGTGACCAGGATCGCCTGCGCATCGGGGCTATGTTCTGCCTGCGCCAGCAGATCCGCTGCAATGAAGTCGGCGCGCGCGCCCGCATCGGCGATGACCATGACCTCGCTCACGCCGGCCGGAAGGTCCGCCGCAGCGCCTTCGGCATGCTGCGCGACCAATAATTTGGCCGCCGTAACCCAGGCATTGCCCGGCCCGAATATCTTGTCGCACTTCGGAATCGTGCCGGTGCCATAGGCCATGGCGGCAATGGCCTGCGCGCCTCCGACCTTGAATACTCGTTCGATACCGGCCTTGCGTGCCGCGACCAGAACGGCCGGATCGGCTTTGGCATGGCGGTTCGGCGGCGTGCACAGGACCCGCACCGGGCACCCGGCGATGGCCGCCGGCACCGCGAGCATGATGGCGGTCGAGGGCAATGGAGCCGAGCCGGCCGGTACATACAGGCCCACGGCGCGAATCGGTACGCTGATCCGCTCGCACCGCACGCCGGGCGCAGTTTCGACGCGCAGCGGCGCGGACATTTGCGCCGCGTGAAAGCGATGTATCGTCGATATCGCCCGCTCGATGGCGGCATTCTGCTCCGCATTCAACTCGGCTTCTGCCGCGGCGAACTCTTTCGCCGTGACTTGCAGTCCCGCGGGTTGCACGCCGTCAAATTGTTCCGTCAGGGCCAATAGCGCGGCATCTCCTTCGCTGCGGACGCGCTCGATAATATCTTGGGCGGTGGCCGTGACGCGGGCGGCATCGCGCTGTGCCGGGCGCTGCAGCGCATCGCGTCGCTGTACGGCCGATAGGGAATTCCAATCGAGGATTCTCATTGGCGTGCCTTCGACCCTACGCGAGCATCTTTTCGACCGGCAGAACCAGCACGGAAGTGGCGCCCGCTCCCTTCAAATCCTCGAGCGTTTCCCAGAAGACATTTTCACGGCACACGGCATGTACCGCCACTCGATCGCCCAGGCCTTCCAAGGGAATGACGGTGGGCGTCTCGCTGCCTGGGAGCAGTTTCGCGATCGCCGCGAGCGCGGAGCGGGGTGCATGCAGCATGATGTACTTGCTGCCCTTGACCTGCTCGACGCCGTCGATGCGCATCAGCAGGCGGCGCGTCCATTCCTGCTTCTCCAAGGGAATCGGCATCGGCGTTCGAATCAGCGCCGCCTGGCTCTCCAGCACCGTTTGCGCGTGGCGCAGGTGATTGGCGGCCAGCGTGGATCCGGTCGAGACCAAATCGCATATCAAATCGGCCCGGCCCAGACGTGGCGCGATTTCCACCGAACCCGACAGCACCACCACCTCGGCCGTGATGCCGTTCTCCGCGAGGAAGCGGGCAAGGATATGCGGGTAGGTGGTCGCGATGCGCTTGCCTTGCAGCGATTGCGCGCCGTCATAGTCGAACCCATCGGGTACCGCGATGCACAGCTTGCAGCGTCCGAAATCCAGCAGCTGCACGGTGTCGAACAAGGGGCCGATATCGCGCGCCTGGAAGGCAAGCCGCTTCTCTTCGATCACGTTCAAGCCGACCAACCCTAGGTCGCAGACATCTTCCTGCACCAGGTCCGGAATGTCATCGTCGCGGACGAACAGAACGTCGAGCGGCATGTTTTCGCCGTAGCACATCAGCTGATCTTTGCCGCGGCTGTACTTGAGGCCGCAGCGCGACAACAGATCCAGTGAGCTGTCGGTGAGGCGGCCGTTCTTTTGCACGGCGATTTTGAGGCGCATGGGATCGCCGGCACCGGTGGGTTTATGCATTGAGCTTCAGCCGTTCGGTGACCGCGCGATAACCGCCGTTGCCCGACGTCAAATAGCGCGCGACGCGGCCGATCGTCGTGACGCTGACGCCGGTTTGCTTATGGATCTCACGGTATGGCAGGCCCCGCTCCAGCAGCTCCACCACGGCCCAGCGATCCGCCATCGCCTGCAACTCCGCAGGCGTGCACAGATCGCGGAAGAAGCTGCGGCACTCATCGATCGAGCGCAACGCCAGGATCGCCGTGCAAAGCGCGCGCTCGTGCTGCTGTTCCTGCCGCAACGTCACCGGCCGGTTGGTTTTCAAGACAAAGCCCCGATCGAAAGCATATGCAGTCTGCCGTAATGTAATAACACGCTATTACATTAATACGTTGGTAAAGATGATGCAACTGGATCGTCGGTAAAATGCTTGACGCGCCCACCAGGCCTGCCTAAAATTCAATGGCTTATCTAGACCGGCTGAGGGAAAGGCCCTTAGAAGCCGGGGCAACCACCGATCCTTCCTCAGTGGAGCGGTCGGAACGGTGCCAACTCCTGCGGGGACGCGCTCAACGGCGCGGATCCGGTAGATGGGCAGCCGATTGCGCGGGGTCCCGCGACTTCAATGGGCTACGAGCCGATGCTCCAGGGGTTATGTTGCCTTCAAGGAGCTTCCGCATCGTGGACGAAAATGCGTTAAAACCGATCGACGAGACTTTGAGTCTCGAGCCATTCGCTTTGCACCATGGGGATTCCTTGCCCGATCCAAGGATGGCTTTCCGTCTGGTCGGCAACGAGGAGGGACCTGTGGTCGCGGTTCTCGGCGGAATCTCCGCGCACAAAATCGTCACCGGTCTGCCGGGAGAGGGTTGGTGGCCGGAGATGGTGGGTCCTGGGCTCGGCGTCGATACCCGGCAATATCTGGTTCTCGGCATCGACTACATCGGCGGGCGCGGAGGCAGCTCCACACCCAGCGTCGGCGGCCAATTTCCGCCCATCAGTTCATACGATCAAGCCAACGCTTTGAGTCAGATCGTCAGGCACCTTGGCCTGCGGCCTCTGCACGCCATCGTCGGTGCGTCTTACGGCGGCATGGTCGCGTTATGCTTTGCCGAGCGCTACGCGGCGCAGGTGAATCACATCGTGGTGTTGAGCGCCGCCGACAAGAGCCAGGTGCTCTCGACGGCGTGGCGCAGTGTGCAGCGGCAAATCGTGCGCGAAGCGATAGCGCGCGGTGATGGCGCAGCGGGGCTGAAGCTTGCGCGCGCGCTGGCGATGGCCACGTATCGCAGTCCCATTGAGTTTGCGCTGAGGTTCGGCGGTGCGCCGACGCGCACCGCGGATCGCTTCCGCTTCCCGATCGAGGATTACTTGTTTGCGCGCGGCGACGATTATGTACAGAAGTATCGCGCCGAATCATTCTTGACCTTGAGCGAATCGATCGATCTGCATGCAATGGATGCGACACAGGTGCAAACACCCGCAACGCTGATCGCCGTGCGTGAAGACCAGCTGGTGCCGTTCAACGACATGCAGGCCCTGTCAGCCCGCTTGAACGGCCCCCGCCAGCTCATCGAGATCAATTCCATTTTCGGTCATGACGCCTTCTTGAAGGAAGCAGCCGCCCTGACGCCCATTATCAAGCATGCCCTCGCGGAGCAGACATGAGCAGCAAGACACCACCCAAGCATATTGCGACACGATCCGTTCGAGCCGGACTCGAGTCGGACTCGCACCACGGATCGGTGGTGCCGCCGATTTACCTGTCGACGAATTTTGCTTTTGAAGGCTACCGGCAGCCGCGCAAGTACGACTACACGCGTTCCGGCAATCCGACCCGCGATCAACTGAGCAATGCGTTGGCGGACCTCGAAGGCGGCGCCGGCGCCGTCGTGACCTGCACGGGCATGGCCGCGATCACGTTGATCTTGGCGGCGTTGCCCGCCGGCGCACGCGTGGTCGCCCCGTACGACTGCTACGGCGGCACCTATCGGCTGCTCAATGCGCTGCGCTCCAAGGGAAATCTGCTGGTTGATTTCGTCGATCAAAGCAATCCCGATGAGTTGCGCGCGGCGCTCGAGTCCGGGGCGAAATTGGTGTGGATCGAGACGCCCAGCAATCCCTTGCTGCGGGTGGTCGATATTCGAGCGGTGTGCGATGCGGCCCATGCGGCCGGTGCGCTGGCGGCAGTCGACAACACGTTCCTGTCGCCGGTCTGGCAGCAGCCTTTGTCTCTGGGCGCCGATTACGTGATGCACTCGACCACCAAGTACCTCAACGGCCACAGCGATGTGGTGGGGGGCGCGGTGATTGCGGCGACCGAGGAGCTGCACCAGAATCTTTCGTGGTGGGCCAATGCCATCGGCGTGACGGGAGCGCCGTTCGACAGTTTTCTGACGCTGCGCGGTGTGCGCAGCTTGCATGCCAGGATGCGCGTTCACGCCGAGAACACCGCATACATCGTGCAGTTTCTGACGCAGCGGCCGGAAGTGCAGCGCGTCTACTATCCGGGCCTCAGCAGCAATCCGGGCCACGAGATTGCCCGCCGCCAACAAAGCGGCTTCGGCGCAATGTTGAGTTTCGAGCTCGCCGGCGGCGAAGCGGCCATGGACGCGTTCCTCACCGGCCTCAAGTGCTTCACCCTGGCTGAATCCTTGGGCGGTGTCGAGAGTCTCATCGCCCATCCTGCCAGCATGACGCACGCCGGCATGGAAGAATCGGCCAGGTTACGCGCGGGAATCAGCGCCGGGCTGCTGCGGGTCTCGGTGGGTATCGAAGATCACGCGGACCTGGTGGCCGACCTCTCCGCAGGACTTGAGCGCGCCGCTAAAGCGCAGCCAACACCGCATCAGCAGCGGCGCGTGTCGTAATCGAGCTGCCCGGGGCTGCCAGGTCGGCGGTGAGCGCGCCGCCGGTGATTGCGCGGTACACCGCCTCTTCCAGCGCCTTCGCTTCGGCATCCAATCGCAGCGAGTAGCGCAGCAACAGGGCCGCACTCAAGATCGCCGCGTAGGGGTTGGCGATGCCGCGTCCTGCAATGTCGGGCGCAGAGCCGTGAATCGGTTCGAATACTCCGCCGCGAGCATTGGCGCCGAGCGACGCGGAGGGCAGAAGCCCCAAGGATCCGGCCAGCATGGACGCCTCATCGGTGAGAATATCGCCGAACATGTTCTCGGTGACGATCACGTCGAAGTCGCGGGGGCGCTGCAACAGATGCATGGCCGCCGAATCCACCAACATGTGTTCGAGCGCCACATCGGGAAACTCGGCGGGCATGATGAGATTCACGGTTGAACGCCACAGGCGTGATGTTTCCAGCACATTGGCCTTGTCGACGGAGGTCAATTTTTTGCGGCGCGCACGCGCCAAGCGGGCGGCCAGCCGCACCACCCGCTCGATCTCCATGACGCTGTAGCGGCATATGTCAACCGCCTCGGTGGCGCTGCGGGTTTTCTCGCCGAAATAAATACCGCCGGTGAGTTCGCGCACCACCATGATGTCCACGCCGCGCAGCAGCTCGGCTTTGATGGGCGAGGCGTCGAGCACCGCGGGGTGCGGCACGACGGGACGCAGATTGGCGAACAATCCCAGTGCCTTGCGCAGCTGCAGCAAGCCCTGTTCCGGGCGAACAGCGGCGTTGGGGTCGGACCAGCGGGGGCCGCCGACCGCACCCAGCAAGATCGCATCCGCCCGCGTCGCCAGCGCCAGGGTTGCCGGCGGCAGCGGCGAGCCGGTCGCATCGATGGCGGCGCCGCCCAACAGTGCAGATTCAAATTCGAATCGATGCTCGAATCGGGACGCCACCTTCTGAAGAGCGCGAACCGCTTCGGCGGTGACTTCGCCGCCGATGCCATCGCCGGCCAGGACTGCAATGGTCGCTTGCATCCAGGAGCCTAGATCTGTGCCGCTTCGAAGCGCTCGATGTCGCTCAGCTTGCTGCGCAGATAGCCAAGTTCGTCCAAGCCGTTCAACAGGCAGTGACGGGCGAACGGCTCGATGGGAAATGCGGCCGAGGCACCATTCGGCAGCGTCAGACGCCTGGACTCGAGATCGATATCGACCAGCACGCCCGGATGATGCAGCAGCCATTGCGATGTCTGCTCATCCACGACGATCGGCAGCAAACCGTTCATCAGGGAATTACCGCGAAAGATATCGGCAATTTCAGTGCTGACGACCGCGCGAAAGCCGTAGTCGAGCAGAGCCCATGGCGCATGCTCGCGCGAGGAGCCGCAGCCGAAATTTCGCCCCGTCACCAGGATTTCGGCGCCGCGCGCTTCCGGACGATTGAGAACGAAGTCCGCTTGCGGCGAGCCGTCGCTCTGGTAGCGCCAATCCGCGAATAACTGTTTGCCCAATCCTTCCCGGGTCGTCGTGGTCAGAAATCGCGCGGGAATAATTTGATCCGTGTCGATGTCGCTGGATGCAATGACAACGGTCTTCGAGTTGATGCGCTTGATGGCTTGCATCACAGCAGCTCACGCGGATCCGCAATGCGGCCCGTGACGGCGCTGGCGGCCGCAGTCAAGGGGCTGACCAGCAGCGTGCGGGCTCCTTTCCCTTGGCGGCCTTCAAAATTTCGATTGCTGGTGCTGATCGAATACTGGCCCGGGGCAACCGTATCGCCGTTCATGCCGAGGCACATGGAGCAGCCGGACTCGCGCCAATCCGCGCCCGCAGCCTTGAAAATCTCGGCCAGCCCCGCGGCCTCGGCTTGTTGCTTGATCTGTTGCGAGCCCGGCACGATGAGCAGGTGCACGCCGGGCGCGACTTTGCGCCCTTTGAGGATTTGGGCCGCGGCCTGCAAATCTTCCAGCCGTCCGTTGGTGCAGCTGCCGATGAAGACCACGTTCACCGGTTTGCCGAGCATGCCTTCGCCGCCATGAAACCCCATGTAGCGCATCGCCTTGTCGAACACCGCGTCGCCTTTTTTATCCGGGATCGCGGAACCGATCGGCAGCACCATGCCGGGATTCGTTCCGTAAGTAATCATGGGTTCAATGGCGGCGGCATCAATATCGACGGAGGCGTCGAATCTGGCATCGGAATCGGTCGCGAGGGTGCGCCAGTGCGCCACCGCAGCGTCCCACGCCTTGCCCCGAGGGGCTCGCGGCTTGCCGTTCAGGTATTCGAATGTCACCTCATCCGGACCGATCATGCCCGCGCGCGCGCCGGCTTCGATCGACATATTGCACACGGTCATGCGCTCTTCCATGGACAAGGACCGGATGGTCGATCCGCGATATTCCAATACGTGTCCCGTGCCCCCTGAGACGCCGATCTTGCCGATGATGCTCAAGATCAAATCTTTGGCGCTGACGCCGGCAGACAGTTGACCTTCGATGTTGACTGCGAAGCTCTTCGGCTTGCGCTGCAGCAGGGCCTGAGTTGCAAAGACATGTCCGACTTCGGTGGTGCCGATGCCAAAGGCGAGGGCGCCAAAGGCGCCGTGGGTGCTGGTGTGGCTGTCTCCGCAGACAATGGTCATTCCGGGCTGCGTGCACCCCAACTCGGGACTGATGATGTGCACGATGCCGCGCCGCGCATCGCGCATGCCAAAAAGCTCGATGCCGAATTCAGCAGCGTTTTGCTCGAGCTGCCGCACTTGTCGCGCGGCGGCGTCGACCTTGATCGGTACAGACCCAAACACCTGTTCGGTGTGGGTGGGCGTTGAATGGTCCATCGTCGCCAGCGTGCGATCCGGGCGGCGCACCCGAAGCCCAAGCGAGCGCAACATGCTGAACGCCTGCGGCGTGGTGACCTCATGAGCCAGGTGCAGATCGACGTAGAGCACCGCGGGCGTGTCGGGCGTCTCGGCGACGACTTCGTGCGCCGCCCATACCTTGTCGAACAATGTGCGCGCCTGCATGGCCGATCTAGCCTCTGGCGCCTTCCAGCCAGGGCATTCTGGCGCGCAGTTGAGCGCCGACTTTTTCGATGGAGTGCGCCAAATCCGCTTTCAACAGTTTCGAATACTTGCGGCGGCCGCCTTTGTTCTCCGCGATCCACTGGCGGGCAAATTTGCCTTGCTGAATTTCCGCGAGGATCTTGCGCATTTCCTTTTTGGTCGCCTTGTTCACAATGCGCGGTCCCCGGGTCAAATCGCCGTACTTCGCCGTCTCGCTGATGAAGCGGTGCATTTTGGTGATGCCCCCTTCATGCAAAAGATCGACGATCAGCTTGAGCTCGTGCAGGCACTCGTAGTAGGCCACTGCAGGCTGGTAGCCGGCTTCCACCAATGTCTCATAGCCTTTGACCACGAGTTCGGTGGCGCCGCCGCACAGCACCGCCTGTTCGCCGAACAAATCGGTTTCCGTTTCTTCGGCAAAACTGGTCTCCAGCACGCCGCCGCGGGTGCCGCCGATGCCGTCGGCGTATGCCAGCGCCTTGGCCTTCGCGCGCTTGGATGGATTTTGCGCCACCGCCATGAGGCAGGGCACACCCCGGCCTTGCTGATACTGCCGTCTCACCAGATCCCCCGGACCCTTGGGTGCAATCAAAACCACATCGAGATCCTTGCGCGGCTTGATCTGCTTGAAGTGGATGTTGAAGCCATGCGCGAACAGCAGCGTGGCGCCTTTCTCGAGCAGTGTCTTGAGCTCGGCATACAAGGGTTTTTGCGTCAGATCCGGCACCAACATGGCCACCAATTGCGCGCCTTTTACCGCCGCCCGCGGTTCCATCACGTGCAGGCCGTCCTTCTTCGCCTTGGTCCAACTATCGCCTTTTCGCACGCCTACCACGACGTCATAGCCGCTGTCGCGCAAGTTGAGCGCGTGCGCGCGTCCCTGACTGCCGTAGCCCAAGACAGCGATGCGCACACCGCGCAGCGCTTTCTTGTCGACGTCTTTTTGCGAATACAACCGCATGCAAATCTCCTGATCGAATCGAAACCCCAAAAACTAAGAGACCCCGCTCAAAAGCGCGCGGCCTCAAGCGGGGTCTCCCGAAAATTGCGCTTAAACGCTTTGCTAACCAGCATCAAATAACCACAGAATCTCCTATGATGCAAGGCATTCCCGGCATCGTCGCAGCGCGTGAGGACCTATTTTCATGAATCCCGGCAGCAATGTTTCCATCCCGTTATGGCTGATGTACGAAGACGAAATCGAAGCGTGGCGCGCTGCGCAGCCGCCGCAGGCGAGGCAGTGGCTCAGCGAGCAGAACTTCAGAGCCGAGAAGCATCGCGTCGTGCTGTTGCCGGACGTCAGCGGCGGTCTCGCCGCGGCCGTGGGCGGTCTGGGTAAGCGGCTCGGAGAATTATCGCTGTGGCACGCGGCGGGCGTGATGGAGCGTTTGCCCGCGCGCCGGTTCCGTCTGGCGCAGCAGTTCCGGGCATCGGAGGCGACGCAGTTGGCGTTGGGATTTTCATATGCTGCGTATCGTTTCGAACGCTACCGCTCTGCAAAGAACGAGGCAGCAAGCTTGGAGCCTCCGCCGAATGCCGACATGGCCTACGTGGAACACGCTGCCGAGTCGCTGCGCATGGCGCGCGACTGGATCAATACGCCCGCCGGCGATTTCGGTCCGGCTGAGCTCGCTGCTGCGGCGCATCAGCTTGGCGATCGTCACGGGGCTGACTTTAAAGAATGGGTCGGCGGGGATTTGCTGACGGCGAACTTTCCCGCGATTCACGCGGTGGGGCGCGCGAGCAGTGAGGCGCCGCGGCTGGTTGAGCTGCGCTGGAAGCCGCCCGGCGGCGCAGCCCTGCCGACGGTGACGTTGGTCGGCAAAGGCGTGTGTTTCGACAGCGGCGGCCTGGACATAAAGCCGGGCGCAGGCATGGCGCTCATGAAGAAGGACATGGGCGGCGCGGCCGTCGCGCTGTCGCTCGCGCACCTGCTCATGAGCGCCAAGCTTCGCGCGCAGGTGCGGGTGTTGGTGCCGGCGGTCGAGAACGCGATCAGCGGCAACGCATACCGGCCCGGCGATGTGCTGGCCACACGCAAGGGCCTGACAGTCGAGGTGGGCAACACGGATGCTGAAGGCCGGCTGGTGCTGTGCGACGCCTTGGCGTACGCCGATGCCGAGCGTCCCGATCTGATCATCGACTTCGCGACTCTGACCGGGGCGGCGAGAGTCGCACTGGGCCCTGAACTTCCGGCCCTGTTCGGCAACGATGAGCGTGTGGTGCAGGAACTCGCGCGCATCTCTGCGGCCGAGCACGACCCGCTGTGGCCAATGCCATTGTGGGCAGGCTACGAGGATGAACTCGCCAGCAAAGTCGCCGACTTGAATAATGTCGCGTCCTCGACCTTTGCCGGCGCGATCTTCGGCGCGTTGTTCTTGAAGCGCTTCGTGACCGAATCGCCGTGGGTGCATATCGATCTATACGCCTGGAATTCCAAAGAGCGTCCTGGGCGAGGTGTCGGTGCCGAGGCTCAGGCACTGCGCGGCACGTACCGTTACTTGGTCGAACGCTACGGCGTTGCGTAAACTCAAGGGCATGCCGAAGAAACCTCTGAAGAAAACTCCTGCCGTCGATACGCGCCGTTATTCACGCTTGGTGGTCGATGGTGTAAAGCAGGCGCCCAGCCGATCCATGCTGCGCGCCGTCGGCTTCGTAGATGCGGACTTCGACAAGCCCCAAGTAGGCGTTGCCTCGACCTGGAGCAATTTGACGCCCTGCAATATGCATATCGATGAGCTCGCGCGGCTGGCCGCTGCCGGCGCGGATCGAGCCGGCGCCAAGGCCATCACCTTCAACACCATCACCGTGTCCGACGGAATCTCCATGGGCACGCCCGGAATGCGCTACTCCTTGGTATCTCGAGAAGTGATCGCGGATTCGATCGAGACGGTGGTGGGAGCGCAAGGCTTCGACGGCGTGGTGGCCATCGGCGGCTGCGACAAGAACATGCCCGGATGCATGATGGCGCTTGCGCGACTCGACCGGCCCGCGGTGTTTGTGTACGGCGGCACCATCCGTCCGGGAACCGACAGGCGCGACATTGTCTCGGTGTTCGAGGCCGTCGGCGGCGTAGCCCAGGGGACGGTATCGGAACAGCAGCTGAAATTCGTCGAGCGCACCGCCATTCCCGGACCCGGAGCCTGCGCTGGAATGTATACCGCCAACACCATGGCCTCTGCCATCGAGGCCATGGGTATGAGCTTGCCCAATAGCTCCGCTCAGGATGCCATCTCGGGCCAGAAGCGCGACGACTGCGAGCGGGCAGGCGCCGCGGTAGTTAACCTAATCAAATGCGGCATCACGCCGCGACGGATCATGACGCGCGAGTCCATGGAGAACGCGATTACCGTGGTGATTGCCCTCGGCGGTTCGACCAATGCCGTATTGCACTTGTTGGCGATCGCATCATCGGCCGGCATCAAATTGAAGCTGGACGACTTCACGCGCATCG
>DATHFB010000148.1:0-8828 GCA_035318305.1 Steroidobacteraceae bacterium | reverse complement strand
GACCGCCGCGGTCCACAACGGGTAGTCGGGACTCGGCACCAACACCTCGTCTCCCGTATTGAGCAGCGCACGCAGCGCAAGATCAATCAGCTCACTGACGCCATTGCCGATAAAAACCTCTTCCGCCGTGACGCCGCGCACACCGCGTTCCTGCTGTTGCATGACCACCGCTTCGCGCGCAGGAAAGATGCCCTTCTGGTGCACGTACCCTTCGCTGTTGCGCAGATTCTCGATCATGGCCAGGCGCATCGTTTCAGGGGTGCGAAAACCGAACGCGTAAGGATTGCCGATATTGAGCGAGACGATGTCGTAGCCCAAGCGCTCGAGCGCCAGAGCACGCCGCGCCAACTTGCCGCGAATTTCGTAGCGCACATTGGCAAGGCCATCACTCGGCCGCACTGGCTTTCGTTGTTTCATCTGCAGGAGCCTGCCTGAGCATTCCGCGTGAGCCGCGTTGGCAGGGCGAGGGAGCGGATGCAAGGCGCGCGGCGCAGGCCGTGGTGGGTTCCACGGACAAGCCGCGCAACACCGCAGACGCCCCTCACCCTCCCAACCCTTCGGGACCGGGCAAATTTCGCTTCATTCGTCGTTGTCGCCTCCTTATTGGGAATATACCCAACCGCGTCGGCTCCGCCTCGACTGAAGCGAAATTTGCCGCGGTCGCGGCCACGGGGAATGCTCAGACAGGCTCCCAGGATAGCGGATTAAGCGTCTCGTGCGAACGATGGCAAGCGGCCCAATGGCCTGGAGCGACTTCGAGCAGCGGCGGGTCCCTGGTCTCGCACACGGGCAGCGCATAAAGACAGCGGGCGCGAAAAGCGCATCCGGAGGCCGTCAAATCCAGCGCCGCCACTTCGCCGGGTGCGTCCACGTCGCCGGGTGCGTCCACTTCGCCGGATGCCGCCGGTTCGCCGGGCGCCGCCGCCGGCGCGGCAGCGACGGCCGCGTGAGGCATGTGCGGCACGGCGGCCAACAACGCCCGCGTATAGGGGTGGACGGGCGAGGCGAACAGCGCATCGCACGGTGCGATTTCCACCAGTTTTCCCAAGTACATGACCAGCACGCGATGACACAAGTGCCTCACCACGGCAAGATTGTGGCTGATGAACAGCACGGCCATTCCGGCGTCCTGCAAATCAAGCAACAGGTTGACGATTTGACCTTGGATGGAAACGTCGAGGGAACTGACGATTTCATCGCAGATCAATAGCTTCGGACTCAAGATCATGGCGCGCGCTATGCCGATGCGCTGACACTGACCGCCGCTGAATTCGTGCGGATATCGGCCGCTCATCTCGGAACTCAAGCCGACTCGCTGCAACATGTCGCCCACCTTCTGCCGGCGGGCACCCGCACTCAGTCCGGGTTCAAATACTTTCAAGGGCTCGGCGATCGTCTCTCCCACCGTCATGCGCGGGTCAAGGCTTGCGAGCGGATCTTGAAACACGATTTGCAGGCCGCGGCGCTGCGCACGCAGCGCCGCGGGCGGGCACTTCAGCAAATCCAAGCCGAGAAACTCCACACTGCCCTGCGCCGCTTGCAGCAACCGCAGGATGGCGCGCGCCAGCGTCGATTTTCCGGATCCCGATTCGCCCACGAGGCCGACGGTCTCGCCGGCGGACAGGTCGAAATTCACGCCGCGCACCACCGCGTGCGCGCCAAAGTCCACGCGCAAATCCCGGACCCGCAGCAGCGTGTTGTTCATGCGCTGAGCGGGAAATGGCAGGCGACTTGACTTGCCGGCGAGCCGCTGAGCTGCGGGCGCTCGATTCGACAGCGATCGGCGGCGCGCGAGCAGCGCGGCGCGAAGGGACACGCCTCGAGCAGTTCGCCGGGCCGAGGCGGTTGCCCGGCCAGGGTCGGCAATCGCGCCAGGCGCGGACCGGAGACGCTCGGCATGCACTTCAGCAGCTCGGCGGTGTAGGGATGGCGCGGATGCCTGAACAATTCTGCCGCAATCGAGTTTTCCACCACGTTGCCCGCATACATCACCAGAATTCTGTCGGCGAGACCCGCCACCACGGCCAGATCATGACTGATGAGCACCAGGGCCATGCCGAATTCGCCGCGCACGGCGCGCAGCAACTCGATGATCTGCGCCTGGATGGTCACGTCGAGCGCGGTGGTGGGCTCGTCGGCGATGACCAAAGAAGGTTCGCACAACAGGCTCATCGCGATCATCACACGTTGCCGCATGCCCCCGGAGAGCTCGTGCGGATATTGATTCAATCGGCGCTGCGGTTCCGGGACGTGCACGCGCTCGAGCATGCGGCCGGCGAAAGATCGCGCATCCTTCCACGACACCCCTAGGTGGGCAACCATGACTTCGGCCAGCTGCGTGCCGATTTTCAGGTGCGGCGTCAACGAGGTCATCGGATCCTGAAAAATCATCGTGAGCTTCGAACCGCGGACGCGGTTCAGCGCAGGCGCATCGAGAGCCAACATTTCGTTGCCCTCAAACCGCACGCTGCCGCTGACCTGCGCGTTGCGGGGGAGCAGTCCCATGGCGGCCATGAAGATCTGTGTTTTCCCGGATCCGGACTCTCCGACAATACCTACGCATTCGGAGGGCGCGATCTCGAGCGACACGCGGTCGACCGCATCGATGCTCCCGGTGCGATGCGAGAAACCGACGCGTAAGCGGTCGACACTCAGTGTCGCGGTCATATCAGCCGTCCTTGACGTCGAGCGCGTCGCGCAGGCCATCGCCGAAGATGTTCAAGCTCAGCAGCAGCAGCGCCAGGACGCTGCCGGGAACCAGCAGGATCCAGGGAGCCGCCTCCATTTCGGCCGCACCCTCGGCGATCAGTGTGCCCAAGCTCGCACCCGGCTCCTGAATTCCCAGTCCGAGGAAGCTCAGGAAGCTCTCGAACAAGATGATTTGCGGCACGGTGAGCGTGGCGTACACGATCACCGGTCCGATGACATTGGGGACCACGTGCCTGACGATGATGCGGCCAGTGCTCGATCCCGACGCGATCGCCGCCTCGATGAATTCCCGCTGACGAATGCTCAATGTCTGGCCGCGAACGATGCGGGCCATGGTCAGCCAACCGACGGCGCCTATTGCAAAAAACAGCAGATACTCGGTGCGTCCGAAAATGACGGTCAAGAATATCACGAAGAAAATCAGCGGCAGCCCGCTCAAGATTTCGATCAATCGCATCATCAAATGATCGGTGCGGCCGCCGATGTAGCCGGCGATGGCCCCATAGCTCACGCCGACCAGCAGGCTGATGACACTCGCCGCCAATCCGATGGCGATGCTGACGCGTGTGCCGGCGAGCGTCCTGACGAACAGATCTCGCCCCAACCGATCGGTGCCGAACCAATGCGAACCTTGCATGCCGGGTCGTGCCGCGATGTGCAGCCAATCGAGCGTCTGGGAATTGTTCGGGCTGAACCACGGCCCGAGCCAGGTCAACACGACGATCGCGCACAGCGCTGCCACGGCTGCAACGGCCGCGGGATTCGATCTTAGGCGCCGCACCGCCTCGCCGGCGAGTCCGCCCACTCTCAATGTCTCACGCGCGGATCCAGCCACGCGTACAAGAGATCGACCAGCAGCCCCATGCCGATGAGCAAGGTCGAATAAATGATAACCATGCCGAGCACCAGGGTGTAGTCGCGGTTGAGTGCGCCTTGCACCAGATATCGTCCGATGCCGGGCAGGCCCGCAATGGACTCCACGACCAATGAGCCGGTCATGATCGAGGCAACGGCCGGGACCAAGTAGCTCGCCACCGGCATGAGCGCGGGACGCAAGGCATGGCGCAAAATCACCGTGTGCAGCGGCAAGCCCTTGGCGAAAGCCGTGCGGACGAAATGACTGCGCAGTACCTCGAGCATGCTGCCGCGCGTGAGGCGCGCAATGTACGCCAACGGCGGCAATGCCAACGCAATGACGGGCAGCGCCAGATGTCGAATCGATCCCGTTTCCCAGCCTGCGACCGGCAGCCAATGCAAATAGACGCCGAACAGCAGCCCGAGGAACGGCAGCACCACAAAGGAAGGAATCGCGATGCCCACGACGGCCAGGGACATCGTCGCGTGGTCGGCCGCGGAGTTGTGGTGGAGCGCGGCAAATGTCCCGAGAGGAATGCCCAACCCCAAGGCCAAGGCGATCGCAATCACGCCGAGTTGCAGGGTGACGGGAAAGCCCTGTCCGATCAATTCGGTGACCGAGAAGTCCTTATATTTGAATGAGGGCCCGAAATCGCCGTGCAGCAGCGATTTGAGGTAGTGCTCGTATTGGATCCAAATCGGTTGGTCCAACCCGTACGCGCTCTGCAAGTTCGCCATGATTTCAGGAGGCAGGGTTTGCTCTTGATCGAAAGGACCGCCGGGCGCTGCACGCATCAAAAAAAAAGTGGCCGTGATGATAATCAGCAGCGTGGGAACAGCGCCGGCCAGCCTCGTGAAAAAGTAGCGGATCACCGCGCGAGTCTATCGACTGACCGCAAGGTGGACAAGGGAAGTGTGGCTCCTTAAACTAGGGGGTCGACCAAACGTATGAGGTTTCATGGACTCCACCCGCCCAATCCGTGCGCTCATGCGTGGCCTTGATGCGCTGACCATTCTCAATTTGCGCGATGGTGCGACGGTCTCAGAGATTGCTCATGAGATTCGCCTGCCGCGCACCACGGTCTATCGAATCTTGGAGACCTTGTGCCTCTCGGGCTTTGTCTATAGAGACAACGCCGACGAACGCTATCGGCTGACGATCCTGGTACGGGCCTTGAGTGGAGGATTTGACGATGAGGCGTGGGTCAATCAGATCGCCAAACCGGCGATCTATCAATTGTGCAGCGAGATCGTCTGGCCCGTGAGCATTGCCACGCTGTCAGGCACAAAAATGATGCTGCGCGAGGCCACCGACCACGCTACTCCGCTCGCCATCGAGCGCTATTCGGCCGGTTTTCAATTGCCCTTGCTCACGAGCGCGACCGGGCGCGTGTATCTCGCGAACTGTCCGCCCGCGCAACGCGATGCGCTCATTGAGATTTTGGCCCGCTCCGGCAAAGATGAAGACAAGCCCGCGCGCGATCGCGGCGACTTGCTGCGCGCGCTCGCCGAAATCAAAGCTCACGGCTACGCGACCGCGATTCGCACACGCCGCCTCATCGACGAATACACGGTAAGCGTGCCGGTGCCCATGAGCGACCGCGCGTTGGCTGCGCTAACGGTGCGTTTTACCGCTTCCGCGCTGACTTTGAAGGCCGGGCTCGAGCGTTTTTTACCAAAGCTGCGCCAGTGTGCAGCTAAAATCAGCACCATATTTTTGGAACAACAGGCCGAGGCGCGTGTTAAAAATGCGCCGCAGGCGACCGCTTAAGGAGCTTACGTGCAGAAGATCATGGTCTGTATCAAACGCGTCGTTGATTACAACGTGCGCATACGCGTCAAGCCCGACGGCAGCGGCGTCATGCTCGATGGGGTCAAGATGAGCGTGAACCCGTTTGACGAAATTGCACTCGAAGAGGCGCTGCGCATCAAGGAGCGGGGCTCGAATATCGAGGTCGTCGCGGTGAGCATCGGTGTGGCCGATACCCAGCAGCAATTGCGCACAGCCCTCGCCATGGGCGCCGATCGCGCGATTCTGGTGCAAACGGACGTTGCCGTCGAACCGCTGACCGCCGCCCAGACTTTTCTGGCGTTGGCGAAAAAAGAAAATCCGGACTTGATTTTGCTTGGCAAACAAGCCATCGACGATGATGCCAATCAAACAGGTCAAATGTTGGCCGCCATCTGGGAACGGCCGCAGGCAACCTATGCGTCGAAGATCGAGATTTCTGCAGGCAAGGCAAGCGTCACCCGTGAAGTCGACGCTGGCCTGGAGACCATCGAAGTCGACCTGCCTGCAGTGATTAGCGTGGATTTGCGGTTGAACGAGCCGCGCTATGTGAAGCTGCCGGACATCATGAAAGCAAAGAAAAAGCCTTTGGACGTGACTTCACTCGAGGCCCTCGGAATCAGCGCGGGAGTCCTGCTCAAGACTCTGAAGACCGAGCCGCCGGCGCAGCGTCAAAAGGGCGTGATGGTCAAGGATGCGGCGGAACTCGTCGATGCTCTCAAGAAAAAGGGTTTGATCTAATGAACAAGGTACTCATTATCGGCGAACACGATGGCAAGGCGCTCAATCCGGCCACGGCCAAGTGCGTCACTTGCGCAGCGAGTATTCCCGAGGCCGAGATTACGGTGGCGCTGCTCGGCGCCGATACGTCCGCGATCGCCTCGCAGGCCGCGGCCATCAGCGGTGTGAAGTCCGTATTGCGCGTGGATCGGCCGGAGAATATGCACCCGCTCGCCGCGATTTTCGCGCCGCAAGTGGCCGCTTTGGCCGCCGATTACACCCATGTGTTCGGGCCCTCGACCAGCTTTGGCAAGGATTTGATGCCGCGAGTCGCGGCGTTGCTCGGGGTTGCACAGGTCAGCGATTTGATGGCGGTCGAAGCACCTTACCGGTTTCGCCGCCCCATCTACGCGGGCAACGCCATCGTCACGGTGGAAGCGGACCCCTCGCGCAAACTCATCGCGACCGTGCGCGTGGCGTCCTTCCAGGCTGCAGACGGCGGCGGACAAGCCGCCATCGATTCGAAGACCTTGAGCGTGTCCCTGCCCTCGCACACTCGCTATGTGGGCGCGAAATCCGGCTCCACCGACCGGCCGGATCTGCAAACCGCGTCGCGCGTGGTATCCGGCGGCCGGGCGTTAGGCAGTGCTGAAAATTTCAAATTGCTGTTCAGCTTGGCCGACAAGCTGGGCGCAGCGGTCGGCGCATCGCGCGCGGCGGTTGATGCCGGATATGCGCCGAACGAAATGCAGGTTGGCCAGACCGGCAAGATCATCTCACCGGAGATGTATATCGCCATCGGAATTTCCGGGGCGATCCAGCATCTGACGGGCATCAAAGACGCACGCACCATTGTCGCCATCAACAAAGACGGCGAAGCGCCGATTTTCGAAGTCGCGGACGTCGGCTTGGTGGGCGATCTCTTTCAGATCGTGCCGGAGCTAGAGAGGCTCTTAGGCTAGCTGCTTCAGGACGTAGTCCGCGGCGGAGACTTTGAATTCGCCCGGCGCCTCGACATCCACCTGCGTTGCAACGCCATTTTTGACGATGATGGCGAAGCGCTGCCCGCGCGTGCCCATGCCGAACTTCGAGCCGTCCAATTCCAGCCCCAAGGCCTTGACGTAAGCGCCGTTGCCGTCTGCCAGCATCAGAATCTTATCGCCGACTCCGCCGTGCTTGCCCCACGCGTTCATCACGAACACGTCATTGACCGCCGTGCAAGCAACCGTATCGACGCCTTTTGCCTTGATCTGATCGGCCAGTTCCACAAAACCGGGTAAATGTTTGGCATCGCAGGTCGGCGTAAATGCGCCAGGCACCGAGAACAGCACCACCGTCTTGCCGGCGAACAGCTGCTCGGTCGTCATCTTTTGAGGGCCGTCCTTGGTCATGCGAGTGAACGCGCCTTCGGGCATTTTTTCGCCAGCTTTGATAGTCATGGTTGATCCTTGTTAATTCCTAGCCGAGCTTGTCCGCGTACAGTTCCCATAGCTTGAGCACGCGCTGGCTGATGTTCGGCACCCCCTTGAGCCCGACAAACGCCTTCTTCGCCTCCGGGTAGTTCTTGAGCGCGGCCTGTGCCCGGCCGAGGTACACATAGGCCTCATCCAGCTGCTTGATCTGCCCTTTCCCAAGGCCGCGGGTGATGGCCGTCGAAGCGCCCTGATAATCGCCGGCGCCGAAGTACACCTCACCCAGCTTCATATCGAGTTGGCCGGCCGGATTCTTGGCCGCCTCGGCGTCCAACTGGGGCAACCCCTTCTTGTCTGCATCGGCGCGAGTCTTCATCGCGTTCAACAAGCGGGTGGTGCGCTCCTTGTGATCATCCTTGATGACGCCGGCGCTCGTCGCTTTCTCCAGCACCATTTGTGCTTCGCCCGGAAGGCCCGCATCGCCGAGCAGTTGCGCCATTTCGATATAGTCGGTGTCTGCTTGCATGGCGTTGGTGTCGAACATGATGCGGTAGATCATCAACAGATTGTGGTCATCGCGCTCATCCTGACGTTCCAGGCGGATCAGATTGTTCCAATAGGAGGTCTTGTTGGTGAGCCGCACCAAATCATAGAGCGATGCAATCATCGCGGGAGTTTCGTTGGCATCGCTGGCGCATTGCAATTTCAGCTGGTACAGCACTTCCTTGGGCGCTTCACCCGCCTTTTTGAACGCGGCAATGGCCTTATCGCCCCAAATCCCCGAATTCTTGCAGTCTTTTTGCTGATAGTAGAGCTGAGCCATGATCAGAAGATCATTGTCATTGGCAGCACCCGCCTCCGAGGCCTGCTTGCCGTACTCAATGGCCTTGGTCGTTGACTGGTTGGTTGCAGCCAACTGAAACAACAGGCGGTATGTCTTCGGCAGTTCGTCCGCCGAGTAGCCGCCGGTAGCAAGCGCGGCCTCGTAAGCGGTTTGCGCTGACTTGAGGTTGTTCAGTCGAACGTAACAAATACCCTTGAATTCAGCGATCGTCTTCTTGTCGTAGGTGGTCAGCGGACTCTTCGTCTCCGCAGCTTCCAAATTCTTCAGTGCCTCGGACCACTGCTGGGCTTGCATGGCCTTTTGTGCCGCGGTGATCTCCTTGGCGATAACGCGGCTGATTTCCTGACCCTTCGCCTTCTCGGCCGACCATGCCGCCGGCGAGATCGCCGCGCAGGAAATGAGGGCGATCAGGCAGAAAATCGCAGGACGGCGTCGAATATCGTGTATCAAATGACTCATTACGAGACCTCGCTATGTACCGAATTTATTGCGCACGGCG
>DATHFB010000147.1:0-4114 GCA_035318305.1 Steroidobacteraceae bacterium | reverse complement strand
TGACCGATGATCCGCGGCAGACGAATCGTGCCAAGATCGACCAGCGGAATCCCAAAGCGGCGGTTGAATACGCCAAAAATCGCGCCGGCGCCGGCAATCCGGATGTCCGCCCACAGGGCGAGCTCCAGACCTCCCGCCACGCAGGGACCCTCGATGGCGGCGATGACGGGCTTCGATAGTCGCAGCCTGGGCGGTCCCATGGGCGAATCGCCGGCGGCCGAAAGTTCCACTCGCGCACCCGCTGCGATGGCTTTTAAGTCCGCGCCGGCGCAAAAGACATCATCGGCGCCGGCGAAGACCGCAACATCGAGTGCCTCATCGGCATCGAATGCGCGGAACGCATCGGCAAGAGACTTGGCGGTCGAGGCATCGACCGCGTTGCGTCGTTCGGGACGCATGATGCGAATCACCGCAATTCGATCGATCGTCGTCACTGACACGGACATAAGTGTTCCTCGCCGGATTTGAAAAACGCATCGTCTAACGAACCGATTCATCCTCGCAAGACAATCGCGTGGATTCGGCGGAGAAGTTTGCGCTAAGCTGCTAGAGAAATGAACTTGCACCATGTCGTCATCGTCGGCGCCGGCTTCGGTGGGCTGGCCGCCGCTCAGGAACTCGCTGGCGCTGCGGTGCGCATCACCATCATCGACCAGCGCAATCATCATTTATTCCAACCGCTGCTCTACCAGGTCGCCACCGCCTCGTTGGCGACGTCTGAGATCGCCTGGCCGATTCGTTACCTGGTGCGCAAGCGCCAGGAAGTGACCACGCTGCTGGGGGTGGTCAGCGGTGTCGATGCGCAAAGCCGCACCGTCATGCTGCAAGATGGAGCCGTCGTTTCTTTCGATACCCTCATTCTTGCGACCGGCGCCCGCCACGCCTATTTCGGACATGATGAGTGGGAGCCGTTCGCACCCGGGCTCAAGACCTTGGAAGACGCAACCTCGATTCGCCGCAGAGTGCTGCTGTCCTTGGAGCGCGCCGAGCGGGAGTCCGACCCGGTGCGGCGTGCGGCGCTGCTCACCTACGTCATTGTCGGCGGAGGTCCGACCGGCGTGGAAATGGCCGGTGCCATAGTTGAATTGGTGTATCAAAATCTCGTGGGGGAATTTCGACGCATCGATACGCGTCAAGCGCGGGTGCTGCTGATCGAGGCCGGGCCGCGTATCTTGCCGAGCTTTGCGCCCGACCCGTCCGCTTATGCGCATCGAGCCTTGGAGCGCCTGGGCGTGGAGGTGCAGGTCGGGTCCGCCGTGACGAGTTGCAATTCAAGCGGTGTGGTGGTGGGCGACCGCTCGATTGCGGCGGATGTGATTCTTTGGGCGGCCGGAGTTCGCGCATCGCCGGCCGCAGCGTGGCTTGGAGCACCGGCGGACAATGCGGGCCGCGTCAAAGTCGCGGCGGACTTGAGCGTTCCGGGACAGGCGGACATCTTCGTCATCGGCGACACCGCGACCGTCAATGTCTGGCGCGGAAAACCGGCGCCCGGAATTGCGCCGGCGGCCAAGCAACAAGGCGTGCATGTCGCGCGCACCATCAAGCGCAGGCTGGCAGGCGATTCCCAGCCGCGGGCATTTCGCTACATGCATGCGGGGGATCTTGCCACCATCGGCAAGCGCTCGGCAGTCATCGACTTCGGCTGGTGCAAACTGCGGGGCT
Source organism: Steroidobacteraceae bacterium (assembly GCA_035318305.1). Lineage (GTDB taxonomy): Bacteria > Pseudomonadota > Gammaproteobacteria > Steroidobacterales > Steroidobacteraceae > Bog-1198. The sequence goes on along the minus strand of DATHFB010000147.1, from coordinate 2,452 downwards.
GGATTGCCTGGTGGGTCTGGGGGCTGGCGCACATCTACTTTTTGATTGGCTTGCGCAATCGGCTGGCCGTAGCCTTGAGCTGGCTGTGGATATACATGACCGGCAGCCGCAGCGCCTGCCTCATCACTCAAGTTGATCACAACAAAAGGACCAACTGAAGGCGGGGCGGTATCCGCCCTTCAACGGGAGGTAACCGCCAAGCTCACGCAACCTCTGAATTTCCAGTTGGGAGTGAAGTGGCGCCGGATCGATTTCCAGCGAGACATCAAGGGCGGTACGGCGTGCTTCTTGAAGGGCCGGACCGTCCAAGAACCTGTTAGCCGGCGACGTGGAATTGTTCCGCATGCGGTCGCTCTTGAATGGTGTGCGTCTCGAGCTTGAGCACCCTTAAGGATTTTCGGAGTTGTTCGCGCTCGGCAAAGGTCGCAGTCCAGTAGTGGTCGTGGCACTTGCTGTAGAGGCGTATGGCCTTGCCGATCAGCAGGGCGTTGGCGATCACGGCGATGGGTATTTCCGCCAAAGACTCCAAGGCGCAGCGGGGACAGGTGACGGGGATTTTGAGGATGGGCTCGGGCATGTCATTCCCTTCTCATGGATTCACAACATAGACTATAGACGCGGCATGAGTCCTTGGGATGACAAGGAAATGAAAAGAAGCCTGAAGCTTTCAATACCGGGCGAGGGCAGGGTGAGCCGCAAGCCGGCCGCCCTTTACGCCGGGCCCATAAAAGTAGAACCTTGTCGCTTCATGGCAGCAGCAAAAGCAAAAACTAAAACGGCCCGCACGCGCAAGACCAGCAAGCTCAAGCGAACCCGCGGACGGTTGGCGCCGGGTGCGACTGCACGAGGGTTGGATGCCGCGCAGGTGGCCATCCCCATGGATAGCGCTGAGATCGCCGACGTGGTGGCGCTGGTGCGAAGCGCCGGCGGCGCAACCATCGGTGCTTATCGCGACCCCTTGGGTGGGCGGCCCCTGGTGCTGGCATCCTTGCCGCTCAGCGCAGTTCAACCGACGCCGTTCCAGCGCGATCTGTCGCCCACCCACGCCAAGCGGTTGGCGCTCAAAATCGACGAGGCGGCGGTTTTTCTCGATCCCTTGATCGTGGTGCGCGGCGAAGACGGGCGTCTGTGGACGCCGAACGGGCGCCATCGCCTGGCCGCGGGGAAAGTCCTGGGCCTGAAACAGATCACGGCACTGATCTCGCCGGATGAGACCCTGGCCTACCGCATCCTCGCCCTCAACACCGAAAAAGCGCACAACTTGCGCGATCGCAGTCTCGAAGTGATCCGCATGGCGCGCAGTCTCGCAAAACGGCACGGCACCTCGAAAGAGGCGCAGTACAGCGCGGAGTTCGAATCCGCCGAACTGGTGACCTTGGGCGTCGTGTATGAAAAATCGTCGCGCTTTGCCGGCGGCGCGTACAGTTCATTCTTGAAAAAGGTCGACCGGTTCAGCGAGCGCACCTTGGCCGCGAGCTTGCGCGAACGAGAAGGCTACGCTTCACGGCTGCTGCAGATCGACGCTCAGGCGAAGAAAATCATCGACACGCTGCAAAAGCGCGGCTTCAAGTCGCCGTACCTGCGCAGCTACGTGGTGGCGCGCATCAATCCGGTGCGCTTTCATAAATCCAAGAAGGGCGACACGAAGCCGCCGATGCCGCTGGCTCAAGCGCTGACGCGCATGGCGGCGGCAGCCAAGAATTTCAAGGTCGAATCGGTATCGAGCAAGGATCTGGCGTGGGTCGCGGTGGGCGCCGGAGCGCAGGAATAACTGGAGCGAGCGCATGATTGAGCGGCAGATCGAAATCCAAACCGCAGACGGACGGATGAATACGTTCATTTGTCATCCCGAACGCCTAGGGCCTCATCCTGCGGTGATATTTCTCATGGACGCCCCCGGTATTCGTGAAGAACTGCGGGATATGGCGCGCCGTTTGGGCACCGTGGGCTACTACGTGATGCTGCCGAATCTTTATTACCGCTCCGGCGTCGAAGACCTCGGTCCCTTCGTCGGCGAGGCATACGCGGTCACGCGCGAGAAGTTTATGCAGCTCATGGGCACGATCAACATACCGATGGTGATGCAGGACATTGATGCGCTGGTTGCCTTTGCCGCGGAGGACCGCGCCGCGTCGAGCGGTTCGATGGGATGCGTCGGCTACTGCATGAGCGGCCAATACGCCGTCAATGCGGCTGTGCGCCACCCGGATCGCGTTCGCGCGGTGGCCTCGATCTACGGCGTGAGGCTGGTGACCGACAAGCCCGACAGTCCGCACCTCGCGCCGCAGCACACCAAGGCTCGACTGTATTTTGGTTGCGCCGAGACCGATCAGCATGCACCTCGCGAGATGATCGATGCGTTGCGATCCGAACTTCTGGCGAAGCGGGCCAATGCCGAAGTGGAGATTTATCCGGGCACGCAGCACGGTTTCGCCTTTCCGCAACGCCCTGT
>DATHFB010000146.1:0-9874 GCA_035318305.1 Steroidobacteraceae bacterium | reverse complement strand
CCAACCGCGGCTGCTGGAGCCGATGGTGAGCGCCCATGTCAGTGCAGCCAGCCCGACCGTGGCGAGCATCCCGCCGAGTGTGTCGAGTGGGAAAGCACTTCTCTCCTGGCCGCGCGGAACAAAGCGCCAAGCCAGGATGATTGCGCCAGTGGCCAAGGGTAGATTGAGGAGAAAGATGGCCCGCCAACTTCCCAGGTCTATGAGCCAACCTCCGATCACCGGCCCAATCGCACCCATTGCCGCTCCGCTCGCCGCCCAAATTCCGATGGCGCGACCTTTGGATTCACCTGAAAACGTTTGTCCGAGAATGGCAAGGCTGTTTGGCATGAGCATCGCGGCGCCGATGCCTTGAAACAGTCTGCACGCCAGCAAGGCAGCAAGCCCCGGTGCCAATGCGCAGCCGAGGGAGGAGAGTGCGAATATCGCGGTGCCCACGATCAGAAGGCGGCGGCACCCGAAGTGATCGCCGGCAGCTCCTCCCAGCAGAAGCAGGGCGCTCAAGGGCAGAAGATAGGCGTTGACGATCCACTGCAACGCGCCGGCATCGGCGTTGAGACTCTGCGCCAGGGTGGGTAGGGCGACATTGACCACCGATCCATCCACGAAGGCGAGGCCTGACGCCAGGATGGTGCTCGCGAGCACCATCGTTGGGTGCGCACCAGTCGGCCCGGGTTTTGCGCCGTGCGCAACGCCGGAATCGAAATACGGATGAACGCTCATGCGCCCTAAAAGAGCGGACTCAATGAGACACGTCGAGCCAGAACGCCTTGCTCGAATCCACTTGCGTCGTTGTAGCAGGACCCTCGCCGATGATTTGAACGATGACGGTCTCTGCGCCGCCGGAGCCATCCCAGTGCGTGGCTCTCGCGGGATGGAGCATTACGCTGCCGGGCTTCAGAGGAACCGCGCGAGCCAAATCGAAGGTGTCGCCGGTGCCCGTGTACCAAGTTCCCTCGAGCACGGTGACGTACCTCGCGTTGGGATGCGAATGCGGTACATCCATGATGTGTGGCGGAAACCTAACGCGAATCACGTAGATGCCCGGCTTGCTTGGATCGCCGAGCAAGGTCGCTTGCTGAACGCCATGTCCGTCGGCGACATCGCGCCAAGCGAGGTCCGCAGGCGTGATGCGGACGAAATTGGGGCTGTCCCCGGCAATCCCGCTCGCGGCGATAGCCAGGACTCCCGCGACCGTCAAGAAACACGCGAAGGCGCGAATAGTTTTGGTTCTCAGATACATGTGCCGGCTCCTGCTGAATGAAATGACGCGCCGCAAGCCTTCCCTTAGCGCTTTGGGTAGGGCGTCCTATTCGTTTCGCATGGGCATCCCTTGTAGTCCGCTCGGCCTGATTATCGCTGGGCCGGCCAAAGAAAGGGTAATTCTGTTGTCCCAATACCTGTTGTCTCGAGGCGGCGATGGCGTAGGACTATTCTGGCGCTGAAAGGGACTGAAGTTACCCGCGGCTTTTGCCACTATCTGAAAAAATGCCGATAGTGCATTAAGGAATCTTCCATGTTGGTGAAAGGGGTTTCGCGGTCGAAAATCGGGGTCGCGGGCCTCGACGAAATCCTGCATGGCGGACTGATACCCGCGCGCCTATATCTCATCGACGGCAATCCGGGCGCGGGCAAGACCACGCTTGCGCTGCATTTTCTCCAAGAGGGCGTACGCGCTGGAGAATGCTCGCTTTACATTACGCTCTCAGAAACCGCCGAGGAGCTCAGGGCCGGCGCCCATTCCCATGGATGGTCGCTGTCGGGAATTGAGATTGTCGAGCTGATCGCCGATGAGGGCGAATTCGGCGGCGAGAACCAGCTCACGATGTTCCATCCCTCCGAGGTTGACTTGACGGAGACGACGCGTAAGGTTCTCGAAGCCATCGAGCGTATCAATCCACGGCGCCTGGTATTCGATTCGCTCTCCGAGCTGCGGCTTCTCGCCCAAAGTTCGCTACGCTACCGCCGCCAGATTCTTGCCTTCAAGCAGTTTATGGTCGGCCGCGACTGCACCGTGCTTATGCTGGACGATCGAACCTCGGAGGTTGCGGATTTACAGTTGCAAAGCATCGCCCATGGGGTTATTTCACTCGACTACAAATCTCCCACCTACGGGCGCGCGCGGCGCGAGATACAGATTCTCAAATTCCGCGGCAGCGATTTTTCAAGCGGATTCCACGATTTCGTCGTGCGCAAAGGCGGACTGACGGTTTTCCCGCGCTTGGCGGCCGGTGAACACACGGATTCAATCGGGCGGCAGTTCATCGAAAGCCGCGTTACCGATCTGGACACGCTTCTCGGCGGGGGCATCGAACGCGGCACCAGCACGTTGCTGGTTGGGCCGCCAGGCAGCGGCAAGTCCAGCATTGCGCTGCAGTACACGATTGCGGCAGCGGCGGGCGGCGACCATGGAGCGATCTTTGCCTTTGAGGAAACAATTTCCGCCATGATGGTGCGGTCGCGCGGCCTGGGGCTCATGATCAATGAGGGAATCGGTGCGGGGCAGATTCAGGTGCAGCAGATAGATCCGGCGGAAATCTCGCCGGGACAATTTGCCTACATGGTGCGCGAAAGCGTAGAGAAAAATAATGCACGTGTCGTTGTGATCGACAGCCTCAATGGCTACTTGAACGCAATGCCGGCTGACCGATTTCTCACTGCGCAACTGCATGAATTACTCGCTTACCTGAGCAATCGCGGTGTCGCCACCTTCATCGTCGTGGCACAAAACGGCATGATGGGGTCATCCATGCAGTCACCGGTCGATGCAAGCTATCTGGCTGATTCAGTGGTCATGCTCAGGTTCTTCGAACACGCAGGAAAGGTCAAAAAGGCTATTTCTGTGCTCAAAAAGCGCACAGGTGCCCATGAGGAGTCTATTCGCGAACTCTCGTTCGACAGCCGGGGAATTCATTTGAGCAAGCCGCTTCTGCAGCTTCGCGGCGTGTTGACCGGAGTTCCCGTTGAGGTGCAGTCGGCGGGCCGCAGCGCTAACGGTGGGGCGAGGGGGTAGGCATGTCCGTTCAAGTCGTCGCGAATCAAGAACGCAAGGTATTGGTGTTGCCGCCCACGCGCCGGGACGGCGATGTGACGCGCGCACTGCTAAGAGATGTCGGCCTCGACTGCGACGTGGTCGGAAACGCGAGATTGCTCGCCTCACGATTGAACACCTCCATTGGAGCCGTCGTATTGACCGATGCGGCCGTCGCCGATCCTGGTCTGAGCTCAGTGATGGACGCTCTCGATCGCCAGCCGCAGTGGTCGGATATGCCGGTCATCTTGTTGAGTAAACCGGAAATGCGCTCGCCCGCCGGCAAGCGTCGTTTCGGCAAACTGACGAATCTCACCGTGCTTGACCGGCCCACTTCCGGTCGGGCATTGGTGAGCGCCGTAGAGGCGGCCATACGCGGGCGGTCGCGTCAGTACCAAATTCGCGATCAATTGAACTCGTTGCAGGAGGCTGATGCGGCGCTGCGCGAATCGGCGGAACGGATGTCTTTGGGGGTTCAAGTGGCAGGCCTTGCCCTGGCTGAAATCGACTACGCGATGCAGCAAGTCCATCTCAGCGCAGAGGCAGTGGCGTTGTTCGGCGTGGGGGGCAGTGCGCGAACTTTGTCGCGTGCGGAGTTTCTAGAGGCCGTTCATCCCGACGATCGTGAAGAGGTGTCGCGCCGGCTTCTGCGCCCCGCAGATTCCGCCTGCAGCGATCCCGCAGCGATCGATTATCGCGTCATTTGGCCCGACGGTCGCGTCAAATGGGTCAGTCAGCGCCATCACGTCGTGCTCAACGGCCTACGGGACCGGCAGGTGCGGGCAGTGATCGTTGCGCTGGATGCCACCGAACGCAAGAACGCCGATCGGCGCAAGGACGAGTTTTTGGCGACCTTGGCGCACGAGCTGCGCAATCCGCTGGCTCCCATCCGCACCGGCCTGCAGGCGCTTGCCCGGCCCGGCGGCGACGGTGCCGGCGGGACGGTGATCAGGGCGATCATGGAACGCCAGCTTTCACAAATGGTGCGGCTCATCGATGACTTGCTCGATGTGTCGCGCATCTCCAGCGGCAAAGTGGTTCTTCAACGTAGCCGCGTTGACTTGCGAGCTATTGCCGAGTTGGCGATCGAAGCGAGCCAGCCTTTCATAGCTGCCGGGCAGCATGATTTCGTGGCCGAACTGCCGGTCGGGCCGGTGTGGGTCGATGGCGACGCGTCCAGGCTGTCGCAAGTCATCAGCAACTTGCTCAACAACGCTGCTAAATACACCAGCGAAGGCGGGAAGCTGCGACTCAGTCTATCGAGAGACGAAACGCGTGCCATTGTCAGAGTCCAGGATAACGGCGTTGGAATCCCTCCTGAGATGCTCAACGAAGTCTTCGATATGTTCACGCAGGTCAATCGGACGCTTGACCGATCACAAGGCGGTCTCGGAATCGGGCTCTCGCTCGTACGCCGCCTCACCGAGCTGCATGGCGGCAATGTTTCTGCCGAGAGTGCGGGCCTCGGCCACGGTAGTACATTCACCGTGCGCATACCCACTTTAGCCGCGGCGGATCTATCGCCGAAGAATCACGAAACAGGAAGCCGCGAGCAACCGAAGTGCCCAGGCCTGCGTGTTCTGGTGGTTGACGATATTGCCGATGTCGCGGACGTACTAAAGATGCTGCTCGACTTGGAGGGTTTCGAGACTCGCGTCGCATACAGTGGCGTTGCCGCGCTCGAAAGCGCCCGAGACTTCAGGCCCGATGTCGTCATTTGCGATATCGGCCTGCCGGAGATGGACGGGCACGAAATCGCCCGCCGTCTGCGCCGCGATCCGGACATGGCGCCCGCCACGCTCATCGCGTTGACCGGCTGGGGAGCGGAGGGCGAGGTTCGGCGCACCCGCGAATCGGGATTCGACTTTCATCTGGTCAAACCCGTGGATGCGAATGCATTGCTGGAACTGCTGTCGCATATGGAGCCGCGCGCGTAGCCGTAGCTGCGCGCGTAGCCGTAGCCGCGCGCGTAGCCCTGCTACGGATGCAGCGTGAGTTTTTGCGCGCGCCAATTCAATATTTCGGCAACGTAGATTTCATTCTCCGACGGGCAGGCGATTTCATGGACCCAGCCGAATTTTTTCAGGGTCTTGCCCGATCCGCCCAGCCAGCCCAAGACCTTGCCGTCCAGCGACAATTTGTAGATGCGTCCGGGGTAGCCGTCAGATACGTATAGATACTGCACCGGTCCCGGCGTGATGCACATCGCCCAGGGCGCGCCGGGGTGCATGTTACCGGGACTGGCTTCAGACGGCCGGTTGCCGATCGCTACGGGACTGTTGGGCGGAACCGGCACATCGATCTTGATGGTGTTCAGCAGCTTGCCCGACGTGTCGAACACCTGGATTCGCACATTACCGCGGTCCGCCACATAGATGCGATTTTGCAAATCAATGGCGATGGCGTGCAGTGTATTGAATTGGCCCGGCCCGGATCCGGGTTCGCCCCAAGAGCCTATCCAGGCGCCGTCCTTGTCGTACTTGGCCACCCGTGAGTTGATATAGCCATCGCTGATGTAGAGATTGTCGCTCGAATCCCAGGTCATGTCCGTGACTTGCCGAAACATGCCGTCGATCGGCGGCAAGGGCGGCTTCGGATGCTCCAGCGGATGAGCACCCTCATCCGACGCCTCGGGCTTGCGCCCGAATACCCGGCTTACCCGGCCTTGAGGATCAAATCTCACCACCATATCCGAGCCCTTGTCGGCAACCCAAATATTGTCGTATCGGTCCACGCGCACGGCGTGCGCGTATGACCAGGCATAGAGGTTTTTGCCGATTTCTCGCACGAATTTGCCGCCGGCATCGAATTCCAGCAGTTGAGCGGCGGCCGCGCCATAAGCCGGACCGGTCGTGTTGCCCCGCGACAGCACGAACAAATGCTTCTTGGAATTGACCGCGATTCCCGACACCTCGCCGAAATACATTCCGTCCGGAAGCTTGAAGAAGTCCGGCGCGGAATCAAATGCGATTTCGGGCACCGACTGTCCGAATGCTGCTGCCGCCAAGAACACGCCGGATACGATCACCAGCAACGCGCTTTTCATAGTCACGCCTTTTCGAGTGGGGAAGGGCCGCGCGGGTTACTTGGAACCGCGTGGAGAATAGGAGAATTTCTGACCCGCGATGGAAGCCGAGTACATGAGACCGCCCTTGGCGACCGTAAACACCGCCATGCCTTTCTCGTAGTTGCGGCCGCGCGTCGTGGCGTCATTTTGACCGACACTGACCCCGGAGCTGGCGCCGTTGGTCGCCGCACCTGCGTTGGCGCTCGCGGTGACCGCGATTGCGCTCGCATCGGCGCCGAATTCAAAGTTGCCGGATTCAAACTCGTCCAGCGCGCGTTTGTCCTCGAAAAAGATGATCTGACTATACGCCTTGCCGCCGGCCTGGAAGCCCAGGCTTACTTGGCCCATCGTCGCGTTTCCCGAGTAGACGCCGTGTACATAGACTCGTCCCTTGCCATAAGCGCCGCCCACACCGATAGCGCCCGATCCGACCGTCGGGAAGACAGCGTAGGCGTAGCTCCTCGAGAAGAACGTTCCACTCGCGCCTGCTTTTTTATATACGGCAATCGTGTCCTGGTAACTATCGGCATGGGCTGCGCCAACCGACCCTACGAGGAAGGGCGCCAGTGCAAAAATCCGAAGCAAGTGTTTCATATAATTTCTCCTGTGCAGCGGCCATCAGTATAGGTCAGCGCGGAACGGGTATCGGCGTTATTGCCCCCGATCGCCGGAGTTAACGGTCAGATGCACCGTTTGCAAGCTCAGTTTTTTTCGCAGAGCAGCCACTTCGGCCGCCGACACGGCGCCGGCCTGATTGCCCCAGCTATTGCGTATGAACGTTGCGACATCCGCGATCTCCTGATCGGTGAGCTGCCAGGCAAAACTCGGCATGCTCAAGGGTGAGGGACGCGACGAGCTGATCCCAATATGCGTGCCGGCGAGAATCAAGTGTTCAAGCCCGGTGGGGTCCGATTGCTGCAGCATCGCGTCATCGCCGAGGGGTGGAAATACGCGTGATTGGCCGACGCCGTTCTCCAGGTGGCAGGAGGAACAGGCGTCCGAGTAGATTTCGGCGCCGCGGCGCATGGCGCCCGGGTCCGTCGCGGAAGCCGTGATCGTGGGGCTCGCGGGCTGACTCTTGATATAGACGGCAATTGCGCGCCGGTCGGCATCCGTCAGCAGTGATGTGGAGTACGTGATGACGTCGGCCATGGCGCCGCCGGCAGCAGCGCGAGCATTGCGGCCGGTACCCAGATACTCGGCAATGTCCTCGACGCTCCAGCCGCCCAAGCCGATGCGCATATTGCCGGTTAGATCCGGTGCCACCCAGTTGTCGAGTCTACCGCCGTGAAATTCCCGCTTGGACCTGTCGGCGCCAAAACTATTCTTGGGCGTATGGCAACCGCCGCAATGGCCGAGGCCTTTGACCAGATAGGCGCCGCGGTTCCACTCCGCCGACTGGCTCGCAACGGTCTGAAAATCGTGGCTATCGAGGAATAATAAATTCCATGCGCCGACGCTGGAACGAATGTTGAATGGGAAGGGCAGATCGTTCTTGGGCGGCGTGTAGTTGACCGGCGGCACGGTCATCAAATACGCGAAGATGGCGTCGACGTCCTCGCGGCTTGCGCGCCTGAACCAGGGATAGGGGAACGCAGGATACAGATTCTCACCGTGCACACCCTTGCCGTCGTGCATCGCGCGATAAAACTGATCGCTCGTCCAGGCGCCGATGCCCGACTCGCGATCGGGCGTGATGTTCGAGGTGTAAATCGCGCCAAACGGCGTGTTCATTCCCAACCCTCCGGCAAACGGTTCGCCGCCTTCGCGCAAATGGCACGACATGCAATCGCCGGCCGCCACCAGGTACTGACCGCGGCGAAGTTGTGCGGCGTTGGGTGTGGAATCGTCGATGTGATTCGCAAGAAATCCGCTGGGAGTGATTATCGAACTGGGATATGCGGGCAGTGCGGGCAAGGCAGGCATCTGGCTCAGCGCCAGGGCCGCCAGGCCTATGGCCAGCGCGGCTCCGGCAATTAGAACGGTAGTCCGCGGGCGCGAGAACCGATTCATTGATCTACGCTCTCACCAAAGGGCCGGGAGCCTTCAAGTACTGCGACTTGATTGCATCGGCGGAATGGTACGCAAGCGCGGCAAGCGTACCGGTGGGGTTGTAACCGGCGTTTTGCGGGAAAGCGCCCGCGCCCATCGAGAAGACATTCGGTACGTCCCAGGACTGAAGATACTTATTGACCACGCTGTTCTTGGGATTATCTCCCATGATGGCGCCGCCCGTATTGTGCGTAGTCTGATAAGGCGTGACGCTCCACGAGCCGGTACGCCGGTTCAACTTGATCTCGCGCGGATTCATGGCTTTCGCCACTTCGGCGGCGCGGTCAGTCAGGTAATCGGACATTTTATGGTCGTTCTGCGTGAAATCGAACGTCATTCGCAGCATGGGGCGGCCATGAATATCGCGGTACGTGGGATCCAAGTCCAGGTAGTTGCCGCGGGCGCTCATGCACGATCCGTGGATGCTCAATGAAAATGAGCGCAAGTAATTTTTCGCGGCGGCATGCTTCCACTCGAGCCCCCAAGCGGGTGTGCCCTGCGGTGTATAGATCATCTCGATTGGACGCCCGCCGGTCACCATTCCCGCGATGTAAGCACCGCCGATGAAGCCCAGGCCGCCGTGATCGAAATTATCGCCGTTGAAGTCGTCGATCACCGTGGCGAGCGCGCCTGCGCCGATGAAGGGATTGATAATCTTGTCGTCGAAGAAAACATTCACCGATGACATGGTCTGGTAGGCGTAGTTCTTACCGACGACACCTTCACCGGTTTTCGGATCGTACGGTTTGCCGATGCCCGACAGCAGCAGCAGCCGCACGTTCTGCAAAACGTAAGCAGACAGGATGACCATCTCAGCCGGCTGAAAGAATTCCTCACCCGCGCTGTTCACATAGGTAACACCGGTCGCACGCTTCTTATCGGGCGAGAGTTCGACGCGCAACACCTCACATTCGGTTTTCAGCGTGAAGTTCGATTTCCGTAAAAGATAGGGCAGCACCGTGGTTTGCGGGCTGGCTTTGGAGTAGTTGCCGCAGCCGAATTTTTCGCAAAACCCGCAGTAGGTACAGGCACCCATCTGTGCGCCGAGCGGATTGGTATACGCTTCGGACATGTTGCCGGTGGGGTGCGGGAAGGGGTGGCGTCCGAGTTCAGCCGCTGCCTTGCCGAACAGAGTCGGCCCATACGTTTGCGGCATCGGCGGGGTTGGATATTCGTTGGCTCGGGGCCCCTCGAACGGATTGCCGCCCGGCTGGATCTTTCCTCTCAAGTTCCCCGACTTGCCGCTCGTGCCGCACAGCTTGTCGAACTGATCATAGAAAGGTTCGAGCTCGTCATACGTGATACCCCAATCTTGGACGGTGAGATCGTTGTCCGAGACCGCCTTCTTGCCGTAGCGCTGTTGGTTGTGGCTCTTGGTGAGGAAATCCGTCGGCAGGAATCGCCAGATCTGGCCGTTCCAGTGCACGCCGCCGCTGCCGACGCCCGTGCCGAGCAGAAAGGAGCCCAGCCGGCGCATGGGCAGGGCGTCTTGATTGACGTTGTTGCGGATGGTGAGGGTGTCATCGGCCACATTCTGAAACAGGTGATGGCGCCACATGTAGCGCAGCTCATCCTGGGCGAACCCGGTGGCGAAGTCCGTCGGCGTGTCGCGCCACGGTCCGCGTTCCAGGGCGACGACATTCAATCCGGCATCGCATAGCTGCTGTCCCATGATGGCGCCGGTCCAGCCGAATCCCACCAGCACCGCATCGACAGGTTTCAGCTTC
>DATHFB010000145.1:0-2608 GCA_035318305.1 Steroidobacteraceae bacterium | reverse complement strand
TAAGAAGTTAGACTGGCCGAACATCAGCGCACGCATTGCACTGATCTGCTTTCCAAGGTCTAAAGGCAAACCCGCGCCGTTGACGAGATCAGAAATCCGTACGGGCCATATCGCGGACGTTGTGATCGTGCGCCAGAATTCACGCAGGTTTTCAACCCGCATTTCCGGCGAATTGCCAGCGATCAGGGCGGCATTAATCGCGCCGATCGAGATGCCGGCCACCCAGTCAGGTTTGTAGTCCGACGAGGCGAGCGCCTCGTAAACACCGGCTTGATAGCTTCCAAGGGCGCCCCCGCCTTGCAGGACGAGTGCAACCTTCTTCGTGTATGATTCTGGCCGCAAGGTAGCTTGCTTCATTGTCCGTCCTCTGTTTTTGATCGACAGAATTCTCCGGCGTGCGCGCCCAAGCGAACTCCCGGTCGAGACCCCAACCAAATTCGAGCTAGTCATCAATCGCAAAGCCGCCAAGGCGCTGGCCTCACGATACCGGAATCGTTCCTGCTGCGCGCCGACCAGGTGATCGAATAAAGCAGCTAATTGCTGCGGTGCATGAGTCTCTTCATGTGGCACTTTTCGGACGTAAGCGGTCATGCTGCCGATGTCGGCTCATCGAGGTAAGGCGGAGCTTGCCTGCGCGCGCCCAAAATCTAAAATTCAATTTAATGGTGTCGGCGGTTTGCCAACCTGCATCAGCTTCATGCAAGGAGCCGATGATATGAGTGATCATGATAAATGGACTAGCTATTCGCATTGGGGAATGTTCCTGACTGGAACGAATACTCGAAATAACCCTCGGCGAGAGATCAGATCAGGCCGCCTGGCGCGGAAGGCGCTGCTGGAGGAGGGGAAGGGTTGAGCGGCGTGGTGGCGTAATTGGGGGCGACGCCCCTAGATGGCTCGATCATTCCGGCGGTATCAAGGGTTGCATTTGGGCGATTGCGGATTACGCTGGATGGGCGCCTTCCAATCATTCGAGAGGAGTGTCCCATGACTACGGTACAAACTGATCGACAATCCGGAACTGGCCTCGGGTCGGCCATGGTGCGTGCACTGGCGAAGAACTGGTGGTTGCTGTTGTTGCGGGGCATCGCGGCGATCATTTTCGGCGTGCTCGCCTTTGCCTGGCCTGGCCTGACGCTGTTGACGTTGATTCTGTTCTACGGCGCCTTTGCGCTGGTGGACGGCGTGCTTGCGATCACTGCCGCCATTACCGGTGGCGCGCCGGCGCCGCGCTGGTGGCTGGCTATCGTCGGTCTGCTTGGGATCGCGGCGGGGCTCCTGACGTTCCTGATGCCGGGTCTCAGCGCGCTCGTGCTGCTGTTTTTCATCGCCGGGTGGGCGATCGCGACGGGAGTGTTCGAGATCATTGGCGCGATCCAGCTGCGCAAGGAGATCGACAACGAGTGGCTCTTGATCCTCGGCGGCGTCATCTCGGTGCTGTTCGGTGTCGGCATGATGTTGGCTCCTGGTGCGGGCGCGCTCGCGCTGGTCTGGGTCATCGGAATCTATGCCGTGATCCTGGGTGTGGTATTCGTCGCGCTGGCACTTCGGTTGAAGAAGCACGCCCATGCCTGATGTGAGTGCATGACCAAGCAGGCTGGATGATGATGGCACGCTGCAAGGAGCAGCGCGCGAGTGATTTGCCCGACGGGCGCGCGGTTGAAAACCCTGTCTAGTACCGTCAGCAAAAATATTCCCCTTCACAGCTTGCTAGAAACACCTTTATGGATTCCACCGTCCCGCCCAAGCAGAGGGGCGTTTCGCGATCGTCACGAACGTTGGGCAGGGATGCGGTGGACGCGGCAGCGTTTTGCGCGCGACGGGATTGCAGGGCGAGTTGAAAGACTTGTGAGCGATCAACAGCACGCGGACGAGAGACGATGTTGCGTACGGCGAAGTCATGTGGTCCTGACGCCCCGACGCTGGCGTCAAGTTTGGCGGAGTCGAGTCGGCCCTACCGGGCTCAGACAAAACACATCCGCCAGGCGACGGTGGCAAAAGAGCCCGGTCACACAAGAGCGCGAAGGAAACCGTTAAAACCATTGCGTGCGGGAATGTCGGGTGATTCCGGTGTACTCGTTGTTACTCGTGTGCGTTCTACCATTATCATTGCACACGAGACCGCGGGTGCATTGGGCATCCGGCATTCCCCACGCCCTCTTTCGGGCGGATGGTTTCTTGCAAGACTCGGGTGCAGCGCGCCGCGAGGCCGCGAAGTCGTATCCGAAATTGGGAGGGAACGCGGCGGCTGTGTTCGCCGTGCAGCAATCGGCGGCGGGGGTTGAAGCTGTCGCTATGTTCGTCGCTTCGATTAGGTCAGCTAATCTGACCATCTTTTGGCGTTGCGACCGTCCCCGGTTCTCGTTTAGAAGGGGTCGGAGCGCGCGCTCTGGCAACGAACCGTCAACGGTTTTGGCCGAGAATGCGCTGTCCACAGGGTCTGGCAATGCTGATTCGCAGCGAAAAATACGGAGTTCAGGGTGGAGCGGCCGATGCCGTCCGTCCCGACGCGATTCCGGCTGCGTCCTTGTCCACCCTGCTTCTTGGCGGGCTTCTGCTTCTTATCGGCCCCTGAGGGCCGTCTGGGCGGTTTGCGCCTTGGCACTCA
>DATHFB010000144.1:0-10232 GCA_035318305.1 Steroidobacteraceae bacterium | reverse complement strand
TTCAATTCGGCCGTGAGTTTCGTGACCAATACGAATTGGCAGGGATACGCCGGCGAATCGACCATGAGCTATTTCACGCAAATGGTCGCATTCGCGGTGCAAAATTTCCTCTCCGCCGCCACCGGCATCTCGGTAGCGTTTGCCTTGATACGCGGCTTCGCGCTCCGCTCAGCCCAGGGAATCGGCAACTTTTGGGTCGATATGACCCGCAGCACTCTCTATATTCTTCTGCCGCTATCGACCATTTTAGCGGTCGTGTTCATGGGGCAGGGCGTCATTCAGAACTTCGACGCCTACAAGCAGGCCGCCACTCTGGAAAGCCTCACCTACGCGAACCCGAAACTCGATGCGGACGGCGCGCCGCTCAAGGATGCCCAAGGCAATCCCGTGACCGAGTCGCTCACCACCCAAACACAATCCTTGGCGATGGGTCCGGTGGCCTCGCAAGAAGCCATCAAAATGTTGGGCACCAACGGCGGCGGATTCTTCAATGCGAATTCCTCTCATCCCTTCGAGAACCCGACGCCGCTCAGCAATTTTTTTCAGATGCTCGCGATGTTCCTGATTCCTGCGTCCCTGTGTTTTGTGTTCGGACGCATGGTAGGGGATTCTCGGCAGGGCTGGGCCGTGCTCGGCGCGATGACGGTGATTTTTCTCTTCATGGCCGTGATCGCAACGTGGGCCGAGCAACAGGGCAATCCTGCCATTGCCGCACTGGGGGTCGACCAGACCCATAGCGCGCTGCAAGCGGGCGGCAACATGGAAGGCAAGGAGACGCGCTTCGGCATCGTGGCCTCGGCGTTGTTTGCAACGATTACGACAGCGGCGTCTTGCGGCGCCATCAACGCCGTGCACGATTCCCTCACGCCTCTGGGCGGGCTCGTGCCGATGTGGCTGATCGAACTCGGGGAAGTGGTATTCGGCGGCGTCGGATCGGGCCTTTACGGCATGTTGATCTTTGCCATCATGGCCGTATTCATCGCGGGGCTCATGATAGGACGCACGCCAGAGTACATCGGCAAGAAGATCGAGTCCTTCCAAATGAAAATGACGGCGATCGTGATTTTGGTAACGCCGTTTTTGGTGCTGGTCGGCTCCGCGATTGCGGTCATGACGGAATCGGGGCGGCTCGGCATCTTCAATCCTGGAGCGCATGGGTTCTCGGAAGTCTTGTATGCGCTCTCCTCGGCCGCCAATAACAATGGCAGTGCTTTCGCGGGCTTGTCTGCCAATACGCCCTTCTACAATTCGCTCCTGGCGGTGGTGATGTGGTTCGGGCGCTTCGCTTTCATCGTGCCCGTGCTGGCGATCGCCGGCTCGCTGGCAAAGAAGAAGCGCATTGAACCGACGGCCGGCACCCTGCCGACCCATGGGCCTCTATTCGTCGCACTCCTGGTCGGCACGGTGGTGCTGGTCGGCGCATTGACCTATGTGCCGGCGCTCGCGCTCGGGCCCGTTATCGAGCATCTGCAGCTATACGCGATTCATTGAAGGAAATAAAAAATCGTGGTTCGTAAATCCTTGCGCCTGTTTGATTCAAAGCTCGTCGGGCCGGCGATCGCCGATTCGTTTCGCAAACTCGCGCCTTTGACGCAGCTGCGCAACCCCGTAATGTTCGTGGTGTATGTCGGCAGCATTTTGACGACGATTTTATTTTTCCAAGCTCTGCGTGGACAGGGCGAGGCGCCCACAGGCTTCATCTTTGCGATCGCCGCGTGGCTGTGGTTTACGGTGTTGTTTGCCAATTTTGCGGAGGCCTTGGCCGAAGGCCGCAGCCGGGCACAGGCGGCATCTCTACGGGGCCTGAAGCAAACGACGACGGCGAAAAAATTACAGGAGCCGAAATTCGGATCGAATTGGGTGCCGGTGCCGGCCACGGAGCTGCGAAAAGGCGATTTCTTTCTGGTCGAGTTTGGCAACGTCATCCCGGCGGACGGCGAGGTGGTGGAGGGCGTCGCGTCGGTGGATGAGAGCGCGATCACCGGCGAATCGGCTCCCGTGGTGCGCGAATCAGGCGGCGATTTCTCCGCCGTCACAGGCGGCACACGGGTGCTTTCCGACTGGTTGATCGTTCGCGTGGGCGTCAACCCCGGCGAGGCCTTCATCGACCGGATGATTGCGATGGTCGAAGGCGCCAAGCGGCAGAAGACGCCAAATGAAATTGCCTTGACCATTTTGCTCATTGCGCTGACGTTGGTGTTCTTGCTGGCGACTGCAACGCTGTTGCCGTTCTCGCTGTTCAGTGTCGCTGTCGCGAAATTGGGCGCGCCGGTCACGATCACGGTGTTGGTGGCCCTGCTGGTGTGCCTGATTCCAACCACCATCGGCGGGCTGTTGTCGGCCATCGGCGTCGCGGGCATGAGCCGCATGATGGCCTCCAATGTCATTGCGACATCGGGGCGCGCGGTGGAAGCCGCGGGTGATGTGGATGTGCTGCTCCTCGACAAGACGGGCACCATTACCTTGGGCAATCGACAGGCAGCAGCGTTTCTGCCGGCCGAGGGCGTGACCGAGCAACAACTCGCGGACGCGGCGCAGCTAAGCTCGCTTGCGGACGAAACGCCGGAGGGCCGCAGCATCGTTGTGCTGGCCAAGCAGCGCTTCAATCTGCGGGAAAGAAGTCTAGGTCAGCTTGACGCGACCTTTGTGGCGTTTTCGGCGCAGACGCGAATGAGCGGGGTCAATCTGGGTACCCGGGAGATCCGCAAGGGTGCGGCTCAAGCGGTGCGGCACTACATCGAGGCGCAGGGATTCACATTTCCCGCGAAAGTGGCCCAATCCGTCGACGAGGTTGCCCGCAAAGGCAGCACCCCGCTGGTGGTGAGCGACGGTGGCCGCGTCTTGGGAGTCGTGGAGCTCAAAGACATCGTCAAGGGGGGAATCAAGGAGCGTTTCGGCGAGCTGCGCCGCATGGGGATTCGCACTGTGATGATCACGGGGGATAACCGTTTGACGGCGGCGGCCATCGCGGCCGAAGCGGGAGTGGACGATTTTCTCGCCGAGGCAACCCCTGAGGCCAAACTGAAGCTCATCCGTCAGTATCAGGCCGACGGGCGACTCGTGGCCATGACGGGCGATGGTACGAACGACGCGCCTGCATTGGCCCAGGCGGATGTCGCCGTCGCCATGAACTCCGGCACTCAAGCGGCGAAAGAGGCGGGCAACATGGTCGACCTCGATTCCAATCCCACCAAGCTGATCGAGATTGTCGAAGTGGGCAAGCAGCTGTTGATCACGCGGGGCTCGCTCACGACGTTTTCGATCGCCAATGATGTGGCGAAATACTTCGCCATTATCCCTGCCGCATTCGCAACCACTTATCCTCAGCTGGCAGCGCTCGACGTGATGCGCCTGACGAGCCCGAACTCGGCCATTCTTTCCGCGGTGATCTTCAACGCATTGATCATCGTCGCGCTGATCCCGCTGGCACTCAAGGGCGTCAAGTACCGTGCCTTGGGCGCCGCGGCATTGCTCCGGCGCAATTTGTTGATTTACGGCGTGGGCGGCATCGTCGTGCCGTTTGCCGGAATCAAGCTCATTGACATGGCGCTGACGACGCTGCGGCTGGTTTAAGGAGCCTATGAAAACGATGCTACGGCCTTTGTTCGTCTTGTTCGCTCTACTGACGGTGCTCACCGGCCTCGTCTATCCGTTGCTCATAACGGGCATTGGAAAAATCGCGTTTGCAAACCAGGTTTCAGGCAGCTTGGTGGTGCGGGATGACAAAGTGGTGGGTTCGACGTTGATTTCTCAGTCCTTCCAAGATCCCAAATACTTTTGGGGCAGGTTGTCCGCGACTTCGCCCATGGCGAATAACGCGAGTGCCTCCGGTGGATCAAACTTCGGACCGACGAACCCTGCGTTGATTGAAGCGGTCAAGGCACGGATCGACGCCTTGAAGGCGGCTGATCCTGATAATACGTTGCCCATTCCGGTGGACCTGGTCACAGCCTCCGCCAGCGGGCTCGATCCTGATATCAGCCCGGCGGCCGCGCTTTATCAAGTGGCGCGCGTGGCGTGGGTGCGGCACATTGATCCGGTAAAATTGCGGGAGAGGGTGCTCGCGCAAGTCAAAGGTCCGCAGTGGGGCGTCTTCGGCGAAGCGCGCGTCAACGTATTGATGCTCAATTTGAGCTTGGATGGCGCGCCTTAACGGTTGACTTTGAATACCAGAGCGCCCCGCCCGGATCCTGACCTGCTGCTGGCGAAAGTCCAGCGGCAAGAAGCGCAGTCGCGACGCGGGAAATTGCGTATCTACTTCGGCTCCTCTGCGGGCGTCGGTAAGACCTACGCCATGCTGGTGGCGGCCAGAAAGCTCAAAGAGGACGGTCGGGATGTGGTGGTGGGTGTGGCCGAGACTCATGGCCGCCCCGAAACCGCGGCGCAGCTGGAAGATCTGGAAGTCCTGCCGCGCAAGGCAATTTCCTACCGCGGAAATGAGCTGCTCGAATTTGACATCGACGCGGCGCTCGAGCGCCACCCGGCACTGATTTTGGTGGATGAACTCGCGCATTCGAATGTGCAGGGCTCACGCCATCCTAAGCGCTGGCAAGACGTGGAGGAACTGCTGGGAGCCGGCATCGATGTCTTCAGCACGTTGAATGTTCAGCATCTGGAGAGTCTGAACGATGTGGTGGGCGGCATTACCCAGGTGCGCGTCTGGGAGACCGTTCCGGACACGGTGTTCGATGCGGCCGATGAGGTGGTATTGGTCGACATCCCCGCGGAGGAACTGCTGGCGCGATTGAAAGCCGGCAAGGTGTACGTGGAGGCGCAGGCTGAACACGCCGCGCATAACTTCTTTCGTAAGGGCAATCTCATGGCGCTGCGCGAACTCGCGCTGCGACGCACCGCGGACCGGGTCGAAGGGGATGTCCAAGCCTACCGCGCAGACCGGGCCATCGACTCGGTGTGGAAAACCGCCACCGCGCTGCTCACGTGTGTCGGCCCCGACCCCGGGGCCGAGCGCGTGGTGCGCGCCGCTGCGCGTCTGGCAAGTCAACTGAATGCCGATTGGCACGCCATCTATGTCGAAACTCCGGCGTTACAGCGCCTCTCGTCGGCGCGGCGCGAACGAATTTTGGCGACCTTAAAGTTGGCCCAGGAACTCGGCGCAACCACCGCTGTGATTGCGAACGCGCAAGTGGCCGAGAGCGTCGTGGCCTATGCGCGCAGCCACAACTTCTCGAAACTCGTGATTGGCCGCAACCCCGCCCGAACCCTGTGGCCCTGGCAAAGATCCAGCGGGCAAAAACTGGCTTTACTGGCGCCGGACATTGACTTGATCGAGATTGGCCGCACTCAAGACACCGCGCAAGGCGATTCTGCGAGAAACGCGGCGTCATTCCATGGCGATGTTGGCCAAGAACTGAATGATCGTCGAAGAGCGAAAAAGCTGCGCTACCTATGGGCTACGCTCGCCTGCATTGCAGTAACCGCAGGATCGATGCCGCTTGCGGCGCATTTTGATCGCTCGAACATCGTGGCGATCTTCATCCTGGCCGTGGTGTTGGTAGGGGTTCGATTGGGACGGGGGCCCGCGGCGCTATCCGCCGTATTGAATGTGGCCGCCTTTGATTTCTTTTTCGTGCCGCCCCGTTTTTCGTTCGCCGTGAGCGACGTTCAGTATTTGCTGACGTTTTTCATCATGCTGGCGGTCGGACTCATTGCCGGGCAGCTCACGGCGGGTCTGCGGTTTCAGGCGCGCGTCGCCTCGCACCGTGAGGAGCGCGCCGGATCGCTTTACGAGATTGCCCGTGACTTATCGGGCGCCATGCAAATCGATGAAGTGATCAAGATCAGCCGCGAGTCCGTCGAGAGAACCTTTCGCGCAACCGTTGCCATATTGCTGCCCGACCAGAGCGGGCAAATCGTCATGCCGACACCCGGCGTGAGCCCGAATTCCGCCGACAAACCGCTCGCCATCGAGATTGGGATTGCTCAATGGGCGTTCGACCGGGGCCAGCCTGCGGGATTCAGCACCGATACACTACCCGGCAGCGAAGTTCTTTATATCCCGCTGCGCGCCCCGACCCGTGCCCGCGGCGTACTCGCCGTGAATGCGCACACTCGCAGGCTCCTGCGCATTCCGGAGCAAAGGCAGCTGCTCGATACATTTGCCGCGCTGATCGCAATCGCACTCGAGCGCGTGCACTATGTCGGCGTGGCACAGGGTGCTCTGGTGAGCATGGAATCGGAGCGCTTGCGCAATTCGCTGCTCGCCGCACTTTCGCATGATTTGCGCACGCCGCTCACGGTCTTGGTCGGCCTGGCGGAGTCCTTATGCCTTACCAAACCTGAATTGTCGGCGGCGCAACGCGAAACCGCCGAGGCGATCACCGAGGAGGCGCATCGCATGAGCGCGCTCGTGAGCAATCTGCTCGACATGGCGCGCATCGAGAGTGGGGGAGTGAAGCTGAATCTCGAGTGGCAACCGCTTGAAGAAGTGGTCGGTACGGCACTCG
Organism: Steroidobacteraceae bacterium; assembly: GCA_035318305.1. Lineage (GTDB taxonomy): Bacteria > Pseudomonadota > Gammaproteobacteria > Steroidobacterales > Steroidobacteraceae > Bog-1198. Next base: position 3,768 of record DATHFB010000144.1, on the reverse strand, counting down.
AGGCGACCCGCAGCATTTTGAAACTACACCACGCCGACATACGCCTGCCTCGCGACTTGCCGCTGCTGCGATTCGATGCGCTGTTGATCGAGCGTGTGCTGGTAAACCTGCTGGAAAATGCGGCGAAGTACACGCCTGCGGGTAGTACCGTGACCGTCTCCGCCGAGGTTCTCGCCGATCAACTGAGCATCTCGGTTTCCGACAATGGCCCGGGGCTGCCGCCCGGCCGTGAGGATGCGGTGTTCGAGAAATTTGCCCGCGGTCAGCGTGAATCGGCCACACCGGGCGTCGGCTTGGGCCTCGCGATCTGCCGCGCCATCATCGACTCGCACGGGGGGAAGATCATGGGTTTCAATAAACCCGGCGGCGGGGCGACCGTGAATTTCACTTTGCCGCTCGGCCATCCGCCGGCGGCTGAAATTGAATCCGAGTCGCCTGCAAAGTGAGCCGGCCGGCAAAGTTCAGCGCGAAACCAAGCGCCCCTTTGCCTCGTCATAAGGGATCCACAGTTGGCTCGATTGAGCGCATTCATAGCCGTAGCGGAACAACGAGCGCACTGTTTCGGCATGGAAATCAAACGGCGCCGCCGTCGGGTAGGTGATCGGAATCGCCGCGTACTGGAATCTCGCGCCGTGCAGCTCTGCATTGGCCGCGGTCAGTTCAAGCGTGGTCCTTAGCATATGGTTCAGTCCAGTGGAAACGCTCCGCGATACAATGGCCCTGGTTCGCAGCCGTAGCGGCAGAGGCGCTTCGCTCAACCGTCCATCGACGATGACGTACACCGCTGCGCTGCGCGACAATGGCAAGGGCACGACGAACGGCGCCGTAATCGTCCCATCGACATGGACTTCGTCGTAGAGTGCTTCTTGCTCTTGCACGTGAATGACGACCGGCGGAAACATCCCGGGCACGCTGGCCGAGGCCACCAGGACATCTCGAAACAGCTCTCTTGCGCCAGGGCCGCCGTTCATGGCAATCGATCCCAAGTCCCACACCACGGGCTCTCCAGTGCCAACATCGGTGGTGGCCACGAGCAGTAAGCGCCCCGTTGCCGCCTCGCGCGCCACCGCTTGAATCAAGGCATCGGTGGCGTATCGGTCTACCAGTTCTTTCAGCGGCGCGCCCCGATAGATGCTCGAGCCAAAGAGCGCTCCCAAACCGCGGGACTGCAGCAAGTGTTCCGCGCTTCCCGTGGTGTAGATCTCGATGAGCTGCTCGTCCCATTCCGGACCCAGAAAGGCGTAGGGAGCGATCAGGGCGCCGGCGCTCACGCCGGTCACCACGGAGAACTGCGGCCGTAATCCTGAGCGCGTGAGGCCGACCAGTGCACCGGCGCCAAATGCGCCGTCGGCGCCGCCCCCGGTAAGTGCCAGAATGTTGAGCGGTTCATCCGCGCGCAACGCATGAAGCCGCTGCGCAACGCTCTGCGCAGACAGGGTCGAGAAGCGCCGATCAGCGCCCAGCGTGCGTATTGCATTCGGCGCATCGCTTTGAACCGGCGACTTCGCTTCCCGAATGACGAGGGGCGAGCACCCCAGCAGGAGCAGGCTCACCGCGCTGAGCAAGGCCGCAATCATGTGTCGTTGTTGCACGGCAATTCACTCCTTATCGCGCAATGCGCGGCGAGCGTAATGTGTAACGGCGCTGAGAAGCGCGGGCAGTCCGCCGACTGCACCGAGCGAGCCGATCGTCGCGATGACATCGATGGCCTGAACGAAGCCTCCCCAGTACGGGCCCATGGCGGTGCCGATGCGCGCTCTCATGGTATTCGCGCCACCTTCACCGCTGGCTCACCGCTCAGAGGTTGACCGACGCCTCCCAGGGCTTTGTAGATGGCGACGACCGAGACATTCACCGCAGTTTCGGCCTGAGCCACGGAATCTTCTGCGTCGAGCTGTGTGCGCTGCGCGTCCAGCAGCACCAGGAAATCCGCGACGCCCTCACGATATTGAATTTCGGCGAGCTCCGCGGCGCGCCGCGACGCTTGAGCCTGCTCGTTGAGGCTCTTGAGTTGCGATTGCCGCGAGCTGTAGGCGACGAAACTGTTTTCAGTGTCCTCGAGCGCCAGCAGCACGACTTTCTCGTAATTGGCTGCCGCGGCGTCGGATTGTGCTTTGCTGGCGCGCAGCCGCGCACGCACGGAGCCAAAATCGAATGCGGCCCAGCTTACCGTCGGGGTGATGGACCACGCGCGGGCGTTATCGTTGGCCCCGGTGCCGAACAGCCTGCCTACATCCCCTGAGAGAAATCCGACGAAGCCCGTCACATTGACGCGGGGAAAAAGATCGGCTGTCGCCACGCCGACCCGGGCTGTCGCAGCGGCGAGCTGGCGTTCTGCGGCGCGAATATCGGGTCGGCGACGCAGCAGCTCGGCGGAATCGCCGATGGGAAGCGCTTTGGCGTAAGTGGCAACCGCCGCCGGGCGAAGCTCCTCATCCAGTTGGCCCGGCCGTTCAGCAATCAGCACAGCCAGCCGATAGCCCGCCTGCTTCTCGGCGGCCTCGAGCGCCGGAATCGTCGCCTCAGTGGCCTTGAGGCGCGCGCGGCTGCGCTGCACATCGAGTTCCGAGCCACGGCCCGTCTCGTCAAGCAGTTGCGTGAGCTCCAGGGTTTGATGTTCGGTGGCCAGATTTTCTCGTGCCACGGCAAGGCGTTTCTGCGCACCTCGAAGCTCAAAGTAATTGCGCGCAACCTCGGCGGCGACCGTAACTTGCGCATCTTGATAGTTGGCGCGTTCGGCGCCCAAATCGTCGCGCGCGGCCTCAACCGAGCGGCGCACATGGCCGAATAAATCGATCTCCCAAGCGGCATCGAATCCCAAACTGTCGCTCTGCGCATTGATGCGGCCGGGACCGAATCCGGGCTGCTGCTGATCGAAATGCGAGTACGTGCCGTCCAGCTGTACGTGCGGTGCGTAATCGAGGTTCTTCTCGACGAAGACCGCGCGGGCGGCTTTGACTCGATCGTACGCGGAGCGCAGATCCAAATTGGCCGCCAGCGCGCGGCGCACCAGCGAATCGAGCTCGGTGTCGTCAAACTCCTGCCACCACAGCGCCTCCGGCGTCTGCGCGACGAACGCGGTCGACTGCGCGTTCCGCACGACAGCCGGCGCGGTCTGCGGCGCGCGATAATTGGGGCCGACAGCGCATGCGCTCAAGAGCAGCGCTCCTAAGGCCATGGCAGACATATTTTTCATTAGCAGTACCTTCATCAATGACGCTCAACCCGTTTCATCGCTAAGCGGCTGTTCGAGGAGCACCGGTGCAGCCGTGGACGCCTTGGCGGCGCGTGCACGCTGCGAGAGCCTGCGAACCAGGACGTAGAACAGCGGTGTCAGAATGAGCCCGAAGACGGTTACACCCAGCATCCCGGAGAACACAGCGATACCCATGGCGTGACGCATTTCCGCGCCCGCGCCCGTCGATATGACAAGCGGCACCACTCCCATGATGAACGCCAGTGAGGTCATCAAGATCGGGCGCAGCCTCAGGCGTGCGGCGTTGAGTGCAGCCTGTAGGGGCGGCACGCCTTCGAGTTCCTGGTCTCTCGCGAACTCCACGATGAGGATCGCGTTTTTACTGGCGAGGCCCACGAGCACGATCAGGCCGATCTGCGTGAAGATATTGCTGTCGCCGTGCGTCAGCTCAACCCCGGTGATGGCCGACAGAAGCACCATCGGCATGATCAGGATGACCGCCAGCGGCAGGCTCAAGCTCTCGTACTGCGCCGCGAGCACCAGGAACACCAGCAGCACCACCAACGGGAAAA
>DATHFB010000143.1:0-3437 GCA_035318305.1 Steroidobacteraceae bacterium | reverse complement strand
GTAAAGCGCGCTGGATAAAAATGCGTCGCAAAAATAGCATCTATCTGGAATAGGATACGATTTTTCAATAGCACATTATCGAATACGATAGTCAACTCCCACGGGAATATTTGGACCGCTTGCAGGATGTTCGTGTCTGGGTCAATCGCTGCGGTTGGGCCGAAGATCGGCACCGCATTAGCATCCGGGAGACCAGTCGGCGGGAGAGGATTGTCTGCTCCGTATGGGTTCGGAAAGACATAGCTGAACCGCGCTGGGAATTTCGCGACGGCATTGTTTCCGTCCACAAGCGGCATGGAGACTTCCTTGCCGAGAACTCCATCGAAGACCATCACGATTGGAACGGACGGAGTGTTCAGAGGAATGCCTAGCGGCGGTGTACTGGGATAGCGCGGATCGTACATCCCGCCTCCTAATGCAAGAGTGTAGTGTATAGGCCACCGGTGGAATTGGTGAAAGTGTTTGTGCCCGCGAATGAAGCAGGAAGGGATGCGTCGCTCCCGGCAGTATCGTACCAGCAAATATTGCTTGGCTGTCCTGCATCATTGCGGAATGTTGGACTTACCGTCACCGGCAGGATCGCAAACCAAATCTTCGTGCCCGAGGTGATTAAAGGATTCGTCGTCATGGCGAAGGTATTCCAGCCCGATGCAAGTGCGCTGGCTGCACTTGTCGCTATGAGGGTGCTTGGCTTATTTGATCCGTTATCATGATAGACGCCTAGGAAATTATTTCCTCCCGTCGATCCTGCGGCATAATAGGAGACGGATTGCAATATACCGTCCTGCGGCATCGTATACGGTCCGCCGCCAAAGAACGTCGAGCCGGCACTGAGCGAGAATGAACCGCCTGCCCCTGGAATGGTATTATAGCCAACCACAAACGGGACCGGCGCGATTACCGGAACGGCTGGCGGAACCGGAGCACCGCTGACCCAGGAGAATCGGCTAGGAAAATTATCCACGGCGGCGATTGCATCGATCTGCTGCATCGTCACTTGCTGATTGAGCACACTGTCTTGAACAACAGTCAGCTCAAAAGCCAAGAGTGTCGACGTTGCGGGCAGTCCCGTGGCCGGAAGCGGGTTATCAGCGCCATATGGATTCGGCACGACATAGCTGTATCGGGCAGGGAAGTTCGCCACCGCGTAATTGCCATCGACAAGAGGTAGAGTCAGCTCTTTGCCGAGGATGCCGTCGAAGACTTGCACGACGATGTCAGTCATTATGCCGCCTGTGCAGGCGTCGCGCAGCCAGCAATTTCTCGCGCGGCCGCCTCTTGTCTCTCGATTTCGGCCAGCTCTTTGTCTGCGAACCCTAGCTTGGAGTTTCCTTGCTCGTCCTCGACCGGTACGCGGTTGTTTCCTTGCTCGATGTTTCGCTGCAAGTCGGCCATCATTGCGTCATGGACAGCCGGATCGGTCGACACCTTGGCCACTTCTTCGGGTTTGGTTGCGTCGCGGATCAGGCCTGATTCGTGCTCCCCAATGTTGCTTCCTGCGCCGCCACGTCCTGGTCGTTCGCCTGTTGCGGCTGCTGTGGCTCCTGGCTCTTCGCCATAGCCGATAGGGCGTTGGCCAAAGCCTGGTTGCCGTCCTGCGCCGCCGCTGCCAATTGACGATGCTTCTCTGGGCTCAGCCGGAATTTTCTCATTGATCATGTCCTCAAAGGGAGTGCCTCGCAAAAGTTCTGTCGCACCGGTCTCGCGTAAGTGATTGTCCTGTGCGAACGCCTGCATTACGGCGCGCTCATACGCTGCGCTTGGCGATGTTTCCTTGCCGTTCTGTAGAATCCTCGACGCCGCCCCGACATATGGAGCGCTTTCTTCTCTCGAAATGCCTAGACTGTCCAGCTCATCGTTGATGCGCCCCACATGCATCGCGGTGTCCATGCGCCCATAGGCGGCGCGAGTGCGTGCGAACGTCGCCGTGTTGTAGCGATCGAAATGCGCTTGCTCTGCCGGAGTTAGCCCATAATTGCCAGTGCCGGCCTGCTTGGCGTAAGTCGATAGATTGTCGGCAATCTCCGCTTTGGACGCGATCTTACCATCGTCCTTGAGGAAAAGCCGCGTGGCCTGTTGCGCCTGGTCCGAGTAGAACGTATCGCCCTGCGTCAGTATTTCGCTGACCGGCTTGCCTTCATCCTTCGCTTTCACAATCGCGTCGACTGCATCGCCGATCGCCGGAGTTATGTCGTGCATCGGAGGAGCTGCATCCTGCATCGTCGCCCAATCGTCCGATACGGCCGTCAGCGATTCACCGATGCGCTGAACACCAGGGTCAGAATGGGCGGCGGCACGATCGGCGACATTCTCGATCGGAGTCGGCGTCGAGGCTCTTGCCGCTTCCTGGACATTCGGCGGCAGCTCCGGCGTCCTGCCAGCGACCAAATCAGATTCAAGCTTCGTGATCGCGTCACGGTGTGCCTGGACGCCTTGAATCCCGGCCTGGAAAGGGTTCTGCGCATCGAGGTCGGCGTGGCGCTCAGCGAGGTTCCCGGCGTCTTGGATAGGCTGTGGGATAGCTGCCGCTACGGTGGGCGAGGTGCTGCGAAAGCGCCTCCATAGAGCCGCGAAACCGGCGCCTGCAAGCTGCGTTCCTGCGCCAAACGCGCCAGCCGCCGCCACTTCCTTCGCTGCATCTCCGAAGCCAAATTCAGGATTTATCGCCTTCTTGTATTGAAAGCTGTCCGCCTCGTTGGCGAGCTGCCCGGCGGCGAAGCCGGCGGCGGCGTGCAAGGTGGCATTTGCGAGCGGGCCGGCTGCAGGCACAAGTGCGTAGGCAGCGGTATTCAGCGCAAGCGACTCTGGATCGCTAAACTGCCCGGCTATATTGGCCAGGAATCCGGCGGCGCCAGCGCCGGGCGCCATTGGGCCGCCTTCTTGCGCCACCACCGTCCGCTGAGCTGCCCGCGCTTTCTCGATGCCTCCCTGATAGAGCCCATCGAAGTCAGGCATGGCGAGCGATGGATCGCCGCGTTTATCGGCCAATTCATCTAGCGCTTGCGCTGTGTTGTGCAGGACCCATGGAGCTTTCTCGTTGTAGCTCCAATCGGAAAGCGGGTTGTCGAATTTCTGCCCGGTCTTTTGTTCCACGGTGTCGAGGTGATCTTGAAGCGCGGAGGTCATGTTGTTGATGACCTGCCCCTCGCCAGCGTTGCGGCGTCCGGCCTCGAAGTTCGCGCTGACGGAGTCCAGCACCGACGTGCCGAGCGACGTGGCGTCCGGCATGAACTGCGCTTGCGCGAGCCCGTTCTGAAGGTCCGCGTCGCTCACGGGGTGAATGCCTTAGTCAAGTCGAGCACAAGCGGCCGGCCGTTACCGTCGCTGACCTTCTGCGGCGCCGTCGATGGACCTGCGATCACGAGGTACTTGCCGCTGTCAGGATCGAGCGTTTGAAGTCTGAATTGGCCTGAGCCGTGGAATCCCCAATAAGGCTT
>DATHFB010000142.1:0-4930 GCA_035318305.1 Steroidobacteraceae bacterium | reverse complement strand
ACCGGTCAGCCCGTCGCGGTCCGCGAGCTTCTGAGTTTCGGCCTCGCGCGCTTTCAACGCCGCAATTTCACGCAGCAAGCGGGCATTGATGGCGCGCAGGCTTTCGATCTCGCGCAGCTCCCCTGCGCTCACCCGGCGCCCCCGGGAATTCACCGCCGTATCGCGCACACCCGCCGCCGGCTCAGGCGCCGCAGCGTCGTCCGCAACCACTTCGGGCTGTGCATATGACATAGTACTTTCCCGATCCTGAAACTGAGCAGGCTCATTATCGCGATTTTCGGCGGTCCGCGGGGATCGGGTGGCACCTGATCAACATGTAAGACTTGACTGACCGGCTTATGTTCGCGCCTGGCCGAAGGAGCCAAATATGTCCTATGCGGCAGATCCTCGAGTGCTTTTCGCGGCAGAGCGAACGTTATTGGCCTGGCAGCGCAGCGCCATTGCGCTCATGGGATTTGGTTTCGTCGTTGAGCGCTTTGGCCTGTTTCTACAAATGGTCGCGCACCAACCCGAATCGGGCGCCCAGCGAAGCTTCTCTCTGGGAACCGGCGTGTTGCTCCTGATACTGGGCGCAGCCGTGGCATTGATTTCGGCGCGTCAGTTTCGCCAGGTCGCCCGGAATTTAGATCCGGCGGTGGTGCCGCCGGGATATTGGACGCAAATCGGCGTTGTGCTCAATGTCATCATCGCGGTGATCGCGTTGATGTTTGCGCTGCATTTTCTGATGGCAGCAAAGGGAGGGGGTTAGAATGAAAATTACAGCCGCGTGTTGCAGCGCAACCACCGCCTATCGGGTAGTACACAATCGCGACCTCAAGCCCACGCTCGATTTGCGCAGCGTATTTAAAACCGTGCTCGACGAGCATATGCACGTCGATGCGAATACGCTGGCCAAACGAGTATTCCCTGACAGTAGCGGCGCGCGCCCTCTATCAGGGCTGATACGCGCCTAAACTACTGCCCGACAAACTACATCGCCGATGATTCCATGCCGGAATTCATCGCCGGAGGCATTTCAGGCTCCGCGGCCGGCATGGAAGGCGGCGCAGCCGTCGGTGCCGGCGTCATCGGCGCAGGCTTCGGCCTCGGTGCAGCCCTCTTGGCGACGGGCTTCGGCGCCGGTGCTGCCTTCTTCTTGGGCGCCGCTTTCTTGACGGCCTTCTTTGCCTTTGCCGCGACCTTTTTCTTTGCCTTCACCGGCCGTGATTTCTTTTTCGCGGCGCTCTTCTTGGCGGACGCGCGTTTAGCCGAACTGCGCTTGGCCTTGGCCATCGGACGCTTCGACTTGCGCTTTTTCGACTTGCTCTTTTTTGCCATGATCACTCTTCTCCTGAACATCGTTCGAACTCACTGCGAGAGTAGCCCTGAAAAAGTCTGCTGTCATCTGTGAGTGAACACTGGAGTCGCTCTCACGGATTGCGTAGGCTGCTTTGGTGTCGACAACAGAACCCATCCGCCCGCTAAAAGATGTCTGGCTGAGACCCAGGCGCGTATTTCGGGAGTTGGCGACACGCCCGATTGGCGCTGCCGACTATCTGTTGGCCGCGACCCAGGGCGTCGCGACGTCGATCATGGTCTACCGAACCCAATTGGCGGGATCCAACGTCGGCACGGCGGAGATTCTCGGCAGCTCCTTTATTTTTGGTCCCCTGGCCGGCGTGGTGAGCATGTATCTGTTTGCCGCCATCTACGGACGTCTGGGCACTCGGGCCGGCGGCAAGTCGACGCGCAATCAAGTGTTCCATGTCCTGGCTTACGGCGGTGTACCCGTGGCGGCATCGCTGCTGTTATGGATGTTCACGGCGCTGCTGGTCGGTGAAGCGGCCGTCGTCGAAAGGCCCGGCGTCGAGATCGACGGCTTCGTGGCGTTCGTCCTTCGAGTGCAGTTTGCGTCCTACATGCTGCTGTGGCTGTGGACCATCGTTCTGCAAGTGATGGGGTTCAGCGAGATTTTGGGATTGAGCACGCGCAAGGCGTTTGGAGTGTGGGTATTGGGCCAACTCTTGGCGCTGCTCTTGACCCTGTTCTTGAGCATTCTGATCGCCATTGTCTTCCCGGGATTCGTGCCGGGCGCGCCGCCTTAAGCTTTGGGCGGATCGGCATTTGCCGGCGGGACAGTATCCGCGGTGATGATGGGGCCCGGCGCCAGCGGCGGCGGCCGATGCAACCGCTCGATCACGGTTTTGGCGACCTGCGCAGCGGTACGCATCGTCGCGGGCGATTTCGCGGCGCGCGGTTTCGGCGTGCGTCGCGGGGCACTGCGGACGGACTTCGCAGGCGCGCGCTTGCGAACGCTCGGCTGAACCAGGGCGGCCGGCTTCGGCCGGACCGGTGCTGCGGCGGCAGCGGCCGCGTCGACTTTTCGCCGCGCCTGTTTCGCGGCTTTTTTCTCCGCTTTTAGTAATTTCCGGGCCTGCTTGAGCTCTGCCTTCGCCGAGCGGACCTTGTCCTTGGCGGAAGCCGCCCGCGCCGCAGCCTTCGCGGCGGCGGCCTTGAGTCGTTTCATCGTTGCAAGCTGGGTTGGCATGACATTCAAGGTAAAACGCGAAACAAATATTGACGGATATCCGCGACTTCCTCGGCGCAAACGGCATGCGCCATCGGGTACTCGTGCCACTCGACTTTATAGCCCTGTGCCAGGAGAAAGTCGCGGGATTTCATGCCCAGCATCATGGGCACCGTGCCGTCCGCTTGACCATGCGCCATGAATATCGGCGCAGCGTCGTTTGCCGGTGTGCGCTCGGCGCTAAACGTGCTCTCGCGCGGCAGATAGCAGGACAGCGCCATCACGGCCGCCAGCTTTTCAGTCAGCCGCGGCGCCGTATACAGCGCGACCGCGCCTCCCTGGGAAAACCCGGCAAGCACGATGCGGTTCGCCGGTATGCCGCGAGCGACTTCCCTGCCGATCAGTTCGCGAATTTTCTGGTCGCTGTCCTTGAAGCCCGCGATGTCTTCCGCTGCCCGCCGATCCAGCCCCGCAATGTCGTACCAGGCACGCATGCGCATGCCGCCGTTGATGGTGACCGGGCGGACCGGGGCATTTGGAAAGACGAACCGCCACGCGCGCGCGCCTCGCGGCACCAATTCGGGCACGATGGGTTCGAAATCATGCCCGTCGGCGCCCAAGCCATGCAGCCAGATCACCGCCGCGTTGGGATTGGGTGCCGTTTCTACTTCGATTGTTTCCAGCATCAGTCCTAAGATACTAGGAAACGTCCCGCGACGGCTATCATCGCCGCATGCCCATCACGTTGAGCCATTTGCGCCGTTATGCGATTGCGCGCTCGCTGTTCAAGCCCACGACGCTGAAGCGTGCCATCGAGAAACTCGGATTCGTCCAGGCTGATCCCATCCGCGCCCCCGCCCGGGCGCAAGACCTGACCCTGCGCCATCGCGTCAAAGAGTATCGCGCGGGCGATCTCGAACGCCGCTACCCGAAGCTGGGGTTGGAAGAGGATTTTTTCGTCAACTACGGATTCTTGCCTCGCGTTCATCACGCGCTGATGCACCCGCGAACCGTGCGAATCAAATTCACGCCAACCCGCAGCAAGCAGGCGGAGGCGGTTCTTGCCTTCGTTCGCGAACGCGGCATCGTGCATCCGCGTGAGGTGGACGCGCATTTCTCGCACGGCAGGGTGACCAACTGGTTCGGCGGGACATCAAACGCCAGCACGCAGCTTCTGAACCAGATGCACTACCGCGGGCTGTTGCGAGTCGCGCGACGCGACAGCGGCGTTCGCGTCTATGAGGTGCGCGAGCCGGAGCCGGCGTTGACTTCGCAAATGGCTGAGGCAGCAGAGATGGCCGCGGCGGCGAAAATGGATGCGCTGGTGGATGTGATTGTTCACAAATACGCACCCCTGCCGGCGAGCACTCTTGGCTCTCTCGTGTACTTTTTGCGATACGGCGCGCCGCAGTGGACCAAGGATCGCTCGGCGGCCCTGGCGCGCGCCAAACAGCGTCTGGGCCACGCGCGAGTGGAGGGCATCGACTGGTATTGGCCGGCGGCAGAGAATCCTCTGTCGCGTCGCTGGCGGCCGGATGACGCTGTGCGCCTGCTTACGCCCTTCGATCCGGTCGTTTGGGACCGGCGCCGCTTTGAGATCTTCTGGAATTGGGCCTATCGCTTCGAGGCTTACACACCGGCTCCCAAACGCAAGCTGGGCTACTACGCGTTGCCGCTTCTGTGGCATGAACGAATCATCGGCTGGGGCAATTTAACAGTAGCCGGCGGACGATTGAATGCCACCTTCGGCTACACCGATGGCCGCGCGCCGCGCAATCCCGCGTTTCGGGCAGGTCTCGATCTTGAACTGAACCGGCTGCGCGCGTTTTTGAAAACGGAGAACTGAAGAACTCTTAGGACAAGGCCCTCGCCGGTGCGAGGGCCTGTCCGATTGGGCTCGCAATTACGGATTGCGCGACGCTGTCGCCGAGGTCGAGCCTGCGGCGTCCACTGAGGTCGTGCCGTTCGAATGCTGCGCATCGACCGCACCCAAGCCGTTTGCCGACGTCGAGCTGCCGCCCCTCATGGCACTCACATTACCCGCACCCGCCAGGCTCGCCGAGGAAGCCGGCTTTTGCGCGGCCGCGGATACTGACGGGGAGGCAGTTGCCGCGGGACTCGTCTTCGGCTGCGGCGCCTGAGCGGCGCTATTGGCAGGGCTCGAGGTCGCGGTATTCGCAGCGTTCGAGGTCGCGGTATTGGCGGCAGTCGACGTCGCCGGTTTGGAAATTGCCGCCGTCGATTCCACTGCACCGGTGACACTGGCCGCGCCGGCATTGGGCGTTTTCGAGACACCGCCCGCTGACTGAACAGCCGTATCGGTTGCCGCCGTTCCCTGTTTCGCGGCATTCGCCGCCGGGTGCAATTTAGGCTTGTCGAGGGATCCGCCGACCGCGCCCTGGCCCTGGAATGCCCCTTGACCGG
>DATHFB010000141.1:0-32672 GCA_035318305.1 Steroidobacteraceae bacterium | reverse complement strand
CGCTCGAAACCGGCGGGGAACAAGGTTCCTGCGCCCGGCGGCGATGCTTCTATGGGATCGGGAACCCGCACCATTTTAAGCACGATGCCCGAGGTTCGCGACGCCAGTTTGAAGGTCGCCAAATCCGCGCAGCGTTTGCTGTCGATTTTTACTCAGGATTTGGAGCCCTTGATCTACGGCGAGGAGCCCTTCCTCGAGGCCATCAAGCGACTCGTGTTGGCCCGTTCCTATGCCAAGGTTCGAGTGTTGCTGGCCGATCCCTCGCGCGCCATGGTTGATAACAACCGCTTTCTTGCGTTGGCGCGGCGGCTCACGAGCTGCATCGATCTTCGCGCCATGAGCCCGGAATACCCGGCCAGCGCGGGGGCATTTATCATCGCGGATGACAAGGCACTGGTGTATCGGTTGCAGGCCGATCGCTGGGACGGCATTTCGGATATGAATGATCCGGCCGTAGTGCGCCGCTACCTGAACTTCTTCGATGAAGTGTGGCAGACGAGCATGCAAGAATCGCAAATGCGGCAAATGCTCATGTAAATCTTCGGCTTCACGCATTGCCCGTATAATGGGCGGATGCAGAAGCCCCTCCCCAATCCTCCGGACGGCACCGTCATCGTCGGCATGTCGGGCGGCGTCGACTCGGCCGTCGCGGCCCTGCTGCTGCGCGATGCCGGATATTCCGTGCAGGGGCTGTTCATGTCCAACTGGGAGGACGATGACGGCTACTGCACGACAGCATCCGATTTCCAAGACGCTCGGCGCGTTTGTGAGACCTTGGGCATCGCGTTGCATCGGGTGAGTTTTGCCGAGCAGTATCGCGAGCGCGTCTTCAGCCACTTCCTGCGGGAATATGCGGCCGGCCGCACGCCGAATCCCGATGTGCTGTGCAATCGCGAGATCAAATTCGGCGTCTGCTTCGATTACATGCAGCGGCTGGGCGCCGCTTGGATTGCCACCGGCCACTATGCGCAAATTCGTCACACCGGCTCCTACCCTGAACTGTGCAAAGCCGTGGATACAGCGAAGGATCAGAGCTATTTTCTGCACAGCGTCGCGGTTCCCGCACTCTCGAAAACCCTGTTTCCCATCGGCGGTCTGCAAAAGGCGCAGGTGCGCCGGATGGCGCATGCGGCCGGCCTGCCGGTCTTCGACAAGCCGGACAGCACCGGCATCTGTTTCATCGGCGAGCGGCCGTTCCAAGAATTTCTGAGCCGTCATTTGCGCACCGAGCCCGGGCCGATCGAGACGCCTGAGGGCGCCGTCATCGGCGAACATCGCGGCCTTGCGCTGTACACTTTGGGGCAGCGCTCCGGACTGCGCGTGGGCGGCCGCGCGGGCGCTGCCGCGGCACCCTGGTATGTAGCCGACAAAATCAACGCGCGCAACGCGCTCATCGTCGTCCAGGATCAAGATCATCCTTTGCTTTTGTCGGATGCTTTCGATGTGGAGCAGATGCACTGGATCAATCCGCACGACGCGCCTGATTCCCCGGCCGAGTGCATGGTCAAGACGCGCTATCGACAAAGCGATTTGAGATGCTCAATCGCCGGCAGCGGCGATCAATACTGGCGTGTGACATTGAATCGTCCGGCACGTGCCGTCACACCGGGCCAGTATGCGGTGTTCTATCGCGGTGAGCGCTGCCTGGGCGGCGGCATCATTGCGCAGCGATTCAGTTCCGTGCTCGCGCCTGATGCGCCCGGAATCACTTATAATTCTCTTTTTTCCGCGGAGGGGTCATGACGGACAGCTTCAAATCGCGAACGACGCTCAAGGTGGGCGCGCAACAATACGACATCTTGAGTCTCGCGGCGCTGAAGCCGCTCAATGTAGACCGCCTGCCCTTTTCCCTGAAGGTTCTGCTCGAAAATCTCCTGCGCTTCGAAGACGGCATCAACGTCACCAAGAGCGATATCGAGGCGCTGCTCAAGTGGGATCCGAAGGCATTGCCCAGCCACGAAATCGCCTTCACGCCCGCGCGCGTCATCATGCAGGACTTCACCGGGGTTCCTTGCATCGTGGATCTGGCCGCGATGCGCGAAGCCATCGTCAAGCTGGGCGGCGATCCCCAAAAGGTCAACCCACTGGCGCCGGCCGAACTCGTCATCGACCACTCGGTTCAAGTCGACGAATATGGCGCCGCCAATTCGCTGCAGCACAATAACGAAATCGAATTCCAGCGCAACGGCGAACGCTACATGTTCCTGCGCTGGGGACAAACCGCATTCAGCAATTTTAAGGTCGTCCCGCCGAACACCGGCATCGTGCATCAAGTCAACATCGAGCGTTTGGCCCGGGTGATTTTCTCGGATGACGCGACCGGCAAGAAGGCCGCCTATCCTGACACGCTGGTGGGCACGGACTCGCACACCACCATGGTCAACGGTTTGGGGGTCTTGGGCTGGGGAGTCGGTGGGATCGAAGCTGAAGCTGCCATGTTGGGACAACCGGTAACGATGTTGATTCCGCAGGTGATCGGTTTCAAGCTCATCGGCGCGCTGCCGCCGGGCACGACGGCGACTGATCTCGTGCTCACCGTCACGGAAATGCTGCGCAAGAAGGGTGTCGTCGACAAGTTCGTCGAATTCTTCGGCGATGGTCTCAAAGGACTGCCCCTCGCCGATCGAGCGACGATTGCCAATATGTCGCCGGAGTTCGGTTCGACCTGCGCGATTTTCCCCATCGACGAAGAAACCATTCGCTACCTCGAGCTCACCGGCCGGCCCGCCGAACAAATTGCCCTGGTGGAGGCATACGCCAAGGCGCAGGGCTTGTGGCGCATCAACGGCGCACCGGCAGCCGATTACACCGACGTCGTTGAACTGGATCTGTCGACGGTTGAGCCCTCTCTCGCGGGGCCGAAGCGTCCCCAGGACCGGGTGCCGCTGCGCAACGCCAAGGCGGTTTATCGCAGCAGCGTTAAGAAGATGGCTGAGGAGCGCGCCCAGAAAAACCCCAGGGCCGGCGGCAGCGCAATCGCCAAGGTTGGCGCGGACAGCTTCGAGATCAAGGATGGCGCCGTGCTGATCGCCGCCATCACGAGTTGCACCAATACCTCGAATCCCGCGGTGCTCGTGGCGGCAGGACTGCTCGCGCGCAATGCGCTGCAGAAAGGCCTCGCCTCCAGACCCTGGGTGAAGACCTCGCTCGCGCCGGGTTCGCGCGTGGTGACGGATTACTTGACCAAGGCGGGCCTGTTGCACGACCTGGAGCAACTCGGGTTCTACACCGTGGGATACGGCTGCACGACTTGTATCGGCAACTCGGGTCCCTTGAAGCCCGAGATTTCCGAGGCCGTGAGAAGCGGCGACGTGGTCGCCTGCTCGGTGCTCTCGGGTAATCGCAATTTCGAGGGACGAGTCCACCCTGAAATCAAAATGAATTTTTTGGCCTCACCGCCGCTGGTCGTGGCCTACGCCCTGGCCGGCAGCCTCGACATCGACATCACCACCGAACCGTTGGGCACCGGCAAGGACGGCAAGCCGGTGTACCTGAAGGATGTCTGGCCGAGTGCGCAAGAAGTGGCGGCCGCGGTCGCCTCATCGGTCGACTCAGCCATGTTCAAGAAGGGCTACGCCAACGTATTTTTGGGCGATGCCAACTGGGGAGCGATCAAGACGCCGGCGGGAAAGATTTATTCCTGGGACGGTAAATCCACCTATGTGAAAAATCCGCCCTACTTCGACGGCATGACCATGACGCCGGCTCCCCTGAGTGACATCAAGGGAGCGCGGGCACTGGCCGTGCTGGGCGATTCAGTCACCACCGATCACATCTCCCCGGCAGGCAACATTTCGAAATCCAGCCCGGCTGCCAAATACCTGGTCGCACAGGGAGTCCAGGCTGTGGATTTCAACTCCTACGGTGCGCGCCGCGGCAATCATGAAGTGATGATGCGCGGGACATTTGCCAATATTCGATTGCGCAATTTGCTGCTGCCGGGCACCGAAGGCGGCGTTACGCTGCACATTCCCAGCGGCGAGCAAATGTCGATATTCGACGCGTCGGTCAAATACAAGACGGCAAACACGGCGCTGGTGATTCTCGCGGGCAAGGAATACGGCACGGGCAGCTCGCGCGATTGGGCGGCCAAGGGCACGATGCTGCTTGGCGTCAAAGCGGTGATCGCTGAGAGCTTTGAGCGCATTCACCGCTCGAATCTGATCGGCATGGGTGTGCTGCCGCTGCAATACAAGGACGGACAGAGCACCCAGAGCCTGGGCCTGACGGGCAAGGAAACCTTCGAAATCGTAGGACTCAACCGTGGTGCGGCGAAGTTCGTCAAAGTCATTGCCAAAACCGATGACGGCACACGGACGCTGACGACGGAGTTCGAGGCGCGCCTGCGGATCGACACGCCGAAGGAACTCGACTACTACCAGCACGGCGGAATTCTGCAATACGTATTGCGGCAACTCGCGGCAACCACCAAGGCGGCTTAAATCATGACCCTGACGATGCATCAAGCAACCGTATCTACTTGCAGCCGCGCATTGAACAACCTGGCCGCGATTCTCGAAAAAGCAGCAGCCTACGCGGAAACACGCAAGATCGACCCGGCGGTGCTGCTCAATACCCGGCTCGTTCCCGACATGCTGCCGTTGAGCGCGCAGATCTTTATTGCCAACGATATCGCCGGCGGCGGAGCCGCACGCCTCGCAGGCGTCGAAGTGCCGACGTTCGATGGGAAGGATAAGACCTTGCCGGAATTGATTGCCAATACGCGCCGCACGGTCGCCTATCTTGGCTCATTGAAACCACAGCAGTTCGACGGCGCCGAAGGTAGAACAATCAGCTGGCAGACGCGCAGCTCCAGCAAGAGCATGCAAGGCATGCCTTATTTGCTGAACCATGTCCTACCCAATGTGTACTTCCATGTCACCACGGCCTACGACATTCTCAGGCAGGCGGGCCTGCAGGTCGGCAAGCAGGACTACCTAGGGAATACACCGTCAGACCACTAGCGCTCGGCACAGTGAATTTGACCGGTTTCGGATAGCCTGAAGTCCTGTCACGTTAGCCGCTCAACTCACGGTGCAAGAGCCATGTGATGCTGACCGGTTCGAGCCTTTGTCAGGACTGGCAAGTAGCCTCAAGGTAACTGGTTCTTCGTTACCTTGAGGCTACTTACCCGTCCTGGCCCAGTGCTACCCCGGTCATAAATCACTGGGCTTTTGCTGGGATGCTGCCGGCCTCCACCAACACCATGGTGCTTGGGTTCAGATGGGTTTTGATGGCGGCATTAACTTGTTCGCGGGTGAGCGCCTTCAGCGCCTTGGGATAAGCATCGAGCCAGCCAGGATCGAAGCCCCGTTGCGTGTTGATCAGGATGGTTTCGGCCAACCCCAGGGTCGTCGACAAGCCGACGAAATAGCTGCCGATCGCCCCCTGCTTGCGCGCCTCCAATTCTTGATCGGTAACGCCGTCCTTCCACCACTTCACGAGTTCGCGGCGCGTCGAGTCGACACCCTTGGCCAGCAACGCCGGCGCAAAGCTCGCGGAAATCTCCCACACGCCATCGACGATGCTGTCATCGCCCACGTTGGCGCCGATGTTGTAGGTCAAGCCTTCCTTGTCGCGCACCGTGCCCATCAATCTGCCGGTGAAGCCGCGTCCCAGAATCGCCGTGCCGACACGCAGCGCCAAGGTATCGGGATCGCTGTAGCGAAGGCCTGTCGCCTGGCCTAAAAGCATCGTGACGCTGGGTTTATCCGCCAGAGGCACGGTCACCTCGCTCGCTGCAGCGGCCGCAGCAGGCTTCAAGGGTCGAACGTAGTCCTGGCCGCCGCTCCATCCGGAAAATGCCTTGGTTACTTCAGTCTGCGCCTCGTCATTGGCGACGTCGCCGACCACCACCAGCGCCATGTGCGCGGGACCATAGTATTTCGCCTGAAAGGTTCTGACCTCATCGAGCGTTGCGGAGCGCGCCGCCGCGATGTATTCGTTCAAGGTGTGCGGGTGATTCGGATGTCCTGCGGGGAATACCGCGCGATTGAAGGCCTCCGTCGACCGGGCGCCGGTGTTCTGCGCGGAGGACTCCAGCTCCCCGATGAACTGCTCTTTCGCTTTGTTGAATTCAGCAAGCTGCAGCGCCGGGGTGCGCAGCTCCGCCGCGATCGTCTCGACGATCAGCGGCAAATCCTTCCGCAAGCACTTCGCCCGGATCTCCAGAGACTGCACGCCCACGGAGAAGCCGATTTCCGCACCGACGTTGTCCAATTTGTCGGCGATCGCAAACTTGTCGAGCGCCTTGGTGCCGCGATCGAGCATCATTCCCGATAGCGTCGGAATCGCAATGTTGCCGGATTCTGCCATGGCGTCGCCCGCGGGCAGCACACCCAGGATGACGACCACGTCCTTCACATTGGAGCGATACGTGATCAGATCAATCCCATCGACTTTCGAGCGATGCGCCTGATCGGCCATATTCGCGGCTACGGCAACCCCTGACATCAGCAGCGCCAGAATCATGGAAAACCGGATCACGAGCCCTTCTCCGTTTTGGACGCCAGCGGCACGAACCAACCGGTCGTACTCTGATCCGCGCCGAAATATTGTTTTGCGACGCGCTGCACATCTGCCGGCGTCACTTGCTGCACTTTCTGCGGGAATGTCACATACAGCGTCCAATCGCCGACGCCGATCCATTCGCTGATTTCGCTGGCCACCGCGGCCGTACCGTCACGCTTGTAGGCATCCTCGGCGATGTATTGCTGCTTGACGCTGGCCACTTCGGCCGCCGTTACACCGCTGGTTTTGATTTTGTTGATTTCCGCCAGCAGCGCCTTTTCTACTTGTTCATGGGTGGTTCCCGGCGTCAGGGCCGCATACACCGTGTGCAGAGACAAGTCATGATGCAGATTCGTGCCGGCGCCGGCGCTCAACGCCAATCCCTGATCGACGAGAGCGCGGTACAGGCGCGCATTTTTGCCCGAGCTCAAGATGGCATCGAGCATCTCGAGCGCTGCCTGATCCGCATCTCTGCCATTCGGCACCTTGTGCGCCACGATAATGGTGCCAAGCTCGCCCGGGCGCTTGACCGTGACGCGCCGCTCGCCGGTTTGCGCCGGCTCTTCGGTGTAGATGGCCGGAATCGGCGCGGGTGAATGCGAATACACACCGTAATATTTCTTGATCAATCCCAGTACCGGCTCGGTTTCGATGTCGCCCACCACGGTGAGCGTCGCGTTGTTCGGCCAATAGAAGGTGTCATAGAACTCGCGCAGCTTGGCAATGGGCAGGTGCTCGATGTCGCTCTTCCAGCCGATCGTCGGATGGTGATAGGGCAACGCGACGTATGCTGCCGCGCTCACCTCTTCCAATAGGACGTTTTCCGGATCGTTCTTGCCGCGCTCATACTCGTTGCGAACCACGGTCATTTCGGCTTGTCGATCGGACTCGCGCAGCCACAGGTGGCGCATGCGGTCCGCTTCGATCGCGATATAGCTCTCGAGGCTTTCGCGGCCTATGGTTGCGAAGTAATTGGTGCGGTCGGAGGACGTGCTGGCGTTGAACTGCCCGCCCACGCGCTCGAGCATCTGCTTGATGCTGTTGCCCTTCGGATCATTGTAAGCCTCGCTACCCTTGAACATCATGTGTTCGAGAATATGCGTGGCTCCGGTGGCGCCCGTCACTTCATTGCGCGACCCGACCTCATAGGTGACTTCGAAAGTGACGACGGGTGCGGAATGATCCGGCACCAGCAATACCGTCAGGCCGTTGCTGTCCAGGCGATATTCGTCGATGCCGCCGAGCGACTTGATGTGCGAAAAGCCGGAAGCCGGCGAGCTCTCCGCGCGCGCCGCCGCTTGCGGGGCAGCCGCGGGCGGGGCGGCTTGAACGGCGGCGGCCAAAGCGAGGCCGGCTGCTGCCGCCCAATACGCGCACGACTTACTAATGCCCATCTCGCACATGCCCTCTCCCAAGGTTTAACGGGGTGAAGCGTAATTATGCGGAATTTACGCGGCGATTGCTGAACTTCGTCCGTCCCCACCTTCGAGATGCGAGCTTCACGTCCTACGGAGCTGCGAGCGTGGTCAAGCCCAAAACCGATCGCAGAAAGGGTGCGGGAAGATCCAGCAAACGCGCGATTTCAACCACCGCACCAAGCTGTGGATCGAGCTCGAGCGCACGCCCCGCCTCCATATCCGCGAGCATCGATGTTTTGAAATCGCCGAGGCGCTGTGTGATGGCGATGCGCTCCCCCGGCGACATGGCAACGTCCAAGTTGAGCCGCTGTGCGCAGCGCTGCATCTCGTCCATCATGTGAACGCACAGCTCGCGGACGTCGGCGTTGGCGAGCATCTTGGAAGTTCCGCAACGCGTCAGCGCGCTCAAAGGATTCATGCTCATATTGCCCCAAAGCTTGCTCCAAACATCGCGACGGATGCCATCCGATGCCTGAGCGTTGATGCCCCCCTCGCGAAGCGCATTGACCACCGATTCCACTCGCGGCGAGACCGCGCCGCCTGGTTCGCCTAAAATGAATCGATCGGCGGCTACCACTCGAACGTTTGCCGGCGATGCGACGCGCACCGAAGCATGCACGACGGAGCCCAATGTGCGTTCCCGCGGAAACGCTCGCTCCTGCGACCGATCGGGATCGACCGACTGGAGGCTTCGATTCGCCAGCGGACCGCCGAAATCATGAAAGAACCACCAGGGAATGCCGTTGGTGCCGCTGATCACGACCGTCGAGGGGCCGATGAGAGGGCTCAATTGCGGTGCGAGTTCCGGCAGGCGCTGCGCCTTGACGCTGAGAAACACATAGTCGTGCACGCCCAGCTCGGCAGCCGAGCCTGCTCGGGGCCGACTTACGCGAGTCTCATCGCCCTGGGAGACGTGCAACCCGGAGGCGCGCAACGCTTCAAGGGTCCCGCCCCGCGCCAGCATGGACACCTTCCATCCCGCCCGGTCGAAGGCGTCGCCTATCCATGCCCCAATGGCACCTGCGCCCACGATCGCTACGGAAGAAACCATGCAGCGACAATATCAGGACAATGGCTATCGACGGCCGCTCTATAGGAATATGAGGAATATGGGAGTGGAAGCATGAATGCGAATCGCAGTGAGATTCAATTGAGATATAATCTCTATATTGCTGCATTATAAGGACATTATTTGAAGAGCGAGAGCGCCGACCGCGCCGTCCAGCCCTGGGTAGCGCTGTTCGATCTGGACGGAACGCTGACCTGGCGAGATACGCTGCTGCCCTTCCTGCTGGGGTTTATGGGGCGACGTCCCCATCGGGCATTGGGGCTTTGGCGACTGCCCTTCGCGTTGGTGAGCTACTGGCAGGATCGCGATCGTGGAGCGCTCAAGTCACGGGTGATCCGCATGATCATGGGCGGCGAGCGGCGCGCCGTGATCGATGCCTGGGCCGACGCCTTTGTTCAAAATCTAAAACCGAAGCAGCGCTTTCGGCCGCTTGCGCTCGCCGTTGTGGAGGCACATCGCGCGGCCGGCGATCGCCTGGTCTTGATGTCAGCAAGTCCGGATCTCTATGTCCCGCTCGTCGGCCGGCTGCTGGGATTCGAACGCACTGTCTGCACAGAGGTTGAGTGGCAGGGAGATCGGCTCGATGGGCATCTTAAGACGGCTAATCGCCGGGGCGAGGAGAAACTGCGCTGCATGACCTGCCTGCGCGAGCAATACCCCGGCCTGCCCATCATCGCCTATGGCAATTCCGCCTCGGATCTCGATCACATGCGCGAGGCGGACCGCGCGCTCTTGGTCAACGGCGATGATGCTGCGCGTCGCCTGGCCGCGAAGTGGGAAATTGCGGTGTCGTACTGGGGCTAGAAGCCAAAGGCGCCTCAAGTTTTGGCGAAGAGGCCTTCCAGCGCCCTGTGCATCTTGAGCACCAAGCGCTCGGTGGTAGCCCAGTCGATGCATGCATCGGTGATCGACTTTCCATACTCCAGCTTGCTCAGATCCTTCGGTATGGACTGGCTGCCGGATTTCAAATGGCTCTCCAGCATCAGCCCGACGATGGAGCGGTTGCCGTCGACGATCTGCGTGACGCAGTTTTCCGCGACCAGCGGCTGCAAATCCGCATCCTTGTTCGAATTGCCGTGACTGCAGTCAACCACGATGGTGGCCGGCAGTCCGGCCGAGGTTAATTCCCGTTCCGCAACCGCAATACTGACGGCATCGTAGTTGACCCGCCCGCCTCCGCCGCGCAAGACGATGTGCGCGTGTGCATTGCCTCGTGTGCGAAAAACGGCCGATTGACCCTGCTGCGTGATTCCGAGGAAATGATGCGGATGCCGCACGGACTGCAGCGCATTGATCGATGCCGCAAGCGCGCCATCCGTGCCGTTCTTGAAACCCACCGGCGTCGATAGGCCGCTTGCCATCTCCCGATGCGTCTGCGATTCGGTGGTGCGCGCGCCGATGGCGGTCCAAGTAATCAGTTCCGACAAGTACTGCGGCATGATCGGGTCGAGCGCTTCGGTACCCGCGGGAAGTCCGAGTTCGGCCACGAATAGCAGCAGTTCCCGGGCCAGCAGAATGCCTTTTTCGATGTGAAAGGAGTCATCAAGGTCGGGATCGTTGATCAGTCCCTTCCAACCCACCGTGGTGCGCGGCTTTTCGAAGTAGACGCGCATGATCAGCAGCAGCGTGGAGTCGACCCGGGCGGATAAATCCTTGAGCCGCTGAGCGTATTCGCGCGCCGCCGCGACATCGTGAATCGAGCACGGCCCCACGACCACGAACAGGCGCCGATCACGGCGCTCCAAAATCGCCCGCACCGCCTCCCGGGACTTCAATACCGTCTGCGCCGCCTGGCTGGTCAGGGGCAGAAGCCGCTTGACCTCTTCGGGCGTCGCCAACAGATCGCTGGAGACGACGTTGACGTTTTGCAGTTGCTCTTGAATGGTCGCCATTTTCTTTGCCTACATCGAAGTGCGAATGGTCCAAAGCTCCGGAAAGAACTTCAGTTCCAACGCCTTGGTCAAGTACGAGACGCCGCCCGTGCCGCCGCTGCCGCGCTTATAGCCGATGATGCGCTCGACCGTCTTCACGTGCGCAAATCGCCACAATTGGAATTTGTAATCCAGGTCGACCAAACGTTCCGCCAGCTCGTATAGGTCCCATTCCTTCACCGAGTTGTGGTAGACGCTGAGCCACGCCGCCGCAACCTGCTTGCTGGCCTGATATGGCTGGGTGAAATCACGATCTATCAGTTCTGCCGGCACGTCCAATCCACGCCGGCTCAAGAGGCGCAGCACCTCGTCGTACAAACTTGGCGCGCGCAACGCGCGCTCGAGGGTTTCATACGCCTGCGGATCGCTGCGAAACACTTCGATGGTGTCGGCGCTCTTGTTGCCGATCAGAAATTCCAGCATCCGGTATTGAGGCGACTGAAATCCCGAAGATTTCCCCAATGTATTGCGAAATGCCGAATAGTCGTGGGGGGTGATGGTCGCCAACACATCCCACGATTGCAGCAGCTGCTGTTGAATGGTCGAGACGCGCGCCAGCATTTTGAACGTCGGTCCCAGATCATCGCGCCGCACGCAGGCGACCGTGGCGTTGAGTTCATGCAGGCACAACTTCATCCACAATTCGGAAACTTGATGAATGATGATGAACAGCATCTCATCATGCTCGTAGGACAGCGGGTGCTGCGCGTCCAGCAACTTATCCAGATTGAGGTACTGCGAATAGCTCAAGGCCGCGCTCAAGTCCCAGTGGACTTGCTCGTCGCTTAAATCCACGAAGGGTTTGACCCGTGGCGGCGTTTCGTTCATTGACTGGGAGCCTGTCTCGAGACCTACTTGAAAACCCAGGCCGGCACGGTGCGCCAGCCGGCCAACAACTCGCGGTCGAGCCGCCGATACTCGGGCTCGAGCTTCTCCACCAAACGCCAGAAGCTGGCGGAGTGATTCATGTGCTTGGTGTGAGCCAATTCATGGATGAACAAATAACGCACCACATCCGGGTGCAGAAACACCAAGGAGCAGTTCAAGCTCACCGTACCGCGCGTCGAGCAGCTTCCCCAGCGCGTCCGCTGACAGCGAATGCTCACCCGCGACACGGAATACTTCAGGTCGGCCGCCAGCTGCAGCAGCCGCGGCGTCAGCCGCTCTTCCGCCGCACCCTTCAGCCAGCCCTGCAGCAAAACGCGGCCCGCCGAATCGTCCGGCGCCTGTACCACGATTCGGCCGCTGTGCTGCTCGAGTTTGCGGGTCGGGCCGCGACGCCATTCCACGTCCAGGTATTCACCCGTAAAAGTCAACTCGATTGACGGCGGCATCGCTTCCATCGGGGCGACGAAGCAACGCATCGCGGCGACTTTGCGATTGATCCAAGGGGTGAATCGCTGCACGAAGTCGCGCACCGCATGTGCGTTGACGCCGACCGGCACGACGATCTCGACGCGCCCGCCGACGTGCACGCGCGCCGTGAGACGCCGCGCGCGCGGACTGACGCGAACCGCGAACGGGTCGCTCAGGCTGCGCGTTTCGAACAAAGACAGCTGCGTGCCTTGTGGCTTCATCGCGCCGCATGATACCAGGTTAGCGGTGCCGCCAAGCGCGCGAGCAGATTACGGCTTCGCCAATAATGCAAGCCGGCGCTGCGCCGTTTTATAATCCGGCGCTGCGATCAGGGCCTTTTCAATCCAATTGCGCGCGCCCAGATGGTCGCCGCGCATCTGCAACTCTTGGCCGAGCGCCAAATAGGCCTCGGCATGTCCCCAGCCCGGCGCGTCGTTGCTGGTGCCGGAAGATTGTTCGAAAAGTTGCGCCGCCGACTGCAGCGCGGCGAAAGCCCGCTGACTCTCGGGAGATCCGGGCTTCGCGTGGCGCATCTCCTGCATCGCGGACAGCAGCACCGCGCGAGGATTGCGCGGCTCCAGCTTGAGCGCGGCTTTCAAGCGATCCGCGGCACGCGTGCGCAACAGCACGGCCTCCAGCATCCTTGAGCCGGCGAGCCCCAGGTCGCATGCGGCTTGCAGCACCAGGCCTTCCGCCGATTTGACATTTTTCTCGATCACCGGCTTCAGTTCATCGATGCAATCCGAAAATGCCGCCTCCGCCCCGGAGGCATGACGCTCGTGCGATAGTTGGCCGAAGCGGTATTGCGCATGCGCCAGGTGATAACGCAGGGCAATATCGGCGGGGTCGCTCTTGACCTGCGTCGTCAAATTTTGGATGAGACTCGCGAGGCTGTTGCCATCCTCGGTCTGGTAGGCGTAATCGATCCGTGCCTGCGTATCGCCGCCCTCTTGCGCGCGGCTCCCGAGGGCCGCGGTGAGCATCATGGTTAACAGAATATATCTTGCGATAGGCATCTAAACTGTCCTCAGGACTCTGAAGCGGCGCCCGCGCTTAGAATGGATCGAAGATAACACACGAGGTTTGCAATCTTGAGCCTGGATCTTATCGATATTGGGGCGAACCTCACGCACGATAGTTTTGCCGAGGATCGCGACGCTGTCATGACACGCGCTCTAAAGGCCGGCGTGCGCCGCCTGGTCGTCACCGGCGCGGACTTGGCGAGTTCCCGGCAAGCCGCGGCATTGGCCGCCGCCCACCCGTCGCGCCTCTGGAGTACGGCCGGCGTGCATCCACATCATGCGCAATTCTTTGAGGCCTCGCAACGCGGCGAACTGCTGGATCTCTTGCGCTTGAAGTCCGTTGTGGCGGTGGGCGAATGCGGCCTGGACTATTTCCGCAATCTATCGCCGCCGCCGGCCCAGCGCGCCGCGTTCATCGCGCAATTGGAGATCGCCGCGCAAATCCGCAAACCCGTTTTCCTGCATCAACGGGATGCCCATGGCGATTTTGCCGCGATCTTGCATGATTTCGACGGCAAGCTGCAAGGCGGCGTCGCGCACTGCTTTACCGGAGGTGAACTTGAATTGGAGGCGTATCTTGAACTCGGCCTGTACATCGGAATCACCGGCTGGGCTTGCGATGAGCGGCGCGGTGTTGAACTTCGGGGAGTCGTGCCGCGCATCCCCGCCGACCGGCTATTGATAGAAACCGACGCGCCTTATCTGTTGCCGCGCGATATGACTCCGCTGCCGAAGTCACGGCGCAATGAACCTGCGTATCTGCCGCATATTGCGGCGACGGTTGCGCACCTGCGCGGCGAAACCGTGGAGGCAGTCGCATCCATGACCACGCGCAATGCGGTGGCCTTGTTCGCGCTCGCGCTTACAGGTTCGTGAACAAGTGCGGGCTCGGCCGCAACTGCCCCATCAGCCGGCTCCACCCTTCCGCATACTGATCGGAATTCTCGAATGCTGGACTGCCCCGATCGACCACTGGAAATTCCACTTCGATGCCGTCCAACATCACCACCCACTTTGGAATTCCCTTGGTGAATTTTCCGACGTTCGAGAACAACAAGCGCCCTTCGACCGGCACATCGCCGACTGCGGCCTTGACTGCCGCGATTCGGTCATACAACGCCGGCTGCGGATTGTCGAAGGTGTAGCGATGGCCTCGGCCCATGACGGTCCAATCGCTCATTTGATCGCCGCCGAATATCAGGCCCGTTACCCGGCGCGTATCGAGCACCAGAATACCGCGCAGCGTGAGCAGTACGTGATCGATGTGGATGAAGCCGCCCATCCCATCGGGAACGAGAACTTGATGCGCGGCTGCCAAGGCGACGCGCTCCAATCGCGCCAGCAGAGACTTGCGGCGCGCGCGGCGCTGATAAGCGCGCAGACCGAAGAAACCAAGCGTCAGCAGCAGCAGCACGGCTGCGCCAAGGCCAATCCACTGCGGTTCGATTTGAATGTTCATCATTCGAGCGCTGCGGCCAATGCGCCGAGCGTCGGCGGCAGGTCAACGCAGTGCTGGGGCAGGCCAAGAAGGTAGGCGAGACTCTCCGGAACCTGGATTGGCCTGCCGATGATCGGCTCGACGATTTCATTGAACTTCGCCGGGTGCGCCGTGGCGACCAGCACCCACGGCTGATCACGCCGCTCCGCCGCGCTCAAACGGCTGTAGACTTCCGCCGCGGTCGCGGTGTGCGGGCACCATTCGCGTCCGTACTGCATGAAGTCCCCTCCGATACGAGCGCGAATTGTAGCGTCATCGACGGTGTCTGCGCTCAAATGTTCGCGCAGGGTCTGCCAGGTCGGATAAAGCGCGCGAATGCGCTCGATGTTGCTGGGGTTTCCGACATCCATGGCCGAGGCCAGCGTCGCGATGCTCGGCCGGGGCTGCCAATGGCCGGTCGCCAGAAAATCCGGAACGGTGCGATTGATGTTGTGCGCCAGGATGATGCGCCCTATGGGAAAACCCATGGCGCGTGCCCACAACGCGGCGCACGCATTGCCTAGATTTCCGGCCGGAATGATGTAGGACGGTTTCATTCCGGTGCGCTCGGCCGTCTCGAGGCTGGAGGCGATGTAGTACACCATCTGCGGCAGCAGGCGCCCGATATTGATGCTGTTGGCGGAGCTGAAGCGATGTTTGCGGCTCAATATCGGGTCTTGGAACGCTTCCTTGACCAATCCTTGACAATCATCGAAAGTGCCGTCGACCCGCAGCGACACCACGTTGTCGCCCCAACACGTTAGTTGGCGCTCCTGTTGTGGGCTCACGAGTCCCTTGGGGTAAAGGATGACGACCCTGGCCCAGGCGCGGCCGTTGAATGCGGCTGCGACGGCGCCTCCGGTGTCGCCTGAAGTCGCCACCAAGATGGTCAACGGTTGTGCGGGCGCGCGGGGTTGCAGGCGCTGCTGGCTCTCCGCCAAAAACCGCGCCCCAAAATCCTTGAAGGCGGCGGTGGGGCCGTGATACAGCTCGAGGGCAAACAGGGGGTCGGGGCAAGCGCTGACCGCGGTTGTCGGGGCGGGTACACCCAAGGCGGCGTCGGCGATCTCGCCGAGCGCGTCGTGCAAGTCATCGCCATCGAAAAATGGGGCGAGCGCGGAGCGCGCCAGCTGCGGCAGGCTCGATGCGCCGGCGAACGCACCGGCATCGACTCTCGGCAGCTGCGTCGGGATATACAGCCCGCCGTCCGGAGTAAGACCCTGCGCTATGGCTTGACTCAAGCTCACGAGCGGTGCGCCGCCGCGCGAGCTTGCAAACCGCAGGGCTGCCATCAGGCCTTTACCACCCGGGCGCCGTAGTTCTGCATGAGGGACACCCAGGAGTCCGACTGCAAATCGTGCTCGGCAAATGCGGCCACCATGGCGCCGCGCACCGCCTCCGCGTGTTGAATGGCGGACCAGGCAAAAACGGCGGGACCCGCCCCGGAAATCGAGCAGCCGAGAGCGCCCGCAGACATGGCGGCGCGTTGCACATCCTTGAAGCCGGGAATCAATGATTGTCGCTGCGGTTCGATAATCACATCGTTGAATGATTCGCGAATCATTTCCAAATCATTGGAGTAGCAGCCGCTGATAAAGCCCGCCAGATTCGCGCTCTGCCAGACATAGTCAGAGCGGCTGACATTGGTATTGAGAATGGCGCGCGCTTCGCGGGTGCCTAAATACATATGCGGATGCACCAACACGCAGCGCAGTCCGCGCGGAACGGGAATTTGCTTCACGCGCGGGTTGTCGATGCCCACGGTGAGCGTCAGGCCGCCGAACAGGCAGGGAGCGATATTGTCGATGTGCGCGGCGCCGCTCGCGACAATTTCCCCTTCCATGGCAAATTTGAGCAACTGCAACTGCGGCGCCGGGGCGTGCAGCAGCGCGTTGGCGGCAACGACCGCGGCGACGGCCGACGCCGCCGATCCGCCCATGCCGGATCCTAAAGGGATGCCTTTTTCGATATCCAGCTCGAAGCCGAATCCCGGCGACAACGCCGCATGCATGACCTGCACGGCGCGTCCCGCGGTGTTGTACTTGGGCTCCACCGGCAAGTCGCCGGCGACGCCGGTGATGGAGCGGATTCGCACTTCGTCATCGTCGATTCGCCGGATTCGCACCCGGTCGCCGACCTCATCCACGGCGTGACCCAAAATGTCGAATCCGATGCCGACATTGGCAACGGTGGCGGGCGCGAAGGCGGTGACGTCGCTGAGCACGGTGTTCTCGTTATTGCCTAGGAGCCTAAAGGTGAGCGCCAAGGTAAGCGGACAAGCGCAGCAGGTCGGAAAACACGCCTGCCGCGGTCACTTCCGGCCCCGCTCCCGGACCCTGCACGATCAGCGGATTGTCGCAATAACGGCGCGTGGCGAAGCGCACCACGTTATCGGTGAGCGCGATATTCGCAAAAGGATGTTTACCATCCAGGCGCATCAAACCCACGGTTGCCTTGCCGCCGGCGTCAATGCGCCCGACATAGCGCAGTACCTGGTTCATTTTACGTGCATCGGCCAGCGCGGCCGCCATTGCCGCGTCGGATTCCGGCAGGCGCGCCATGAATTCTTCGACACTGCACCGGGTCAGCGTTTCCGGCACCAGTCCTTCCACTTGGACGTCGGCTATTTCCAGCGTAAGTCCCATCTCGCGGCCGAGAATAATCAGCTTGCGGGCCACGTCCACACCGGAGAGGTCATCGCGCGGATCCGGTTCGGTATAGCCCTTCGCCTTGGCGGCACGGACGATCGAGGAAAAAGTCTCGCTGCCGTCGAATACGTTGAACAGGTAAGCCAGCGTGCCGGAGAATATCCCTTCGATCTGCGTGATGTCATCGCCGGTGCCGCGCAGGTCGCGCAGGGTCTGAATGACCGGCAGTCCGGCGCCTACCGTGGCCTCGTATAGATAATGCGTACCCGCCGCGCGTTTCGCCTCTTGCAACGATCGGTAATAGGGAAGCGTGCCGCTATTGGCCTTCTTGTTGGGCGTGACGATATGAATGCCGCGCGCGAGCCAGTCGCGATACTGATCGGCGACTTCGGCGCTTGCCGTGCAGTCGATGACCACCGTGTGCGGTATGTAGTCCGCTTGAACATGGTTGATGAATTTTTGCATGTCGAGCGGTTCGCCGGCCTCGGCCATGCGCTCCTTCCACCGGCTCAAGTCCACCGACTTCTCTTCGAGCAACATGCGTGTCGAGCTGGTGATGCCGCGAACCCGCAAGTCCAAATTCAGCTCTCTTAGGCGCTCGAGCTGCGTGGCGATCTGCGCCAGCAGCACGCGACCGACCGTGCCCGGCCCAATCAAGCCGATCGACAGCGTGTTGGGCGACAGGTAAAAGGCCGCATGCACCGCGCGCAGCGCTCTGGCCGCTCCCTTGCCATCGACGACAACGGAGATATTGCGCTCGGAAGCCCCTTGGGCAATCACCCGCACGCTGATGGCGGCATCGCCGAGCGAATTGAACACTTTCGCAGCAATGCCATGCGAGCCGGCCATGCCGTCGCCGACCACCGCGAGAATGCTCATGCCCAGCGCCACTTCCACATGCTGAATCTGGCCATCGCGCAATTCGGCATCGAAAGCGCGCCGTACCGCCTCCTCGGCCCGCACCGCTTGCGCTTCCGGAATGGCGAAGCAAATGGAGTGCTCCGAGCTGCCCTGCGAAATCAAAATGACCGAGATGCCGGCGTCGCGCAGTGCGCCGAACAAGCGGTGCGCCGTTCCCGGGACGCCGATCATGCCGGCGCCCTCGAGATTCACCAGCGCAACCGGATCGATGCTGGTGATGCCTTTTACCTTCAGCTCCGAAACCGGATTTGCGCAAATCAGCGTGCCGCGTTTTTGAGGCGCGAAGGTGTTGCGGATGAAGATGGGGATGTCGCGCGCCACCGCCGGGGCCATGGTCTGCGGATGGATGACCTTGGCGCCGAAGTAGGCCAGTTCCATCGCTTCGTTGTAGGAAAGCTGATCGATGACCTGCGCATTCGGCACGAGGCGCGGATCAGCGGATAGCACGCCGTCGACATCGGTCCAGATGATGATTTCAACCGCATCGAGCAGCGCGCCGAAAATGGAGCCTGAAAAATCGCTGCCGTTGCGGCCCAATGTCGTCTGCTTGCCCTTGGTCGTAGTAGCGACGAAACCGGTGACGATGAGGCGGCCGGTAAAATCCGGCGGCACCAATTTCTGCAGTTTGGCTTCGCTCACGGTCCACTGCACCGCCGGTCCCAAGGAGCCCCATTCGACGATGATGACATCGCGTGCGTCGACCCACACGATGTCGCCCTTGATGCGGGCCCGCTCTCGCAGGAACGGCGCGAACAAGCGCGTAGACCATATCTCACCGAAGCCGGCGATCACATCGCGCATGGAATAGGTCGAGGATCGGATCAGCCGCACCGTCTGCAGCATGCCGGCGATATCAAGACAATCCCGCTCGAACTGCGCCTTGTAGGTTTCGTAAGCGGACTTCGATATCAGCTCGGCCGCCAGATCCAAATGTCGAGCCTTCAGCGCACGAATGGGCGGCCCGAATTCCTTGTCGGGCTGCTCGGCCAGCGTGACCAGCTCGAGCAGCGAATCGGTAACCCCGCGGCAGGCGGAAAGAACGATGGCTTCGCGCGGGTTCGACGACGCCTCGACGATTTCCGCAACCTGCCGGAAGCAGGCGGCGTCTGCGACGCTGGAACCCCCGAATTTATGTACTACCCACTTGCTCATTCTGCACACGCGCCCCGACAGCCCAAGGCGTTGATCGCGCTCCCAAACCGTTGATGAAATGCGGCGGTGAGCCCAGGAGCAGCCTCCCAGACCGCCCGGAACTCTAATCGTACCAAAGGCAGGCAAGCAAGCGATTCCCTGGGAGCCTGGCTGAATATCCCCGCTTTATGCTCTTCCTCGCCGTGAACTGCTGCCGGCCCGGCCTGATTTTGGCAGGCCCGTGTGCTGCGTGCGAAAGGGCCGGATCGCTGTCGAGCGGCTCGATCCCACAGGCTGGTACGCGGGAATGAGATGCTGCTTGCCATTGCCGATCAAGTCCGCGCGCCCCATGCGCTTCAAGGCGTCGCGCAAGATGGGCCAATTGGCCGAATCGTGATAGCGCAGAAAGGCCTTGTGCAGGCGGCGCACTTTGATGCCCTTCGGTATCACGACCTCCTCGCTGGTGCGGCTGACGCGCTTGAGGGGATTCTTGGAGGAGTGATACATCGCGGTGGCGGTTGCCATGGGCGACGGTAAGAACGCCTGAACTTGATCGGCGCGAAATCCGTTTTTCTTCAGCCACAACGCCAGTTCGAGCATGTCGACATCGCGAGTGCCGGGGTGGGCGGCAATGAAATAAGGAATCAGGTACTGCTCTTTGCCCGCTTCCTTCGAATACTTATCGAACAGTTCCTTGAATCTGTAGTAGCTGCCGACGCCGGGTTTCATCATCTTCGACAGCGGCCCTTCACCAATGGCCTCCGGTGCAATTTTCAAATAACCGCCCGTATGGTGGGTCGCGAGCTCCTTGACGTACTCCGGCGATTCAATCGCAAGATCGTAGCGAACGCCCGATGCGATCAATACTTTCTTGATCCCTTTCAGCGCCCGCGCACGGCGATATAAATTGATGAGCGGAGCATGGTCGGTATTGAGATTCGGACAAATGCCCGGGAACACACACGATGGTCTTCGGCAGGCAGACTCGATCGCCGTGCTCTTGCAATGCAGGCGATACATGTTGGCCGTCGGACCGCCCAAGTCCGAGATGACGCCGGTGAATCCCTTCACGTCATCGCGAATCGTCTCGATCTCGCGAATGACGGAGTCTTCCGAGCGGCTCTGAATGATGCGGCCCTCATGCTCGGTGATCGAACAGAAGGTACATCCCCCGAAGCATCCGCGCTGAATCGCCACCGAGAAACGAATCATGTGGTAGGCGGGAATCTTCGCGTCCGCGTAGCAGGGGTGCGGCCGGCGCGCGTAGGGCAATTCGTAAATGGCATCCATGTCCGCCGTCGCCAATGGAATGGGCGGCGGATTCAGCCACAGCTCTTGCGTTCCGTGCCGCTGCACCAGTGCGCGCGCATTTCCGGGATTCGACTCCAAGTGCAGGATGCGCGAAGCGTGCGCATACAGCACGGGGTCTTTACTGACTTGCTCGAAGGAGGGCATGCGGATGACGCTGCGCTCGCGCTGCGCATTCGGCACTTTGCGATAGAACTTCACGATTTTTTCAGACGCGGCGGGCGCAGCGTTCGCCGCAGCCGCCGTACTCGCTACAGCCACCGTACTCACCGCAGCCGCCGCGGGCGCCAACGCGGTCCTGCGTTCCTCCTCGCCGGCGTAAGGATCAACGGGCGGGCTCAAAGGGCCCGGCGTATCCAATTCGCTCGAGTCGATTTCCACCCAGCCTGCCGGCATGCCGCGGCGTAAGAACGCGGTGCCTCGCAAATCGGTGATGTCGGCCATGAGTGCGCCCTCATCCAGCCGCCGGGCGATCTCGCCGATCTGCCGCTCCGCGTTGCCGTACACCAGCAGATCCGCCTTGGCATCGACCAACACGGAGCGGCGCACCTGTTCGGACCAATAATCAAAATGCGCTATGCGCCGCAGGCTGGCTTCGATGCCGCCGACCACGATGGGTACGCCCTTGTAGGATTCGCGGATGCGCTGCGAATACACGATGACGCAGCGGTCCGGGCGCTTGCCGCCCTGCCCGCCCGGTGTGTACGCATCATCGCTGCGCACCCGCCGATCCGAGGTGTAGCGATTGACCATCGAATCCATGTTGCCGCCGGTCACGCCGAAGAACAGCCGCGGCGCGCCGAGCGCCTCGAAGTCGCGGGTGCTATGCCAGTCCGGCTGCGCAATGATCCCGACCTTGAATCCTTGCGCCTCCAATACGCGCCCGATGATCGCCATCCCGAAGCTGGGATGATCGACGTAGGCATCCCCGGTGACGATGATGATGTCGCACTGCTCCCAGCCAAGCGCCGCCATTTCCGCGCGCGAGGTCGGCAGGAAAGTCGCCGGCGGGGAGCCGGCGACACGGGAACTACTGGAAAACAGGGGCGCGGCGCTTTGCACGGCCGCGATTAAGCCTGATTACCAGGCCTAAGTACAACGAAACCCATCACCCCACATCGATCACCCCACATCGACGGGGTAATAAATCTGGGCATCCTCGCGCTGCACAAGAAGCGCCACGTTATGCCCGGCCCGGGCTACCTCGCGCTTCAAATCGGCCACGGTGGCCACCCGCACGCCGTTGACGCCCAGCACGACGTCCCCGGGCTGCAGTCCGGCAGCCAGCGCCGGGCCCGTGACGTCTTCGATCAGCAATCGGCCCTTGGTGTGCAATTCCTGTTGCTCGTTGGGCTGCAGCGATCTCAAGACCAACCCCAGCTTGCCGCCGCTGTCCTCGCCCGAGTTTCGTGCAACCTGACCTGGTGAATCCTCCAGCAGCACCGTCTTGACGGTCACCTCGGTGGCTTTGCGATCGTGCCAGATCCCCAATCGCGCCTGGCTGCCGGGCGGCAGCTGCGACACGATGGCGGGCAGGTCCCAGGAATGATCGATGTTGCGCCCATTGACGCTGGTAATGACGTCGCCCGCCTTCAGGCCGGCCTTCTCGCCGGGGCCCGTGGGATCCACCGAACTGATCAACGCGCCATGCGGTGTGGTCAAGCCGAATGACAGGGCGAGTTGTTGCTTAATATCCTGCACTGAGACGCCGATGCGGCTGCGCAGCACCTTGCCGTTCTTCTGCAGCTGATCCTTGACGTTCAAAGCGAAGTCGATGGGTATGGCAAAGGAGACGCCCATATAGCCGCCGGTGCGGCTATAGATCTGCGAATTGATGCCAATGACTTCGCCGTCGATGTTGAACAACGGTCCACCGGAATTTCCCGGGTTCACCGCGGCATCGGTTTGAATGAAGGTCACGTAACTGCTGCCGCTGCCATCGTTCAACGGCCGCCCGATCGCGCTGATGACGCCCGCCGTCACGCTGTTCTCAAAACCGAAGGGCGAACCGATCGCGATGGCCCATTGACCCGGCCGCAATTTGGCGGGGTCGCCGAAGCGCACGGTCGGCAAGCCGGTCGCGGCGATTTTGATCAGCGCAACGTCGCTGGCTTTGTCGATACCGACCACTTTGGCGGTGAACTCCCGGCGGTCAGTGAGTGTGACGACCACCTCAGATGCGTCTGAAACCACATGCGCATTGGTCAACACATAACCGTCCGAACTGACGATGAAACCCGAACCCACGCCCTTGCTCGGCGGCGCACGATCCGGACCCGGCGTCGGCACCTGGAAGCGGCGGAAGAATTGCGACAGCGGATCGTCCCCTTCCCCCTGCCCCTGCCCCTGTCCACTGAGGCCCGGGATTTTCTGAGCCTTTTCCGTCACGCTGACATTCACCACGGACGCGCCGGCCTCGGCAACCAACCCTGAAAAATCCGGCAATCCCGTCACGCGTCCGGCCGGCGCAGTCGCGGGAGCGAGCGCCGCAGCAACAGTCGGTGCACCCGATTGACCCGGGCGCGCATCGGCGTTCGAGCGCTGATGAGCGACAACCATCACAAAGATGCCCGCAATCACCGCGAGCGACCAAGTTCTGATGTTTCCCATTAATTACGTCCTCTGACCAAAGAAAGATTCTGGATTGAAATACAGACCCCAAAGCTGGGGTGTTGGTTGCAATTTTCCAGACTAAATGGGGTAATTTTCAAGGTATCGGCGCCCCGGGGGCCCGAAATGTGAATTCCCCACGGGCAATCCTAAGCGTTCACCGACTACCCTTACCAGTATGGCAGACGTGGGTCCAATTCTGGTGGTGGTGGGTGGCGACAGCAAACGCTTGCAATGGCTGACGCACCATGTCACGAGCCATTGGCCCAACGCACAGGTGACGACCCTTCGCGCCGGGGAAATGGCGCCCTTGACCCGGCTGATCAGCGAGCGCACCCCCGACGCCGTCGTGCTGCAGGCTGATTTTGGCAATGATGCCGCCGCCGACGCCGTGCTCAATGGCATGACCCAGCTGCTGCGCACGCAGCCCGCCTTGCACTGCATTTTGCTGGCTGACAATGGCAATGAAATGTCGGCGGTCCGAGCCCTCAAGGGCGGTGCCAAGGACTACCTACCGCTGTCGCAGATCACGCGCGACCAGTTGCTGACGGCGATTGGCGAAGCCTTTGCCAAACGGCGCGTTGCTGCGCAAGCCGCCGCCATGATGACCAACAGCGAGAATTCCGCCATCATCGAGGTTCCCGGCTACTCCATCGTCAAAGAGATTGCCACCAGCAATTTCTCATCGGTTTTTCTCGCGCGCAGCGACCGTCTGCGCAGAAACGTGGTCCTCAAGGTGATGACGCGCGGCGCATCGGAGCGGGAATTGGGCGATGCCGAACGATTCCAGCGAGAATACGAAATCATCTCGAGCATTACGCATCGCGCGATTGCGGAGATTCACGACTTTGGCTCCCTGCCCGGGCATCTGTACCTGGCCATGGAATATTTTCCGTGCGGCGATCTGCGCGATCGCCTGCGAAATCCGTTGAGCGTGGATGAAAGTCTCTATTATTTGCGCGCCATCGCAGAGGCGCTGCGCGTCATTCACGTGTTCGGGATCCTGCATCGTGATTTGAAACCGGCGAATGTCATGTTGCGCGAGGACAATTCCCCGGTGCTCATCGACTTCGGCCTGGCCCGCCGTTCACTGGATGAAGACGGCAGCACGGGCGTAGGCCAGGTGCTCGGTTCTCCTTACTACATCAGTCCTGAGCAGGCGCAGGGACAGCGGGTCGATGTGCGGACCGACCTCTACAGTTTGGGGGTGATGTTCTACGAGATGCTCACCGGCCAGCGGCCCTATGGCGGCCGAAGCGCCCTTGCCATCATGTCGCAGCACACCACCGCGCCCGTACCGTCGCTGCCCGAATCTACGGTGATGCAGCAGCCGCTGCTCGACCGCCTCATGGCGAAGCAGCAAAGCGCCCGTTACGCCTCTGTGGATGAGTTGCTGGCCGACTTGGCACCCATCGCCGCCGTCGCCTGAGAACTGACTCCCAACGCTAGAAGCGTGACCCGTGTCACAGGCCGCTTCTACGGCGCATATTAAGTAAATCGCCGGCTTGAGGCTGTGACAGCCATCAAGCCCCGTGCGCGCGGCCTTTGGCACCCTGTCGAGGTCATGTTCATATCCGTCAAGCGCCACGAGCGCGAAAAACAGGAACTGATCAGCGCCAGCAATCGTCTGACTGACTCCATCCTGAAAACCAGTTCCGCGGGACTGTTCCTCATGGATTCGAAGGGCAAGATCCAACCGCAGGTTTCGGAGTCTCTCGGCTCGCTGTTTCGCCGCCAAGATTTTGCGAATCTCACGGTCGAGAAATTGATCGCTCCGCTGGTTTCCGCGAAAACTCTCAGTCTCGTCCGCACTCACATGACGCACTTTCTGGAACCCGGCCAGGGCGAGACCGCGGAGCCGGATCCGCTCCTGGACGTGGAAGTCAAATTGACGAACGCCGACGGCAGCCTCCTCAACGCCCATTATTCGTTTGAATTCAGCGCCGTCGAGATCGCACATGAGGCGCGTTCTTGGATGGTGCGTGTCACCGATATTACCGCGCGCACCCAGCAGCATCGGGAGCTGGAAGACCTGCGAGTCCAGGTGCTGACTCAGGGCGAAATCTTGCGCAGCGTCCTGCAGGCCGGCGCAGCCCGATTCGGCGCCTTTTTGCAAAGAACCGACGCCTCGATGAACTCCATCAACGGCGTATTGAAAAAACCGGCGCGCGAGGCCGGGGCCTTTCGCAACAAGCTCGAGGAAACCCTGGAGGAAGTCGACCGCATACGGCGTGACGCCGCGGCCCTCAAGTTAACCGGGCTGCAGACTGCTGCGCGCGACTTCGAGGATGCATTGCAGGAATTGCGCAGCCGCGAGACTTTGAGCGGCAGCGACTTCCTGCCGTTGGCGGTGAAGCTCGATGCGCTGTACGGACATTTTGCCATGCTGCGGTCGCTCACCTCCCAAGCGGGCCCGCTACGGGAAGCCGAACCGGCCGCACCCGAAGCGCGCATCACCGAAAACGGCACTCAGGTCATCGAAGCACCGCAATTTCTTGCTGAACTGGCGCAGCACGCCGCACCCGCGGCGCAACGCATGGCGGCCGTGGGCAGCCTGGAAAGCACCCTGACCACGCTGACCGACCTGGTGGCGCAGGAAAATCACAAAATCGTGGTCCTTGCCTGCAGCGGATTGGAATTGGTTCCCACGCGCTATCAGGCGACCGTGAAAAATGTGGCGATCCAACTCATTCGCAATGCCGTCGTGCATGGCATTGAAACCGCGGCTGAGCGTGAAGCCGCGGGCAAGCAGGTATATGCCGCGCTGCGCTTGGAATTCAAAGCGGTGCCTGGCAACGGCTTTGAATTGACGTTTCAAGACGACGGACGGGGACTCGATCCCGGCAAGGTGCGCGACGTTGCCGTGGCGAAGGGAATTCTCACCGCGGAGGAAGCGCGCCTGTTGCGCGATCGTCAGGCGATCAAATTGATATTCAAACCCGGCTTTACCACAATGACGGATACCGACGGCGCTACCAGGCACGGCGCCGGCATGTCGCTGGTCCGTCGCTATGTGCACGAGGCGGGCGGCAAGATCGCGCTGGCCAGTCAGGTGGGCCGGGAAACCCGCTTCAAGGTCACCCTGCCGACGCTCGAGATGGCAATCGACGCGCAAGTCGCGTGAACAGCGCCATGCGCGATCAGCGTTATTCTCAAAGCGGCGTAAGCTCCACCAAAACAGCACCCGCCTGAACCCGGTCGGTTATTGCATAGGCAATTCGCGACACCACGCCATCGTAGGGCGCGGTGAGGGTGTGTTCCATTTTCATCGCTTCGACCGTCACCAAGGGCGTACCGCGAGCGACTTGCTGACCCGTCGCGACATGTACCGCCACGATGGTTCCCGGCAGCGGCGTCAGCAATGATCCCTGCTCGCTGTCGCCGGCGACCTGCAAGCCATCATCGGTGCGCTCCGGGTGCAGCGCGACATGCCGGCCGTCGCGAAATAGATGCAACAGCGGATTGGCATCAAACACCGAGACGCTCTGCCTCTGACCCTGGCATTCCACGAGCAGCAGATCGGCGCTGCGCGACAGTACGCGCACGGCATAGTCGTGCTTGCCAACCCGCACCAGGTACTCGTCCGGCGTTGAAACCTCAATGGCCGCATTGCCTTCCGCGAAGCGCCACGTGGTGCCGGCCGGCGCCGCCAGACGCCAGCCGCGGCTATCCTCCCACAGCGCGTTGGCGCCGGTATTCTTCGCGGCGCACCACACCGCGCCCAGTGCGATATCGGGGCCGGCAGCGGGCGGTTCGCCGAACAATAATTTCGCGCGGCGTGTGTTTAGAAAATCGGTGCCCACCGCTCCGCGGCGAAACTCTTGATCGGCGAGCACGCTGGTCAGCAGTGCCCGGTTGGTTGCCACCCCCACGATCTGCACCTCGCTCAAGGCGCGGTGCAGAAGCTCGATGGCGGTAGCCCGTGATTCTCCCCAGGCGATGATTTTTCCCAGCATGGGGTCGTAGTATGTCGATATCTCATCGCCCGACTCGACCCCGGTATCCAGGCGCAGCCCCGGCACACTCTCGGGCCAGCGCAAGTGAGTGATTTGTCCGACGCTCGGCAGGTATTCGTGCGCCGGATCCTCGGCGTACAGGCGCGCCTCGACAGCGAAGCCGCGCTGCGACATCTGCGCCTGGGCGCGGGGCAAGCGCTCGCCCTGCGCGATGCGCAGCTGCCATTCAACCAGATCGATGCCGGTGATGAGTTCCGTCACCGGATGTTCCACCTGCAATCGGGTATTCATTTCCATGAAGTAGAAGTTCTGAGCATCGTCGACCAGGAACTCCACCGTGCCTGCGCCGATGTAACCCACGGCCTGCGCGGATTTGACGGCGGCCTGCGCCATCGAAGTGCGGACTGCATCGCGCAAGCCCGGAGCCGGCGCTTCTTCGATGATTTTCTGGTGCCGGCGCTGCACGGAACAGTCGCGATCAAACAGACTCACGGTCTGCCCATGCGAATCGGCAAAGATCTGCACTTCCACGTGGCGCGCCTTGGGAAAGTAACGCTCCATGAGCAAGCGATCATCGCCAAAGGCCGTGCGTGCCAGGCGCTGCGCCGACTCCACGGCCGCCGGCACCTCGGCGGCGGAGTTCACCACTTGCATGCCTTTGCCGCCGCCGCCCGCGCTGGCTTTGATGATCAGCGGGAATCCCACGCGTGCCGCTTCCTCGATGAGACGTTGTGCGGATTGCTCATCGCCGTGATAGCCGGGCGCGACCGGCACGCCCACTGCCGCCATGGCGGCCTTCGAGGCGCTCTTCGAACCCATGGACTCGATCGCTGAGGCGGGCGGGCCGATGAAAATCAAACCCGCGTCCTGGCAGGCTTGCGCGAATCGCGCGTTCTCCGAGAGAAAACCATACCCGGGGTGAATCGCATCGGCGCCCACGCGCTGTGCAAGGGCGATGAGCTTGCCGATGTCCAGATAGCTGGACGCGGCCGGCGACGGACCCAAGTAATACGCTTCATCCGCGCTGCGTACGTGTTGCGCGTTTCGATCGGCGTCCGAATACACCGCGAGCGTCGTCATTCCCAGACGCCGCGCAGTACGCACGATGCGGCAGACAATTTCGCCGCGGTTGGCCACGAGCAGTCGTCGGATCATTGCTTTACTCACATCCGGAATACGCCGAAGCGCGTGGCAGCCGTGTCTTGCGCCCGGGTCAGGGCGAGCGCCAGTCCCAGAACGCGCCGGGTATCGAGAGGGTCGATGACGCCGTCGTCCCACAGCCGCGCCGATGCATAGTACGGATGCCCTTGGCGTTCGAATTGCTCACGAATGGGCGCCTTGAGTTTCTCTTCCTCGACATCGCTGAAGGTTTCGCCATTGCGCTCCAGTGCCTCTCGCTTGATGGTCGCCAGGACGCTCGCAGCCTGCTCGCCTCCCATGACCGAGGTGCGCGCATTGGGCCACTGAAACAAAAAACGCGGACTGTACGCACGGCCGCACATGGCGTAATTGCCGGCGCCGAAACTGCCGCCGATGACGATGGTGTACTTCGGCACGGATGCGCAGGCCACCGCGGTGACGAGCTTCGCTCCATCCTTGGCGATGCCGCCCGCTTCGGCCGCCTGGCCCACCATGAAACCGGCGATGTTCTGCAGGAACACCAAAGGAATGCCTTCGCGGCAGCACAGCTCGATGAAATGGGTGCCCTTCAGTGCGCTCTCGGAGAACAAGATGCCGTTGTTCGCCAATATCCCGACCGTGGTGCCGTGGATGTCGGCGAAACCGCAGACCAGCGTGGCGCCATAGAGAGCCTTGAACTCATCGAACCACGCGCCATCGACGAGGCGCGCGATGAGTTCGTGTACGTCGTAGGGCTTGCGCGAATTTTGAGGGATGATGCCGTACAACTCGGTGGGATCGAAGGGGCTTTCGCGCCCGCTCACCGGTGAACCCGGCTGGGCCGCTCGAATGGTGGGCGTTCGCAGGCGCGCCACCGCACGCCGCGCGAAGGCCAACGCATGCCTGTCGTTCTCTGCGTAGTAATCGGTGACGCCGGAGCGGCGGCAGTGCACATCCGCACCGCCCAAGGATTCCGCATCGATTTCCTCACCGGTGGCCGCACGAACCAGCGGCGGCCCGCCGAGAAACACGCGTCCTTGGTTGCGTACGATGATGGCGTGGTCGGACATCGCCGGTACATACGCGCCGCCCGCCGTACACGAGCCGTGTACCACCGCGATCTGCGCGACGCCCTGCGCCGAGAGGCGCGCCTGATTGAAGAAAATGCGGCCGAAGTGATCGCGATCGGGAAAGACTTCATCCTGTCGCGGCAGGAACGCGCCGCCGCTTTCGACCAAGTAGATGCACGGCAAGGCATTGTCGCCGGCAATCTCCTGCGCCCGCAGATGCTTCTTCACGGTCAGCGGATAGTAGGTGCCGCCCTTCACCGTGGGGTCATTGGCAACCACCATGCATTCGCGCGACGAAACCCGGCCTATGCCCGTGATCAGGCCCGCGCCCGGCAACGCTTCGCCATACACCCCCTGCGCCGCCAGCGCCGACAACTCCAGGAAGGGCGAACCGGGGTCGAGCAGCGCGGCGATCCGTTCACGCGCCAAGAGTTTTCCCGCCTTGGCATGTTTTTCGCGGGCGGCGATGCTGCCTCCGGCTGCGTTGCGATGCAGCGTCGCACGCAGATCATCGACCACCGACTGCATTGCAGCGCGGTTATCGGCAAATTCCTGCGACCGGGTATCGAGTTTCGAGGCTATTTTGGCCATTGGCTTTGTTGCCCTAGGGGCAGAATTGTCGGACAATCGGATTATCCAACGATCTGGATTAGTTGACAATGGGGGGCCGCAAAAATGGCCGATTCTGCATACCGCGAGTTCAATTTCGGCCTCGGTGAAGTCATCGATACCGTCCGAGACCAGGTGCGGCGCTTTGCCGAAGAGCGCATCGCCCCGCGTGCCAACGAAATCGACCGCAGCAACGTTTTTCCGCGCGACCTATGGCGCGAAGCCGGCGATTTGGGTTTGCTCGGCATGACGGTCAGTCCGGAGGACGGCGGCTCAGGCTTAGGCTATTTGGCGCACGTCGTGGCCATGGAAGAAATCTCCCGCGCTTCGGGTGCGGTGGGATTGAGTTACGGCGCGCATTCCAATCTTTGCGTGAACCAGCTGGCGCTCAACGCCACCGATGCGCAAAAGCAGCAGTACTTGCCGAAACTCCTCAGCGGCGAACATGTCGGGGCGCTCGCGATGTCCGAGCCGGGCGCCGGCTCGGACGTCGTGTCGATGCAGCTCAAGGCCGTTCGCCATGGCGACAGCTACGTGCTCGATGGCCGCAAGATGTGGATCACCAACGGTCCTGAGGCCGATGTGCTGGTGGTGTACGCCAAGACCATGCCGGAAGCCGGTTCACGCGGCATCAGCGCCTTCATCATCGAAAAGGACTTTGCCGGTTTCACGCCGGCGCAAAAACTCGACAAGCTCGGGATGCGCGGTTCGAGCACCAGCGAACTGGTGTTCGATAACTGCGAGGTGCCTGCCGCGAATTTGTTGGGCCGCGAAAATGCCGGCGTCAACGTATTGATGCGCGGCTTGGACTACGAGCGCGTGGTGCTCTCGGGCGGTCCGCTGGGCCTCATGGCCGCCGCGTTGGATGTGGCCGTGCCGTATGTGCGCGAGCGCAAGCAATTCGGCCAGGCCATCGGCACCTTCGAGCTGGTGCAGGGCAAGCTCGCGGATATGTACGCCTCTTTGAACGCGTGCCGCAGCTACGCTTACATGGTGGCCGCGGCCTGCGACCGCGCCGATGCCACGCGCAAGGATGCCGCGGCGTGCATCTTGTTCTGCGCCGAGGCGGCCACGCGCGTCGCGCTCGATGCGCTGCAACTTCTGGGCGGGAATGGCTACATCAACGACTACCCCACGGGAAGATTGCTGCGCGACGCCAAGCTTTATGAAATCGGCGCGGGCACCTCGGAAATTCGCCGCATGCTGATCGGCCGCGAACTGTTTGGGGAAGGGGCATGACCGATCTGTTCGTACCGCTGGATGATCGTCCGGCCTACCGGCAAATCGCGAATCTGATCGAGCAGCGTATAGTCGCAAGATCACTGCGCACCGGCGACGCGCTGCCGTCCGAGACCGATCTCGCCCGCCAGTTCGGTGTGAACCGCTCGACCATTCGTGAAGCAATTCGCGAACTGGAGATCCACGGATTATTGGGGCGCGAGCGCGGCGAGAAGCGCCTGCGAGTCACTCGCCCCGAACCCCGCCGCGTCAGCTC
The DNA here is from genome assembly GCA_035318305.1 of Steroidobacteraceae bacterium. GTDB lineage: Bacteria > Pseudomonadota > Gammaproteobacteria > Steroidobacterales > Steroidobacteraceae > Bog-1198. The sequence continues at coordinate 1,022 of DATHFB010000141.1, read as the reverse complement.
CGGCGTGAGCCGCGCGCTCGCGCTTCACGACGTGACCTTCATGGAGCTGTGGGAAGCCATGATGGCGATCGAACCGGCCGCCGCCCACTATGCGGCATCGCGACGCACTCCAGCGCAGCTGCAGGGACTCACCCGTGCCAGCGCCCTGTTCAAGCGCGAGATCACCGACACCGCCGCCGCGGTATCCGCCGTGGTGGATTTTTTCACGGCAGTTGCGGCCGCGAGCGGCAATCAAGTATTGGCGCTGTCGCAGTCGCCGCTGAATCTTTTGTTGGTGCCCGCACTGACAGAAATCATTGACCGCGTGCCGCAGGCCCGCGCGCGAATTCAAGCCGCCCAAAGCAAAATTATCGACGCCATCAAACTGAAAAAATGCGAGCAGGCCAGAACCTGGATGGAAAAGCACATTCGGGACTTCAAGCGCGGCTATGAGCTTTGACGGGACTGCCAAGCCCGCTTAAAGAATCTGCTCCCGCTGCGTGTCCGCGCCTGCCGGATCGTGCAGATTGGTGCTGAACGACACCAACACCATGGCGGAATCGCCGGTGTTGCGAAACGCGTGCACCACGCCCGGCGGAATGGTTAATCGCAATATTTCGCCGGCCGGCACGTCGATGTCGCGAACCGTCCCCTCCTCTTTCAGCCGGACCAAGCAGGGTCCCACCACGGTCGTGGTTTCCACGGCCGTGCGGTGCACGTGATTGCCGCGTATTTCGCCTGGGTGCGAGAGCACCACGTGCACATTTTTTTGTGCCTGCAGTTCGGCGTCGGTGAGCGGTTCAAACAAGGTGCCGCGCGCGTCGCGATGGGTTTTCACCGATTGAACGGTAGCGCCGCGCAGTTTGGGGCTGGTCATGTTGACGATTATACAGTCGCCGCAACAGCCTGCGCGCGAGAAGAACTCAGGAGCCTGTCCTATGGGCGCGGCCGCCGGGCCGCGTGCCCGCGCAAGACGAGCAGAATGCCGGTCACCAGCATGATATCGAGCCAATCCAGCGAACCCCCGCCGCCGCCACCGCCGC
>DATHFB010000140.1:0-30316 GCA_035318305.1 Steroidobacteraceae bacterium | reverse complement strand
GGTTGAGTCCGAAGGATATGCTCTACGACAACGATGCCCACCGGTTCTTTACGGCGCTCGGTGATTCGGTCATCACCGGACCCACGCTGACGAATGTCAATGATTTCCGGGCCATTCTCATCGAAGCTGAATAGGGCAGCGCCAGCCGCATAGGCGAATCACTGCGGCGTCTGGTACGAGTGCCACTGACCGTCCACACCTTTCAAAACCCAACCACCGGGCCGCGTGCAGACCTCGAGCAATGCTGCGGTCTCCGCGTCCGGCACGCCGTCATATCGCGCCGGTCGGTACTTCATCTGGAATGCACTCAAACTTGCCCGCGTCGCATCGTCGAGTTGACCGTTCTGCCGGACCTCAAATCCGTGCGCTGCAAGGCGCTGCTGAAACCACAGCAGCGCCGGCAGTTCTTGCCCGTAACGCAAACGCGCCGCGGCGACGGCATCAGGATCCGGCCACACGATCAACCCCGCCAGTGCGAGTTGGTACCAGGGAAAGCGCGGGCCCGGATCCTGCTTGGTCAAAGGCTGAACATCGCTGTGTCCCAGGACCCGGTCAGGCCGCACGCCATGGCGTCGCTGCACGTCGCGCACGAGCTCAATGACTTGTTCGATCTGCTGCCCAGGGTATTCAGCGTAGCCTGCATTCGGATCGCCGCCATTGCCCGAATTGACGATCTCAATGCCGATCGAACTCGAATTCAGATGCGTGTAACTCTGCCAGTAGCTCGGTCCGGCATGCCAAGCCCGCCGGTCTTCATCGACGAGCCGATAAATCGTCGGCGGCTGATCATTGACCAAGTAATGGCTGCTGACTTCTTCTTCCGTCAGCCGGTGCAGCGAGCGTGCAAAATCGATTTCCGTGTAGTGCAGTACGATGAACTGCACCCGGCTATCCTGGCTGACGGCGTGGTAACGCGTGTCGATCTTCGGCTGCGCACTACAACCAACCATCGCAGCAGCACTCAACAAGACCAAACGCTTGACGCCCCGCAGCGCCGTTGCAACACCAGGATCCATCCGTATCTCCCTCAATCTGGTACGCTTTGGTACGCATGGAAACACCGCTGACACCTCTCGAATTCGCGCGCCGCGCACGCAAACTGCATGGACGGCGCGAGGCCGTGGTCGACGGCAATCTTCGCCTCACGTATGCCGAATTCGGCACGCGCTGCGACCGCTGGAGCGCCGCGCTCGCGAAGCTGGGCGTTGCCAAAGGCGACCGGGTTGCGACAATCGCACCCAACACGCATCAGCATCTCGAGCAATTCTACGCCATACCGCAACTCGGGGCGGTCATCGTGCCCATCAACTACCGGTTGTCCGCCGATGATTTCGTCTACGTGGCGACGCACAGCGGCGCAAAGGTCCTGTGCGTGCACGGCGAGTACTTGAACATGGTCGAGAGCGTTCGAGCGCGGATGCCGCAGGTACAGCATTTCGTCGCGCTGGAAGGCGATAAGGCCGGATGGCTTTCTTACGAATCGTTGATTGAACGCAGCCCTGAATCCTTCGAGTTTCCGGAAATCGCCGAGACGGATCTGCTGTCGATCAATTATACGAGCGGCACGACGTCACGCCCCAAGGGCGTCATGATTACGCATCGCAATGCATGGATGAATTCGGTGGGGTCGCTGTCGCATTGGCCGCTGACGCCCGCCGACCGGTACTTGTGGACGCTGCCGATGTTCCATGCCAACGGATGGACCTTCGTGTGGACGGTCACCGCGGCCGGGGCAACTCATGTATGCCTGCGTGCGGTCGAAGCATCGGCCATCTACGAACAGGTGCGGCGCGAACGCGTGACGCATCTTTGCGCCGCGCCCACCGTCCTCATCAGCATCGCCAATGGCCCGGAAGAGAGCCGCAGTCATCTGCCCCGGGGCGTACGCGTGATGACTGCCGGGGCGCCTCCCGCCGCCGCAACCATCGAACGCCTGGAGTCCGAACTCGGCTGGGACGTGACGCAGGTATATGGCCTCACCGAGACAGCACCCTTCATCAGCATTTGCGAGGCACTGCCTGAGCACGCGGCGCTTTCCTGTGCCGACCGCGCGACCGTGAAGGCCCGCCAGGGCGTTGAATTGATCACCTCCGGCGAGCTGCGTGTGGTGGATGGCGACATGCAGGACGTTGCGCAAGACGGCGCGACCATGGGTGAAATCGTCGCCCGGGGAAATGTCGTCATGTCCGGCTATTACAACGATCCTCAGGCGACCGCGGCGGCGTTCGCCGGCGGCTGGTTTCATTCGGGCGATGGGGCGGTCGTGCATCCCGACGGCTACATCGAGATCAGGGATCGCTTCAAAGACGTCATCATCAGCGGCGGGGAGAACATCTCCTCGATCGAAGTCGAGGGCGCGCTATTGCGCCACCCGGCCGTGCTCGAGGTTGCGGTGGTCGGCATGCCGCATGAGAAGTGGGGCGAGTCGCCCCATGCATTCGTCATACTGCGCGCCGGTGAGTCTGCGACGCAGGCTGAGCTGCGTGATTTCGCCCGTGCTGCGCTGGCGCATTTTAAAGTTCCCAGCGCGTTTCACTTCGTGAATGAATTGCCGAAGACCGCAACCGGAAAGATTCAAAAATTCGTGCTACGGGGTAGGCGCGCTGCGATAATGCACCAATGACCGAGTTTGAATCTTGACGACAGCGCATTTCACGGACGCCGAACGAAGGATAACGATAATCGGCGTCATGATCGTGTTTCTGCTCTCGGCGTTGGACCAGACCATCGTGTCCACGGCGATGCCGGTGATCATCAGCCAATTGCATGGTCTCGAGCTCTATTCGTGGGTAACCACCGCATACCTTTTATCCTCGACCGTCATGGTGCCGGTGTGGGGCAAGTTGGGCGATCTGTATGGGCGCAAGCCCGTGCTGCTCGCCGGCATCGGGCTATTCCTGTTCGGTTCATGGCTGTCGGGACTTGCGGGTGAATTCGGCACGCTGCCGCTGCTCGGCGGCGGCATGGTCCAGCTGGTGGTGTTCCGCGCAATTCAGGGGTTGGGCGGCGGCGCGTTATTTACGACGGCGTTCGCCATCATCGCTGATCTGTTCCCACCGCGGGAGCGCGGCAGATTTGCCGGTCTTTTCGGCGGCGTATTTGGCTTTGCCAGCGCGGTCGGTCCGTTGCTGGGCGGTTATTTTACCGATCACGGAACCGTATCCATTGCCGGCCACATCGTCGAAGGCTGGCGATGGGTGTTCTATCTCAATCTGCCGGTGGGCTTGGTGGCGTTGTTCATGGTCATCTCCAAGATGCCCAAGCTATCGCATGCCGCCAAGGGGAGCATCGACTACTTGGGTGCGGTGCTGATCGTGGCCGCCTGCGTGCCGTTGCTGCTCGCGCTGACCTTCGGCGGACAAAAATATGCCTGGGACTCCCCGACCGTTCTTGGGTTGCTGGCCATGTTCGTCGTCTGCACGATTCTGTTCGTGATTGTGGAAAAAAGGGTGAACGACCCGATTATTCACTTGGAGCTGTTCAGCAACAAGGTGTTCGCCTGGGCGAACACCGCAGGTTTCTTTTCATCGATGTCCTTCCTGAGCGTGGTGGCGTTCCTGCCGTTGTTCATGCAGCTGGGGCAGGGCGTGCAGGCGACCACCAGCGGGCTGTCGACATTGCCTTTGATGTTGGGGTTGATCGTCGCCGCGACAGTGAGCGGGCGGCTGGTCACCCGCACCGGCCGGTACAAGCCTTTCATGCTGTTTGGCATGGCCGTGCTGCTCATTGCGACATTATTGATGAGCCAAATGACCTACCACACGACGCGGCTCGATCTCGGCTGGCGCATGGCGGTTCTCGGTATCGGGCTGGGCCCGCTGCAGAGCCTGTATGGCGTTGCCATTCAGAATGCCGTGCCAATGAATCGAATCGGTGTCGTAACGAGCGCCAATCAATTTTTTCGCCAGATTGGTTCCACGGTCGGCGTGGCGATTTTCGGAACACTGCTGACCAACAACCTCAATACCAAGCTCACGGCTTGGGCCGCTTCCATGGGCCTGCCGTCCATGGACTTGTCCAAGCTGCGCAGCCTGTCGGTCGATGCGCAAATACATTCAGGCGTGATGAACCTTCCTGAAGCCGTCCGCGTTCTGATTGCGAATTCGGTGACGCACGTGATCCTCCTGAGCATCATCGTCGTGATCATCGCGCTGACCGCCACGCTGATGATCCCGGAACTGCCGATGCGCGAGAGACCCAAAATTCCGCCCAAGGACGCAGTACCGGCCGATGCGCATATGTAAATCCGCGGCACTCGAAAAAGACGCCGGCAGAGGTTGCCCCCTGCCGGCGAAAGACTTACACGGATCGTGTCATGAACCGATCTTACTGACGGCCGTCAAGGCCATGGTCAAAGTCAAAGAGATCGAACAAGTCACCAATGGCGGGCATATTCCGCGGCACGTAGATATTGTCGTCATCCTGCTTGGGATTGGGCAGGTTATCGCGGCTGCGCTCGCTGAGAGTGCCTGTTAGCTTCCAATTGCGCTCGACGAATTTCACGAAGGAGGAATGCTCGTTGTAGACGTGGCTGATATGGCCTCCCTTGGAGAAGGGCGACACGGCGATCATCGGAATGCGCGGTCCGGTGCCGAAGAAATCAACCGGCTGGATGAAGCCGGAGTCGTAGTAACCGCCGCCCTCGTCCACGGTAACGAAAATCGCGGTTTCAGCCCATTGCTGCGGATTGCTCTGCGCGGTCTCGATGATGTTTTTCGCGAAGGCCTCGAACAGCGTCCATTTTGAGGAGGCGGGGTGGCCGTCCATGGTGCCGTCGGGCTTCACGTACGAGACCGCCGGAAGCGTGCCGTTCTTGAGGTCGGTAAACAAATCGGTTATGTCCCGCATGTGATCGGCGACCATGGCGGGATAGCTCGCCTGGTATTCAAAGGGATTGCAGATGTTGCAGTAGCTGCCGCTCAATGGGCTGGCCGTGCCATCGGCATTGAAGCCGCCGCCATAATACTTCCAGGGAATATTGTTCGCGCTCAGGACATCGCCGATGCTCCGCTGCGTCGTCGCCGGGACGACCAGCCCGCCCTGAACCAAGCCCTTGGGCGTGAAGGCCGGGTTTACGTTAACCGCCTGAAAATATTCTCCGGGACCGCAGTTGGTTTTCACGGCGTACGGCAGCGCCTTCAGGTAATCGGTTATCGCGCCGATTCCAGGTTGAGTGTCGTCGGAGCAATTGAACCACTGCGCGCGATGGGTATAAAGATTGAGGGTGCCGGGCTGTGGGTCTGGATTGTAAATGTTGGCCGCGGCGGGCGTCGCCGGATTGCCCTTGCCATCGCTGAAGAACACCTGGTCGGCGAAGCCCAGCGGCTGGCTGTCAGGCCCCGTACCGCCCAACACCGGTTGGTGATAGTTGTCGCTCATCGTGTACTGGTCGGCAAGCGACTTGAGCAGCGGAGCGTCACCCTGCTGCATATTGAAAAAAGCCATGGTCTGGCCGGTATCGTGAGGCGTGCCGGTGGGTGGCGTGCTATAGGTCGTGGTGACGGCCGATTGCAGATCCTGCAGACAGCCTGTCGGGTTTCCTTTTGATACGTGCTCCTTGTCGATGGCACAATCTACTTGCTGCACCATCTGGAAATACTGATGGATCGTGTCGCCGGTGAAGGCGTCGTACGGCATCGTCGGTCCAGTCAACTGGAAGGGCCCCGGAGGCAGTCCGTTGACATTTGTAATGCGCGTATCTGGACCCAGGGTAAAGGCAAGGCCAGTGCCGCCTGTCCCGAACAGAAATTGATCCTGCGGCGGCAATCCCGGATCGCCGCCCGGAATGCTCAGTATGCCGGCATAAGGAGACACCGCTCCAACGCCGGCGACATCGGGTGGAGGCAACGTTGCATAAACCATCTTGCTATTCAGATCCGCACTGCTGAAGAATTTCCCGCCATTGGGCGCGGAGGTAATCTGGAACTGCTGCGCTTTCGAGAAATTCGGCCCCGGTGTCCCGTCGGCGTTTATGATCTTCTCGGACAGGAGATTGCGTACTCTCTCCTCCCTGCGCTTGGGCACGTAGGTTGCGTATAGATGATCGAAGCTGCGATTTTCTCCGACAATGATGATGACGTGCTTGATGGGTGTCGCGGTCCTGATTCTGTCGACCGACGCGTCGGCGTCGGCCGCAGGCACAGATGCGGCCAATCCAAAAGCCGATAGTACAGTGGCGGATCCGGCGGTCACGATTTTCGTCCGCCAGTTTCCGGAAGTGTTTAACAACATAGCTACCTCCAAGGTTGATAGGCGGGAGAGAAGCTATCCAATCGATGTGACACGAGACTTTCGTAACCTTGAATATTTTGTGACGGTTGGGCTATGTTCTCCGCAGAGTGGTTCAAGCGAATGCTGCAATTTTTACAAACGGAAATCCTCTCACCATGAAACGCGTTGTGATCCTCATGCAGGAAAACAAGACCCCGGACTTCTACTTCCCCACGCTGTCGTCTTGGGGCGCGAATATTGAAAACCGGCGGGCTTTCAACTCATCGAAGGCTCGCGCATCCCCATGTTCAGGACGCCTCGACCTAACGCTCGCCCGACCTGTGCCGCCAACGGCGACGCAATGATTCCAGCTCCAGACGATGCGGTGGTGCGCGCAAAACCGCCGAAATTGCCCACGGGGCTTTAGGACGGCAGGTCAGGAAAGCGCTTTTTTCTTCCTACGGGCCTTGGCCGTTTTGCGCTCGCCGTACTTCAATTGCAAAGCATAGTTGCCGCCGATGATGAAATCGCTCCAGATCTCCGCTGCTCTGTGCGCCGCAATGCCGCTGCTGCGCAGCGCACGCACCGACAATATCGGGGCATTGACGGTCATGATCGAGCATATCCGCGCCACGTCGCGAGGGAAGCCGTATACCTCCATGCACCGCTTGGTGAAATAGTCGATCATGACGCCGCGTTCGTCCCGGTCCTGGCGCTTTGCCAGACCGGCAATCGAGCGATCGCTGGCCAGCAATCGCATGATCGGGCCGCGCTCATACAGATATTCCATGGAGCGTAGATTGGAGCGGTGGATGACATCTTCATACGCGGCATTCTTCGGCAAGTCATCGAGGCCGCGGCGGCGCAAGAAGCGATACTCGCGCTCGACCAACGCCTTGAACAAATCCGCGAGTTTTGGGAAATATTTATAGATGAGCGGCTTGCTGATGCGTGCCTCAACGGCCACAACCTCGAGCGTGCAGCTGGACAGTCCGCGGCTGACGATGAGCGCCACGGCGCTATCCATGATTTGCTCGCGCCGCTTATCGGGTGACATGCGCTGGGCGCGCTTTTTTACGGGCATGGATTTAGGTCTCCGCGGTGATCTGTTCTTATTGTGAAGGCGCATTCTACGCCAGTCGGCGCAAGGATTCATTTTGGCACGCTGTTCGGCGGGCAATCCGCACCGCGCGCCGCTGACGTATAATCGCTGGAGGATAACCCCACGGATGACCTACTTGAAATATAGAAATCGACTACTTGCGGGCGCATGTGCGCTGACGATGGGCGGATGGCTGAACGCCGCAGCGGCCGAATTCGGTCCGTCCAATCCATTTTACGCGCCGAGCACCCTGCCGTTTGGCGCGCCGCCGTTCGACAGGATCAAGGACGAGGACTATCAACCGGCCATTGAGGCCGGGATGGCGCAGGAACTCGCGGAGATCAATGCGATCGCGAATAACCCGGCGGCCCCGACTTTCAACAATACCTTGGTTGCGCTCGAGCGCAGCGGACGCCTGCTGGCAAGGGCCTCGGCCGCCTTCAACGGCGTCAGCCAGGCGAATACGAATCCTGTTTTGCAGAAGGCGAAGACTGCCCTGGCGCCGCAGCTTGCCGCCCATCAGGACGCAATCCGTTTGAACAAGAAACTGTTTGAGCGCGTTGCCGCGATCTACCGCCGGCGCACATCGCTGAAGCTCGACCCTGAATCGCTGCGGCTGGTCGAGAGACAGTATGACCAGTTCGTTCACTCAGGCGCGAACCTTTCCGACCATGACAAAGGGCAGCTCAAAGAACTCAACCTAGAGGCATCGTCGCTATCGGATGCTTTCTCCAAGAAATTGCTCGAAGCGACCAAGGCGGGCGCGTACGTGACGGGGGATAAAGCCGTTCTTGCAGGTCTTGGTGACGCGCAAGTGGCCGCCGCGGCCCAGGCGGCTGCCGGCCGCGACGCCAGGGGCTACTTGATCCCGCTGCAGAACACCACGCAGCAACCTGTGCTCGCATCCTTGAACAACCGCGCCACCCGCGAAACCATATTCGGCAATTCTTGGAACCGTGCTGAGCGCGGCGACGCAAACGACACCCGCGGGATCATCGCGCGTTTGGCCCAACTCAGAGCCCAGCGTGCCCGCCTGCTGGGATTCCCCAGCCATGCTGCGTGGAAGCTCGAAGACCAGATGGCCAAGACTCCTGAAGCAGCGCTTCAATTCATGGATGCCTTGGTGCCCGTGGCGACCGCCAAGGCGGCCGGCGAGGGCAGGGATATTCAGGAAGTGATCGACGCGCAGCACGGAGCATTTACGCTCGCGCCGTGGGATTGGGATTTCTACGGCGAACAAGTCCGCAAAGCCAAATACGATCTAAACGATGCGGAGATCAAGCCGTTTTTCGAGCTCGGCAACGTACTTGAAAACGGCGTTTTCTTCGCGGCAAATCAGTTGTATGGGATTACTTTCAAGGAAAGAAAGGATATTCCGGCGTATGAGCCCGATGTGCGTGTTTTCGAAATCAGCGACGTGAACGGCAAGCCGTTGGCGCTCTTTTATTGCGACTATTTCAAGCGGGACAACAAGAACGGCGGCGCTTGGATGTCCGAATTTGTCGGTCAGTCCAAGCTCCTCGGCACACTGCCGGTGATTTACAACGTCGCAAATCTGCCTAAACCCGCGCCGGGCGAGCCTGCACTCATCAGCTTCGACGACGTCACGACGATGTTTCACGAGTTCGGTCACGCGCTGCACGGCATGTTTTCAGACGTGCGGTATCCGAGCCTCGCGGGCACCTCGACGGCACGCGATTTTGTCGAGTTTCCGTCCCAGTTCAATGAGCATTGGGCGATTTATCCTGCCGTGTTCAATCATTACGCCAAACACTATGAGACCGGCGCGGCGATGCCCGCGGTACTGGTGGACAAGATCAAGAAGGCGAAAAATTTTGCCGAAGGCTACGGACTGACGGAGCTATTGGCGGCCGCCGAGCTGGATATGCAATGGCATGTGCTCAACGCCGACGCTCCCTTGCAGAAGCCGGATGAATTCGAACAGCAGGCTCTGGCGAAGACACATCTGGCCCTGCATGCGGTGCCGCCGCGCTACCGGTCCAGCTACTTCAGCCACATCTGGGACAGTGGGTATTCGGCCGGTTATTACGCCTATTTGTGGACGCAGATGCTGGATGATGATGCCTACCAATGGTTCGATGATCATGGCGGCTTGACGCGCGCGAACGGCGATCGATTCCGCCGGATGATCCTATCGCGGGGCAATACTCAAGATCTTGCGGCGATGTATATGGCATGGCGCGGCAAGGCCCCGAGTATCGATGCCATGATGAAGTACCGAGGCCTGACCGCGACCCCTTAGCCGTTGCCGCAGCGTCGGGCAATCATTGCCCGACGCTTGCGAACCCCTTGCCCTGCGCCACCAATTGCTCGAGCAGCGGCGATACCTTGAGCCACTTGCCGCCGGTCTCTGCGCTGTATTTCTTGAGTCTTTCCAATGCCGTCTTCAGGCCTACTTCGTTTTCGGCCCAGAACATCGGGCCACCGCGATAGGCAGGGAAGCCGTATCCATAGAGATACACGATGTCGATGTCGCTGGAGCGATACGCCACCCCTTCGCTCAAGACATCGCAGCCCACGTTCATCAGCGCCAGGAAGCAGCGCTCCACGATCTCTTCGTCCGTGAATTTTCGGCGCGTGATGCCGTATTCCTTGGAAACCTTCTCGATGATCTGCGCAACCACCGGCGATGGCCGCGGTGTCCGGTCTCCCGGCGCATAGTCGTAGTACCCCGCCTGGGTCTTTTGGCCCATTCGGCCCATTTCCACCAGAAGGTCCGCCGAGCGCGACACCCGTCCGTCGAATGTTGCCGGATCCCGGTCCTTTCGCGACTTGTAACCGACATCGAGGCCCGCCAAATCGCCCATCTGCAATACGCCCATCGGCATGCCGAAATTGCGCAAGGCAGCGTCAACTTGCTCCGGCATCGCGCCTTCGAGCACCATCAACGATGCCTGATATGAATAGCCGCCCAGCATGCGGTTGCCGATGAAACCATCGCGATTGCCGCATACCACGCCCACCTTGTTGATGCGCTTGGCGACATCGATGACGGTCACCAGGACATCTTGTGCGGTTTTTGCGCCGCGAACGATTTCCAACAGCCGCATGACATTGGCAGGAGAGAAGAAGTGCATGCCCACGACATCGCTTGGTCGCGACGTCGATTCGGCGATTTCGTCGATGGAAAGGTAGGACGTATTGGACGCGAGAATCGCCCCCTTCTTGGCCACTTTATCGAGCTTGCCGAATACGTCCTTTTTTATCGCCATGGTCTCGAACACCGCTTCGATGACCAGGTCGGCTTCAGTCAAATCACCATAGGACAGCGTGGGCTTCAACAGCCCCATGCGTTGCTGAACTTGTTCCAGCGTGAGCTTGCCCTTCGATGCCGTGTTCTCGTAGTTCTTGCGAATCACGCCGATACCGCGGTCGAGCGCTTCCTGCGTCATCTCCAGCAGCGTCACGGGAATACCGGCATTCAAGAAATTCATGGCGATGCCGCCGCCCATGGTGCCGGCGCCGATGATTGCCACCGACTTGATGTCGCGCTTGGTGACGCTCTTGTCAAGGTTCGGCACGTTGGCCGCCTTGCGCTCCGCGAAAAATACGTGCTGCAGCGCCTTGGACTGGCCATTCTGCGCACACTGAATGAACAGCTCGCGTTCGCGGGCCATGCCTTTTTCGAAGGGCATGTTAGCCGCCGCTTCCAAGGCATCGACGATGCGTTGCGGCGCGAATAGATTTTTTCTTTCCTTGGCGATGCGCTTGCGGGCTTCGTCGAAGAATCCCGCCGGAAGCTTGCCCGCGTCGACATTGATATCGCGGACCTTGCGCAAAGGCGCCTTTTGGGCGGCAAGGCCTTGCGCGTAGGCGATACTGCCCTCGAGCAAGTCGCCCTCGATGATCTTGTCGATCACGCCCCCTTTGGCGGCCTGCGCAGCCGGAACCGGATCGCCGGATACGATCATGCCAAGCGCAGCTTCAACACCAACCAAGCGCGGCAAACGCTGCGTGCCGCCCGCGCCGGGAAGCAACCCAAGCTTGACTTCCGGCAGCCCGATTTTGGCGCTCGCAATCGCCGCGCGATAGTGGCAGGCGAGGGCGACCTCGAGGCCGCCTCCGAACGCCGTGCCATGAATGGCGGCGACGATGGGCTTGACGGAATTCTCCACGGCCTTGATCGCGTCATGCAGGCCGGGCGATAGCGGGGGCTTGCCGAATTCCGTGATGTCGGCGCCGGCCATGAACGTTCGGCCCTCACATGCAAGCACCCCTACTTTGATTTCAGGGTCTTGCGCAAGCTTCGTTACGCCATCAATGATCGCTGTGCGAACGCCGACGCTGATGGCATTGACGGGCGGATTATTGATCCAGATGATGCCGACATCGCCGCGCTTTTCGAATCTACCTTGCATGTGCTACTCCAAAGGAAGGGGCGAAGCTTACCAAAGCAGCCGCGCCGCGTGCACTTTGGCGTGTGCTACCGGCCGACTCGTCGGCCGCCGTCGACCAGATGCACTTCGCCGGTTGTCTTTGAGGCAATGGCGCCCAAGTAGTAAACGGTTTCGGCCACGTCCTCGGGGGTCACCAGCGTGCTGAGTGCCGATGTCGACTCGTAATTGCGCAACATGGCCTCGAAGCGCTCGGGTCCCAGACCGTTCCTGAGCCAGGGTGAATCGACCATGCCGGGCGCCACCACGTTCAGCCTGATTTGCGGTCCTAGAACCCGTGCCAGGACCAACGTCAGCGCGTTCAAGGCGCCTTTGGATGCGATGTAAGCAATGCTCGAGCCGCCGCCGATCAGCGGGGCGATGGACGATACGTTGACGACCGCCGCACCGCTGTTTTCCCGCAGCAGGGGCGCAAACGCACGAGTCATTTGAAACGGTCCAATCACATTGACCGCATAGATTCTTTGAAAATCGGCAGCATCGAGTCCATCCAGATCCTTCAAGTCGACGAACTTCGTCGTGCCGGCATTGTTGACCAGCGTGTCGCAGCGTCCAAAGTGTTCCTTGACGCGCTTCGCCACTTGCACGCATTGCGCATCATCGGATACGTCTGCACGCTCGATGAGCACGTCGGCGCCGTGACCTTTGCATAGCGCTGCGACCTTTTCCGCCGGCAGCGGGTCCTTTGAATAATTCACGCACACATCCCAGCCGCGCCGAGCGAATAAAATCGCACTCGCGGCGCCGATGCCGGACGATGAACCCGTTATCACGCATACTTTTTTATTCATGTTGAATCCTCGAGAGTCCAGCTGAGCGCGGCCGCCGATCCGCCTGCCAATATTGGCATGGCGGTCGTGCGCGCGTACACGGAACTTCACCAAGCGCGCGTAGGTAAGCCGCCTAACGCAGGGTGTCTTATCCGCCGGTCTCGCAGCCGGGAGTGATCCTTGGCGACTCGGTCACAAAACGTCGGCTTCAAAATGAGCATTGCGTCGGTTTGCCGGGGTGGGGTTTGGCTTAATTTTACCCATCCAAAGGACGGCCGACGCGGCAGATCCCTGCTGCCAGACTTTGGCGGCGGCATGCCGCATTGGTCATCGAGGCCTATGCAAGCAACCTACAATATTTGGCTCGTCGCACTGTCGATCATTGTCGCGGTCGTCGTCTCCTATACAGCGCTCACACTGGCCGGTCGCGTAGCGAACGCGGAGCGATCCGGCGGGCGCGGCTGGTTGTTCGGCGGCGCTGCCGCCATGGGCATCGGAATCTGGTCGATGCACTTCATCGGCATGTTGGCCTTCTCGGTATCCATCCCGCTGCGTTACAACATCCTGACGACGCTGGTCTCGCTGATCATCGCCATTTTGACCTCAGGCTTTGCGCTCGCGATCGCCGGTCGACCAAATCTTGGCGTCAAGCGACTGGCCGTAGGCTCGCTGGTCATGGGCGCGGGGATCTGCGCCATGCATTACACCGGCATGGCGGCCATTCAGATCATGCCGACGATCAGCTACGACCCGCTGCTCGTCGGTGCTTCAATTGCTATCGCGGTCACGGCATCGTTCGCAGCTCTCTGGCTCGCCTTCAAGCTGCGCAGTGGGCAGTCCTGGCTCATGATCCTCGCCCGCGGCGGCGCCGCGGTTGTGATGGGATTTGCCATCACCGGCATGCATTACACGGGCATGGCTGCCTCGATGCTCGCGCCAGGCTCGATTTGCTGGGGCGGCGCGGCGTTGGACAACAGCTGGTTGGCAGTGACCATCGGCCTCATTGCCCTGGCGCTGCTGGCAATCACCTTGATTGCCGCGGTATACGATGCACACCTCGAATCGCACACGCGTCAAGATGCCCTGCGGCTTGCCCGATTGAACACGGACTTGCAGCACGGCAAGAATCTCCTGACGCTGGCGACCCAGGCCGCCGGGATCGCTTGCTGGGAATACGACGTACCGACGCGGACCACTCTGTGGACCGAGAACGACATCGAATCCCTGCGCAGCGCGGGTATCGACATCCGCGGACGTCCCGACGCAATCTTCGCAATGATTCAACCCGATGACGCAGCCGCCGCCTTGGGGTTGATGCAGACGGTGATTGCGGAGAACCGCAGGGTGTGCAGCTTGCGCTTGCGGTTGATCACTGCCGCCGGAAACACGCTGCATCTGCAAGCCCACGCTCGGTTGACTTGCGATGCGCAGGGTCGGATCGAGCGTGTGCTGGGAGTTTCCTGGGACGTCACTGAGCAGGTTCAGCAAGAGGAGCGGCGGCTGGAGCTGCAGACGCAGCTGCGCGATGTGTCACGCCAGGCCGGCATGGCCGAGGTTGCGACCGGCGTGCTGCACAATGTCGGCAATGTGCTCAACAGTCTCGGCGTGTCCGCCACGCTGGTGCTGGCGGGTCTGCGTGACTCGCGCGTCGGCAACGTCCAGCGGGTGGCCAAGCTGCTGACCGAACAGGGGGATCAGCTGGGGGACTTCTTGGAGAATGACCCGCGCGGCCGTGAAGTCCGGAGCTATTTGACCAGCCTCGGCGAGAATCTGTGCGCCGAGAACCGCGCGCTGCTTGCCGACACGCAGGCCATCGCAGGGCATGTCGAGCACATCGGCAAGATCGTTGCGGCACAACAGAGTTATGCCCGACGCGGCGGTGTCACCGAGGAGGTTGATGTCACGGAATTGGTCGATCAGGCGATTGCATTCAACTTCACGGACAGCACGGACGTGACGGTCATGCGAGACTACCAGTTCGCGCCCCGGCTCACCCTTGATCGCCACAAATTGATTCAAATACTGGGCAACGTACTGAGCAACGCGCGCCACGCGCTGCGGGACCAAACTCAAGGACAGCGGATGTTGACTGTGCGGATTCGCGCGATGGCGGGCTCGTTCGCGATCGACATCGAAGATTCAGGAATCGGGATCGAAACCGCCGTACTACAGCGTTTGTTCGAATTCGGGTTCACCACCAAGAAGGATGGTCATGGATTCGGCCTGCACGCCAGCGCCAATCTCGCCAAGGAGTTGGGCGGCGAGCTCAGCGGGCACAGCAATGGTCCAGGCTGCGGCGCGCGCTTCAGCCTGCGGATGCCCTTGTCAGCCGTCCCCGAGCAACTCGCCAGGAGGCGCGCATGAAAACCGATGACGGCCGGATCGAGAACGTCCGGATTCTCATCACTGACGATAACGCGGCGATCCACGAGGATTTCCGCCGTATCCTCACCGCTTCCATCCAAGACGATGCAAGCTTATCCGAGGCAGAAAACCTGCTGTTCGGCGATCCGGCGGCGACGCCCGCGCATCATCCTGCCTACGCGATCGATTTCGCACTGCAGGGTCAGCAAGCCGTGCAGTGGGTTAAACGTGCACGCGCCGACGGCCGTCCGTACGCCCTGGCCTTCGTCGATATGCGGATGCCGCCCGGCTGGGACGGCCTGGAGACCATCGAGCACTTATGGAAAGAGGACCCGGATGTGCAGATCGTGATCTGCTCGGCGCACTCAGATTACGACTGGAGGGATATCTTCGAGCGGCTTGGCCATTCCGACAAGCTTCTCATTCTCAAGAAGCCGTTCGAGCCGATCGAAGTACTGCAGTGTGCGAGCGCCTTGTCGCGCAAGTGGCAGCATGAGCGGGCGCTCGAAGCGCACGTCGAGTCCCTCGAACAGGTCATTACCGCCCGCACCGAAAAGTTGGAAGCCGCCAACTTGCAACTGCGTCATCTGGCGACTCACGATGCGCTGACGGGACTTCCAAACCGCGTGCTGCTGGACGATCGGCTCGCCCAAGCGATTGCACACGCCGATCGGGACTCACAGCCGTTTGCAGTCCTGATGCTGGATCTGGACCGTTTCAAGCTGATCAACGACTCGTTTGGCCATCGTTCCGGCGACATGGTGCTCAACGAAGTCGCACGCCGGCTCCAGGGCTTGGTACGCAGTATTGATACGGTCGCGCGCGTGGGTGGTGATGAGTTCGTGCTCGTAGTCAGCCCGGCGGCAGCACGCGCCGACGCCGAGGAGATCGGCGAGCGCGCGAATGAAATTCTAAGCGCGCCCTTTCAGGTGGAGGGCGTCGATTTTCGCATCTCCTCGAGTATCGGCATCGCCTTCTACCCGACAGACGGTGGTTCCGCGGAAAGCGTGCTCGCTCATGCCGACGCGGCCATGTATTGCGCCAAAGAGCGCGGCCGCAACAACTGTCAATGCTTCAGCCCCGGCATGAAGTCGGTGGCGTTGGAGCGTGTGAGCCTCGAGAGCGAGCTGCATCAGGCACTGAAGCTCGAGCAATTCGAACTGTTCTATCAACCCAAGGTCGACACGGCCTCCGGAGATATTCACAGTGCCGAGGCGCTGATCCGCTGGCGCCATCCGCAGCGAGGTCTCATACAGCCGGCGAAATTCATTCCGCTGGCGGAGGAGTGCGGACTGATCCACGAGATCGGTGCGTGGGTGCTTGGTGAAGCCTGCCGCCAATGCGCGGTTTGGCAGCGTGCGGGCCAACCGCCGCTGCGCGTTGCCGTCAATGTGGCAGCCTCGCAGTTTCGACGCGGCGATCTGCTCGAGGTGGTTCGCGGCGCGCTCCAGAAATCGCAGCTCGATCCGCGCTTTCTCGAGATCGAGCTGACCGAAAGCGCGGTGATGACCAATCCAGAAGACTCCGCCGCCGTCCTCGAGCAACTCAGCCGCATGGGTGTGCTGGTATCGGTCGATGACTTTGGTACAGGCTATTCGAGCATGAGCTATTTGCGTCGCTTTCCAATCGACAAATTGAAGATCGATCGCAGTTTCATCGCGGAACTGACCACCCGCGCCGATGATGCGTCGATCGTTCAGGCAATCGTCTCACTGGCGCACGGTCTTCGGCTCAAGGTGGTCGCGGAAGGCGTGGAAACGCTGGAGCAGCTGAAGTTTCTGCAGTCCGTAGGCTGTGATCAGTACCAGGGTTATCACTTCAGCGAGCCGCTGCCTGCAGCCGAGTTTGCCGAGTTGGTGACAAGGTGGCAGAAGGCGGAGGACCGATCCTCGCTTGACGACTTCTCCCGCACACACAGCAAGCTGTCAGCCTATCGCTGAGTCAGTTGCGGGCTTGCAGCCCGCGCCTTGATGGGGGATGGCGGACTCGTGCCCGCCGGCTCGATGATCCGGGCGTCGATGTGATGCGCGTAAAGCAGTTCCACTTCACCCGCACGCCGCTGCATCACCAGACGCTGATTGATGGAGCGCTTGTCGGTGATTTCGCCGGCTTCGGGCGACGGCGGCTCCTTCAATATCAGCAGCCGCGCGATCGTGTCGGCGCTGCCTTGACGAGCGTGATTGAACGCCGCCAGCTTTTGAGCAAGGCCGGCACGTGAGCGCTCGTCATCGGCGACCGCCAGCCAGACGAGCGCCCCAAGCCAGGAATGGTCGGGGGCGCATATCACCGCGTCGCTGACATAGGGCTGCAATGCCTCAACCAGGTCCCGGCGCACGATGCTCGCCTGGACCCACGTTCCGGACAACAACTTGAAATCCTCGGCGGTACGCCCCGCGAACTCGAGCCCTTCGATTGGCCGTTGCGGGTCAACCCAGCGAACCGCGTCGCCGGTTCTAAAATAGCCTTCTTCATCAAACGCCGCGGCATTCAGCGCGTCAGCCTTGTAGTAGCCGCTCATGACGTGCGGGCCCTTGATCCGCAATTCCATCCGATCCCCGATAGGCACGAGTTTCAGCGTCACGCCAGGCTGCGGGAGTCCAAGCAGGCCGGTGCGGACCGTGTTCCAGTACACCGCGACACCTGTCGCGGTCGTCTCGGTCATTCCCCATCCAGTGCCGAACGGCAACTGCTCGCCGATCTCCTGAACGGTCACTCGTTGCATGCGTTCCCAAATGGGCTGCGGCAGCAATGCACCCCCGTATCCGAGTGCACGCATATTCTTGAAAAACTTTTTCCGCAGATCCAAATCGCGCTCCAGCGCCGCCGCGAGCATTCCAAAGGCCGCGGGCACGCAGCCAAAATTGGTGGGCGAGATTTCCCTCAAGTTCTCGATGGTGGCGTCGAACAAGCCGGGGACGGGGCGGCCGGTATCGATGTACAGCGTGCCGGCCAACGCCAGCACACTGTTGAACTGCGCGTTGCCGCCAAACGCGTGATGCCACGGGAGCCAATCGACGATCGTATGAGTTCGGTCGGGGTTGAAGGGTTCACCGACCAGACGAACCATCTGGACCGAGCCGGCAATATTGCCGTGCGTATTGATGACGCCTTTGGGGCGGCCGGTCGATCCGGACGTGAGCAGAATCTTGGCGATCGTGTCGTCGCGGATCAACAAGCGGCGTGCCGCGACCGCCGCCTCATCGACCTCTCGCAGCAGCTCGGAAAACTGTTCACCGGCGACCGTTTTCCGCCCCGGGGCTTTGACATATTCAAGCGCGGCGGCATAGCGAACTGCATCGCCGGCGTACACCAATGCCGGCTCGGTCAATTCCACCGCGTATCCCAATCGCGAAAGGTCTTTGCCGAACGAATAAGTGGGCGACACCGGAACCACCGCGACGCCCGCCCGCATCGCACCGAGCATCAGCAGTGCGTGCTCGATGGTGTTCTCCGACAGGATCATGACGGGGGCGCTTCGCGGGCCCAGCCCTGCGCGAATGAGCCAGGTCGCAACCGCGGCGGTATCACGCGAGGCCTGTGCGTACGTCAATCGGCGCCATTGTTTGGAGGCATCCCGCTCCGCCAAGAACGTCGTGGCGGGGCGCAGCTCTGCGGCGCGGGCCAGATAGTCGATGAGCGAGGGCAAACCCGGCTCGTACTTCAGGCCGCAGCTTACATAGACAATACCGTGAGCGGCGGAGCGCACATCGACGCAGGGCTTGGGGCGATTGAGCTCGCGCATCGGATATTCGTGCAAGGATCTGTCCAGCATGTCCGCCCCCGAAACTATAGCCGCTCATTTTTCTGAGAGTGCTTCCGCCGGCTTTAGTTTCGGCCGAACAGCCGCGGAATGGAAGCAGCGCCAGGTTCCAAATGTCGACAATTGCGGCTGCGGCGGCTACGATCGGGCGAAGCTTGGGGGAATGCCAAATGCAGTGGACGAGAAGCCAAAAGAATGTCGTGGTAGCCGCTTATCTCGGCTGGACGCTGGACGCCTTCGATTTCTTTCTGATGGTGTTCATGTTCAAGGACGTCGCGACGACGTTCCACGTAAATGTCAAAGACGTATCCTACGCGGTGTTTTTGACCCTGGCCGCGCGCCCTATCGGTGCGTTTGCTTTCGGGCGTCTCGCCGATCGATTCGGCCGCAAGCCCATCCTCATGCTGAACATCACGGCCTTTTCGGTGCTGGAAGCAGCCTCCGGCTTTGCGCCGACGCTCACCAGCTTTTTGATCTTGCGTTTCCTCTTCGGCATTGCCATGGGCGGGGAGTGGGGCATCGGATCGGCCCTGACATTCGAAACCATTCCGGTGCGCGCACGCGGCGTGATATCGGGTCTGTTGCAGGCCGGCTATCCCAGCGGCTATTTCGTCGCCGCGATCGCCAGCTACTTTTTGTACGATTTATTGGGGTGGCGCTACATGTTTTTGCTGGGCATCGCTCCCGCGATCCTGGTGTTTTTCGTTCGAATGGGCGTCGATGAATCGCCGGCATGGAAGGAACAGCGGATCAAGAAACAATCGCACAGCCTGCTCGGGGTGTTGGCGCGCGAATGGAAGCTTGCGCTATATGCGGTCATTCTGATGACTGCGTTTAATTTTTTCAGCCATGGCTCGCAGGACGCCTATCCGAATCTGTTCTTGAAGATTCAGCATGGCTTCGATACGAAAACCCTGTCGCTCATGACGGCGATTGCCAATATTGGCGCGATTTGCGGCGGCATCGGATTTGGCTGGCTGTCGGAGCGTATCGGCAGGCGTCGCGCCATTACGATTGCGGCATTGTTGGCCTTGCCCATCATTCCCTTCTGGGCGTTTGGAACCACGCCGATTGTCTTGGGTATTGGTGCGTTCCTCATGCAAGTCTCGGTTCAAGGCGCCTGGGGCATCATCCCGGTGCACTTGAACGAGCTGTCCCCGCCTGAGATTCGCGCGACATTCCCGGGTTTCGTCTATCAGCTCGGCAATCTCGTGGCTTCGTACAATCTGCCCATCCAGGTCATGATTGCCGAAGGCCATGGCAATAATTACGGTCTCGCCATGGCGAGCGTGGTGGGCACCGTAGTCATCGTCATTTCCTTGCTGGTGACATGGGGTCCGGAACGCCGGGGCGTTGCGATGGCCGATGCGCAGCGAGAGCCGGCAACCTCTTAAGCCAGGTTCAAATGGCGCAATCCAACGAGATCGACGCGCCTGCCGGCAGAGGCTCGTCCTATCCCTCGTCTTTTGCCGCGTGGTACAGCGTGGCTGTACTGATGCTGATGTACATATTCTCTTTCATCGACCGCACCACGATTTCATTGCTGGTCGAGCCGATGAAGCGCGACTTGCACATCAGCGATACGCAGATCGGCATGCTGCAGGGACTGGCATTCGCATTGTTGTATACCTTTCTGGGTTTGCCGATTGCGCGCCTGTCGGACCGGTACAGCCGGCGGGCCATCATTGCCGGCGGCGTGTTCATCTGGTCCGTCATGGCGACCTTGTGCGGATTGGCGCGCTCTGCCACCCAGCTATTCGTGGCGCGCGTCGGCGTCGGCTTCGGCGAGGCGGCCTTGTCGCCGGCCGCCTATTCCATCATTACCGACAGCTTTCCGTTGTCCAAGCTGGGCAAGGCATTTGGCTTGTACAACATCGGTATCACGATCGGAGCCGGAACCGCACTTTTGGTGGGAGGCATCGTCGTTGCTGCCGTTTCCCATGCAGGCGCGACGTATACGCTGCCGCTATTCGGCGAAGTGCGCGCCTGGCAAGTGGTGTTTATCGTGACCGGCGCGCCCGGCATCCTCTTGCCGCTCTTGCTCCTGACGTTTCGCGAACCGGTGCGCCGCGGACTTCTGCGAAAGCAATCGGCTGCCGAGCCGCCAGCCGCAGATCTCAGACCGCCGGTGAGCGAAGTGCTCGGCTACGTTTGGCTGAATCGAAAATTCTATGGGCTGTATTTCGTCGCGCTGGCCTTGCTGGCCATGTGCGGCTACTGCGTTGTAGCTTGGCTGCCGACCGCTTTGATCCGCGCCTACGGTGTTACGGCGGGACAGGTCGGCAAAGTACTGGGTGTTTCCACGATTTTGATGAATTCGACCGGCATGCTCCTGGCGGGGATCCTATGCGACCGCCTGACGCGGCTGGGCAAGCGGGACGCACCGATTATCGTGGCCCTGATCTCGGCGTGCGGGATCACAGTCTTCGCCAGTCTGCCGGCATTCATGCCTTCTGTGCCGATGATTTGGGTCGCCATATTCGTGGCTGGGCTTACGTTCAATGCGTATAACGGCGTCGGCCCGATGGCGATCAATCAGGTCACGCCGAATCAATATCGCGCGCAGGTGTCGGCCGTCTACTTGTTCGTCGTCAATGCATTGGGACTGGGTGTTGGACCAACCTTGGTGCCGTTCGTGAATGATCATGTCTTTCACGACCCGGTAAAAATTCGCTTCAGCCTGTTGGCCGTGGTGTCCTGCGCCGCATTGGCTGCAATCTCGCTGTTGTTGATCGTGCGGCCCATTTATCGGCAGAAGCAGATCGAAGCGGCGCAGTGGCAATAGAATAATATGAGTCTACCGCCGACGCCCGCCGGTCCGCCGGGAGGCGCATGCGACTATTCCTTCATTTTCGCCAACGGGCTATGTGTGGGATTCGACTCGCCAAGATCCCGGTTCCGACGGCTGGGGGCACTATCCCAAATCGGGGCGCGCGCTCGTTTATGTGTTTCCCAACTGCAAGGACGGCCGCGTCGTGGCATACGTTGTAAAAATGCAGAAGGGTCACACCGAAGGCTACGAACCCAACATCACCGACAAGATCATTGAATTGGCGGTGTCCGCCAAGGGCGGCAAGATTGCGACCGGATCGTGGACGCCGCCGCCGCCACCTCCCCCGCCACGAGGGCCTTTCGGTTAATCAAGTACGTCCGAATCCAGGCGTAGCGTGATTTGCCGTTTGTTCTCGCTGGATATCAACGCCCCCGGGCGGGTCCAGTTTACGGCGCCAGCCTGTTTCGGAATGTCGCTGTAATCGATTCTCGAATCCGGCATGGCGGCGAGGTTGGTCAAGCGTTTGCGCTGCGTGGCTGTCAGCTTGGGTGGGTTCTTGACGTCCAGTTTAAATTTGACCGTATTGCGCGCGCTCATGAGTGTCCGCTTCTCTCGCCGAAATTAGCCGAATGATGTCCGTCTTGCCGCGTACCAGCAGAATATCACTACCTTCGCAACGCCAGGAAAGTACTGGCCGATGCGGCGGCGACACCTGAAATCTTCGCGCCGGGCCAGGAGTCCGTCGGCTTGTGAGAACTCGTGTGCCGGAATGACTCGATGACGTTGTTCCACATCGTGGACACGTTTTGAGCAAAGTGCTGAAAGAAGTCGTGCACCTGCGGCACATGGATATAGGCAAACCAACAAGCCAATATCAGAACGCCGGTCGAGAGGATTTCGTACCACGCCGCGATCCACAGATAGTTATGACTGCCGGTGTTGAAGTAAATCGCACGTCGCGCAGCGCACAGGGGCCGTGATATGACGCTATAGATGAGCAACAGGATCAGGAGCGACGCCCATAGCGGCATGGAGCCGGGAATGGCCCAGCCGAAAATTGCTCCGGTCGTGGCAAGCGAAACGAAAGCGGCGATCCACAGACAAAAAAGCAGGGCATTGAAGACGGCGATAAATGGGATCAGCAGGGTGGCCCCCACCAAATGACCTCCATAGCCGGCGCCGGTGCTGAACTGGTGCACATTGCGCTGCAGGTTGTGCCCCCACCAATATGCGCCCTCGCGCCATCGGCGCCGCCACTCACGGCGCTGCTGCCGCCAGTGGCGGCGCCATTCCTTGCTGTCCTTGAATTCAGCGTAGTGCTTCTTGGCCTGGTCGATCACTTCCTGAGCGTTGAATGGCGCACCCGCTGCCGCGGCGTGTTCTTCACCGGTGTTCGCGAACGGCACCACCAACATCATGACGATGTAAGCCAATATCCAAAGGCCGCCCGTCAGCACCGTCAACACCGCGAACACAATTCGCACGATGGTCACGTCGATGTTGAAATACGCGGCGAGACCCGTGCATACGCCGCTGAGCATGGCGCCTTGCCGAATTTGATAGAGCCGCTTGGGCGCAGCGCCGGCACTCCGCGTTCCGGCCTGCGGTTGCTCGCCGGCGGTCGCGCCGCTGGGGGTGTCACCGTCCGTTTGCACAGGCCCCATTTCCTTCAACACATCGTTGATTTCTGCCGCGGTTAGCACGTTCTTGTGCGGCCGCAGAAAGTGGGCGCACTTGTCCGCGATCGCCTGCTCCAGGTCGGCCATGATCTCTGTCTTGTCCGGATTGTCTTTGAGCTGCGCCTGCGCCCGCTCCAAATAAACCCGCAGGCTTTGAAAACCCGGCTCTTCGAGATGGAAGGCGTTACCGTTGAGATTGACGATGATGACGGTGTTCATTGCTCAGCGACCTAATTGGTTGATTGTTGTATTGAGGTAAGCCCAATAGTCCTTGAACTCTGCCAATTGCGATTTTCCCTTGGCGGTCAGCTTGTAGTACTTGCGAGGCGGCCCGGAGTCCGACTCCTGCCATTCATAGTCGACGAACTCTTCGCGGCGCATCTTGCTCAGCAGCGGATACAACGTGCCTTCTTGCGTGGCGAAGTCCGTTTCCTGCAAGCGCTTCATCATGTCGGCCACGTACACCTTGTCCGCCGAGATGATCTGCAGGATCAGGAATTCCAGCAGCCCCTTGCGAATCGGATTGAATTTTTGATCGGCCGGCATTTGAATAAAGCTACCTTGTAATAAAAAGGTACCAACTTAATAAAAGGATGTCAAGGCGGGCGGTGGGGCCCGCTTTGCAGCGCTTTCGTTTCTTAGAAATGGGTCCGGGCACCCGGTTGGATGCGCGGCGTGCGCCGTCAAGCCAAGCGCCGGTCAACCGAGCCGGCTGCGCACCAGTTCAAACACCAATTCGCTTTCGCGCGCGCAAGTGTCGAGCAGCTGCTCCAATTCGGCGGTCGCGGCGTCCGCAAAGGCGCGGTCCTTCAGCGACGGCGTGTTGATGTAGACGTTGAGCGCGGCGCTGCGCAGGGCGGTGTTGGCTGCCAGCACGCCCACGCCGGCATCGCTGATGACGCCGGCATAGCCTTTCTCGCCGGCGCGCTTGGACAGAGCAACGACTTGCGCACAGGCGCGCGCGCATGCCAGCGGCGTCTCGGTCGCGGCGCGCAGGCTGGATTGAATGGCTGCGGCGCGCCGCGATTTGTCTTCTTCAGTGACTTTGGGCAGCCGGTATGCGGCCATCAGCCCGTCAAAAGCCGCGATGTCCTCGGCCACCATGGCAGTAAGATGCCTGCGCAGTTTTTCCGAATCGTCGCGCACCGATTTCATATCGGCTTCGACGGCTTCGTGACCCTTCTTGCCGATGGTGACGTTGCACACCATCGAGATGAGCGCCGCGCCCATGGCGCCCATGATGGCCGCGGCGCTGCCGCCGCCCGGCGTCGGTGCACCACTGGCCAGTTCATCGAGAAAAGTCTCGAGAGGACGCTGCGTGATCATGATCCAACCATTCCCTTGGCTATGGCGTAAATCTCTTCAGCGTCCAATACCAAATCGTTTTGCTCGAACAGGCGTGCGATACAGGCACGGTGCAGAGCAAGCTTGAGCGCGCCGAAGCCCAAGGGCCCGAATAGAATCTTGCCGTGACTGCTCGCGGCCCGATCGCTCAAGCCCACGCCTTCGATGCCGGCCGGGGGCGAGGCATTGGCATCCGCAATCAGTTCCAACGAGGGATTCTCCTGCCACTGCTTCGCCTCCAACAGCGTTACGCCGGAGGCGCCGGCCGCGAGCACGATGTGCGCGCCTCGAATGGCGGCGGCTCGATCGGTGTTGGTCGGGGCCTCAATGGCCTCGACATCGATTCCAAAGCGCGCTTTGATCGCATCGCACGCCGCTTGTATGCCGGCGCGCTTGCGGCCGGTAACGGCGACGTCGGCGCCTTCGCGAGCAAGCAAAACGGCGGCACGTTGACCTACGGGGCCTGACCCCGCAAGCACCACGGCGCGCTTGCCGGCGAGGGCGCGCCCGTGGGCCAGCCATGCCACCGCGGCGGCCGCTGTTGTATTGGACCCATTGCAGTCGAACATAATGGAGACGCGGAACTTGGCGAAGAACTTGGCGCGAATGGCGCTCAAGACCGCTTCGCCTTGCAGCATGTTGGAGCCGCCCACGAACAGGGCGGTGTTCTTCTTGTCTTTGGGCGAGCGTGTGAAGATGGCGCCTTCCACCAAACCGCCGACATTCTCGGCATTCACGCCGCCATAGGCCGAAATGTGATCGGCGCCGCCGTCATAGCCCACGACGTTGTCAAAAACGGAAGGCAGGGTGTCCGTGTCGAATTGGTAAAGCAGCTTTTTCATCGTCGCCGATCAAAGATTTGGGGGCCGCTATCATGTCACGAGATGCTGCGGCCTGCCTGACGCCCATGCGTCAATGTTGTCGATGAGCTGGTCGGCGAGAAATTGCATGGCGCCGTCGGACGCCCACGCCACATGCGGCGTCAGGATGAAATTCGGGCGGCGCAGGTCGAGCAATGGGTTGCCGTCCTTGGGCGGCTCGACGGTCAACACATCGAAGCCGGCGCCTGCAATCAAGCCTTCATCGAGAGCCTGAATCAACGCAGCTTCATCCACCAATCCGCCGCGCGCCGTATTGATCAAGAGGGCGTTGCGCTTCATCTTGCGCAACGCCTTGATGTCGATCAAGTTGCGCGTCGCGGGCAGAAGAGGGCAGTGCAGGGATATGACGTCGGATTGCGCCAGCACCTCATCGTGCGGCGTAAAGGCGACACCTTCCATCTTGGGTGGCGGGTGATCGGCAAACAGTACGCGCATGCCGAAGGCACGTCCTATCGCGGCGGTCCCCTGGCCTATAGCGCCTTCGCCGATGATGCCGAGCGTCGCGCCGTGCAAATCCCCGATGTCATGGGTGAAAAAACAAAACTGCTCAGACCTGTTCCACACGCCGGCTTCGACGTCCTGCCGATAGGCCAGCAAGTTGCGTCTCAGCGCCAGGATCATCGCGAACGCATGTTCAGGCACCGTGTGCACCGCATAATTGCGAATGTTGGCGACGGCGATGCCGTGTTCCTTGCAATAAGGGATATCGACCACGTCATAGCCGGTGGCCGCCACGGCAATCATCTTGAGTTGCGGCAGCTGCCGCAACGTGTCCGCGCGCATCGGTACTTTGTTGATGATCGCAACGTCGGCGCCGGCCAAACGCGGCACGATTTCACTGACGCCGGTTTTTTGGTGTTCGATGTATGCGGCGGGAAAAGCGAAGCTGCGCACCTTCGCCTTGAGCGACGCGCGATCGAGAAACACCACGCGCTTGGTCAATGCTGTCGCCAATAGGACTGGGCCGCTGCGACGCCGCTGCCGGGCTCGACATTGATCCCGGCATCGAGCATGGCCATCTCGGATCCGGCGATCGCGCCGAGCAGCATGATTTCATTGAGATCGCCCAAATGACCGATGCGAAACAGCTTGCCGGCCACTTTCGAAAGCCCCGCGCCGAGCGACAAATTGTAGCGCTTGTAGGCGCGCGCGATGACGGCGGCCGCATCGATGCCGGCCGGCACCATCACGGCGGTGACGGTATCCGAGTACCACTTGGGCGCCGTGGCGCAGAGATTCAGCTTCCATCCTTGCATGACGGCGGCGCGTGTGCCGCCCGCAAGATAGCTGTGCCGGCGGAATACATTTTCCAAGCCTTCCTCGGCCAGCATCTTCAAGGCTTCGCGCAACGCACACATCATTTGAAACGAGGGAGTATAGGGGAAATAACCGGAAGCATTGGCGGTGACCATGTCGCCAAAATCGAAATAGCAGCGTCGCGACGTCGCACGCTTGGAAACCTCCAACGCCTTCTGGCTGATGCAAGTCACGCCCAGTCCCGCGGGCAACATCAAGCCCTTCTGCGAGCCGCTGATGCAGACATCGACGCCCCACTCATCCATTCGAAAATCGATGCTCGCCAGGGCGCTCACCGAATCGACGAACAACAGTGCAGGATGTTTGACGCTGTCCATGGCGCGGCGAACGGCGGCGACATCGCTGGTGACGCCGGTGGCGGTCTCGTTCTGACAGACGAGCACGGCCTTGATCTTGTGCTGCCGGTCGGATTCCAGCGCCGACAAATACCGATCGACGGGCGCGCCTTCTCCCCACGGTGTTTCCAGCAATTCGACCTCGAAGCCAAGCCGTACGCACATGTCCGCCCACAGGTGACTGAATTGGCCGAAACGTGCGATGAGCACTTTTGCGCCCGGGTCCAGGCAGTTGGTGAGGGCTGCTTCCCAGCACCCCGTGCCCGAGGATGGAAACAGGATGGGGTGTCCCGTCGCGGTTTTGAATACCGGCTTGAGGCCATCGAGGCAGGCGCGGGTGAGGGCAGGAAAATCCGGGGACCGATGGTCTTCCGAAGCCACGGACATGGCTCGCAACACCCGGTCTGGAACGTTTGTGGGACCCGGAACAAACAGAAAATTTCGACCAGCCACTGCGATCTCCTGTGATTGTGCTTCGATAATGCGCGATCTGACGCCGCCCGGCGTCATCGAAGAAAACCAAAATACCGGGTATCCTTACCCCGCAGGCGTCCTAAAAACGGTATCGCAAAAGATTGTACGCCTACGCCACAGGATGATATATGAGATATCAGGAGGGAAGCATGCGCATTGCCATTGTGGGGCAGAGGGACTTCGGCAAAGCCGCCTTGGCAGCGTTCCTGGAGCGGGGGCACACCGTTGCAGGCGTCTTTTGTGCTCCTGAGAAACCCGGCGAGGCTGCCGACGCGCTGCGGGAAGCAGCAGAGCAAACCGGCGTCCCAGTTTTCGCGATGCCATCCCTAAGGGTCGAAGAGGCCCGCCAGGCGCTGCGATCCTTGAGTGTCGATATCGCCATCCTGGCCTATGTGCTGCAGTTCGTGCCGCAGGACTTCGCGACCATCCCGCGCCACGGGACGATTCAATTTCACCCCTCCTTGCTGCCGCGTTATCGAGGACCTAGCTCCATCAATTGGCCCATCATCTTGGGCGACACGCGCACCGGCTTGAGCATATTTCGGCCCGTCGATGGTCTGGACGAAGGTCCGGTCATCTTGCAGAAAGAAACGCCGATCGGCCCTGACGAGACGGTCGGCCAGGTGTACTTCGGCCGGCTGTTTCCGATGGGCGTCGCGGCCCTGATCGAGGCGGCCGACTTGGTCGTGAGCGGGCGCGCGCAGGCCGTCCCGCAGGACGAGTCTTGCGCGAGCTACGAAGGCTGGTGCCGCGACCCGGAAGCGCGGATCAATTGGCATACCCATGTGGATCAGATCTACAACCTGATTCGAGGCTGTGATCCGGCGCCGGGCGCGTGGACCTTGTTCAATCAGAAGCGGCTGCAGTTGTATGACGCGCGCAAGCATTCCGCGCGCACATTTTCACAGGTCAAGGGCAGGATCGGCGCGATCACGTCCATCGGCGAGCAATCCTTGAGCATCTCGGCCCAGGGTGGTCAGATCGAAGTGTTCAAGCTGCGCTACGACGGCGGCAAGAAGCTGCCGGCGCCGCAGTTCTGCGTCGAATCCGGGCTTTGCCTCGGCACCATTCTCGGTACCTGACGATGAACGCGCGGCGTCAAATCGTGAGCACGATTTTGCCGATGTGATTGGAAGTCTCCATCAGCCGATGCGCTTCGCTCGCTTCGGCCAGCGGAAAAGTCGCGAAGATAACCGGGCGAACTTTTCCTGCGGCCAGCAGCGGCCAAACGTTTTTGCGAACCGCATCGGCAACCGCTGCTTTCTGCGCGACGCTCCGCGACCTCAATGTCGAACCGGTCAGCGTCAGCCGTTTGATCAGCACCATGCCCATGTTGATTTCCGCGCGCGAGCCGCCCAGCAGCGAGATGGTGACGACCCGGCCTTCCACCGCGGCGATGTCCAGGTTGCGCTGCACGTAGCTGCCGGCAACCATGTCGAGCGTGATGTCGACACCCTGACCCTTGGTTTCCGCGCGCATGACTTCGACGAAATCTTCGGTCTTGTAGTCGATGCCGCGGACGGCCCCCAAAGCCTCACACGCACGCGCTTTCTTCTCCGTGCCTGCCGTGGCATAAACGCGCGCGCCCCAGGCCTTGGCCAGTTGGATGGCGGTGGTACCAATGCCGCTGGTGCCGCCGTGAATGAGAACGATGTCCCCTGACTTGCAGCCGCCGCGCTCGAACAGATTGGTCCACACGGTCAGATACGTTTCGGGGATGGCGGCCGCTTCCACCATGCTCAAGCCCGTGGGGATGGGCATGCACAAAGGAGCTGCGGCGATGGCGTACGCTGCGTAGCCGCCTCCCGGCAGCAGCGAAGTAATTTTATCGCCGACCGACAGGCCTGAAACCTTCGCGCCCAACGCGGCGATTTCTCCCGCAATCTCCATGCCGGGCAGGTCTGAGGCCCCGGGCGGCGGCGGGTAGCGGCCCTGACGCTGCATCACGTCGGGCCGGTTGACGCCGGCGGCCTCGACACGCACCAGCACTTCGCCTTCGCCGGGTTGCGGAATCGGCCGCACTGCAGTCTTCAATTGTTCCGGGCCGCCCGGCGCGGCGATTTCAACGACCGTCATTTCACGAGGCAGTGCCATGCAGTTTCTCCGCGTTCATCGGGATCGAAAAGGGCGGCCAATCTAAACGCTGCGCATTAATTGGGCAAGATTCCTCCGATTTGCGGCAAGATGATCGCATGTTCATCCGGCAACTCGATTACTTGGTCACTCTGGCGCGCGAAAAACATTTCGCGAAGGCGGCTGAAGCGTGTCATGTATCGCAGCCCGCCTTGTCCTCGGCGATACGCAGTCTGGAAAAGGAGCTCGGCATCATGATCGTCCAGCGGGGACGGCGCTTCATGGGACTGACGGCCGAGGGCGAACGCGTGCTCGTGTGGGCGCAGCAAACGCTCGCCTCGCTATCGCATATGCGCGAGGATGCGGCGATCGCGAAATCCAGCATGGCCGGTACGCTGCGCGTCGGCGCGATTCCGACGACCATGCCCGTCGCGGCGTTCATCACGGCGCCCTGTCGCGCAGCCTACCCCAGCATCCGCTACGCCGTTTCATCGTTGAGCACCGAAGCCATCGCCGGTCAATTGGACCGGTTCGAACTCGATCTGGGCCTGACCTATCTGGATGAGAAAACCCTTGATGGATTCGAATCGCTGCATCTGTTCAATGAACGCTATGTTCTCCTGGCCGCGCGCAAGGTGGCACTCGAACCGGAGCTCACCTGGGAGCAGGCAGGACGACTGCCGTTGTGTCTGCTGACCGGCAAGATGCGCAACCGCCAAGTGATCGATGCGGCTTTCCGGCGTGTCGGCGCGACAGCGGACGTCATCTTCGAGACCGATTCGATTTTTTCGCTGTACGCTCATGTCAGCGAAGCGGGCC
>DATHFB010000139.1:0-6632 GCA_035318305.1 Steroidobacteraceae bacterium | reverse complement strand
AGTCCAGGTACAAAAGATCGGCCTCGGTGTGCAGCGGCTGGTAGCGAATGGTACGCGCCGCAGCGCCATCGGCAGTCGCCGCCACGCGCCATTCCACCGGCTGGCCCGCCGGCGCCTGCAACAGTTCATAGGGATCCGTTCCTTCTTTGAGTTCCCGTCCATTGATCGACAATACGTAGTCGCCGACGTGCACATCGACACCCACCTCCGTGAGCGGCGAGCGGTAGCGTTCCTCTTCATTCTCGCCGGCGAACATCTTGGCGATTCGATAGCGGCCGGAATTCGCATCGAGTTCGAATCGCGCACCCGGCAATGCCACGAATGGCCGCTTCGGCAACCCCAGGTCGCCGCCCTCGATGTAGGCGTGCTGCACGGTCAGTTCCGCGATCATCTCGCTGATCACGTAGTTGAGATCAGTGCGGTGGCCGACATGGTCGAGCAGCGGTTGGTATTTGCCGCGAAGCTTTGCCCAGTCATAGCCATGCATGTTCTCGACGTAGAAATAATCGCGATAGCGGCGCCACACTTCGGCGAAAATCTCGCGCCACTCGGCGGCCGGAACCCGGTAAGTCATCAGGCCCGCAAGCGATACGGCCTTGGCATCGTCGTTCTTGCCGACTTCGAAATACTTGAATTCTTTGGAAGGCATCTCCGCGAGCACATGTTTGCCGTCCGCGGTGGCGGACCACTCGGTTACGTCCTCCGCGACGGGCTTTGCCTCGCGCTCCTTGATGGAGTAGCTCATCACGGTCGGTTTGATGCCCGGTTCACGCCCGTAATAGAACGCTCCGCTGCGCAGGTACAACAAATTCTCCTCGCCAACCCGCAGATTGCTGATGTTGTCCGCCTCGAGCGGGATTCGAATGGTGCGATGCTCGATGCCGTCAAATTCGATCTTGACGTCGGGTTTCGGCTTCGCCTTGCCCTTGGGCTTGTTCTTCTCCGCGTCGGGATCTTTGTCCTCGCCGGGTTCGTCGTCGCGAATGCCGAACGGATTTTTGACGTCCTTGCGCAAGGTCACTGCAAAGATTCCGGTCTGTCGATCCGTGGCGAAATTGAATTCGACGGTGCTGATGATGGGCTGGTACTCACGCTGGCTCAGGAAATAGAGCAATTCGCCGTTCGGCGACCATGCGGGCGATTGCGCGGCGAAACTTTGCGGCGTGATCCGGTGCGATTGTCCATCCGCCACGGACCACACGAATACACTCGAATAGCCATTCGCATCATTGCGGGAATAGGCGAGGAAGCGGCCATCGGGCGACCAGCGATAATCCAGAGAAAGACCGACGGGATCTTGAGCCACCACAGTGCGCTTTTTGCCGGCGATGTCGATGACGTACAGACGGTTGGTGTTGTCGGCGAAGGCGATCCGCTTGTCATCGCCGGACCAAACCGGCGCCGAATAGCGGCCCGTGGAATTGGCGGTTAACGCGACGGCGGGGCTGTTGCCGTCCTGCGTCTGCACATAAATCTCCTCTTCGCCGCTGCGATCCGAGACGTAAGCCAATCGCGTGCCGTCATTTGACCAGGCCGCCTCGCGGTCGTGGGCATTCGAAGATTGGGTGAGATTGCGCGTCACGCCATGTTCCACCGGGACCGAGAACACATCACCGCGCGCCACGATGCCGACCCGCTCGCCGCCGGGGCTCAAACTGAAGCCTTCGATATTTTCCGCCGCGTTGACCGCTTGCGGCAGCGTCGTCGTGTTGTCGGCAGGCACGTTGATCGACACGGCGCGATCCTGGTTGCTGCGGCTATCGTAAAGATGCAATTCGCCGTTTGATTCGTAGACGATTTGGCCTTGCGCATCCGCGCTCGGCCAACGCACATCCCAATCGGTGTAATGCGTGAGTTGCTGAATTTGCCGCGTGCCGAGATCGTAGCGATAGAGGTTGAACGTGCCCGTGCGATCGGAATTGAAATAGATCGCATCGCCGATCCACATCGGATCGCGATCGGTGCGCAAGTCGTGGGTGATTTGCTGAAGCGAGGGATTCGCCAGGTCAAAAATGTAGAGGACGTTGGCGAGGCCGCCGGAGTAGCGCTTTTCGCTTCGAAAATCGCGCCACAGGGGCGAGTAGACGATTTTTCTGCCGTCAGGAGAAAAATTGCCGGCACCCGACTTGGGCATGGGCAGCGGGGTTGCGGCACCGCCGTTCATTGGAACGGTATACAGCTTCGCGTCCGTCAAGATGTAGCCATCGCGCGCGGATCTGAAAAGAACGGATTTGCCGTCCGGCGTCCACCCATACACTTGATTGTCGTAGCCCCAGCGTTCGGCCAGCGGGCCGGGCGCCGGATAAAACGTGAGTTGCTTCGGCGTGCCGCCGCCCGCGGGCATGACATAGACCTGTTCATCGCCGCCATACTGTCCGGTGAAGGCGATGTAGCGGCCGTCGGGCGAGAACTTGGCGAACAATTCCAATCCGGGATGCGAGGTCAGCCGTGTCGCGGTTCCGCCTTGCGTGCCGACAGTCCACAAATCTCCCGCGTAGCTGAAGACGATACGGTCATTCAGCACATTGGGAAATCGCAGCAGCTTGGTTCCCGGTGCGGTTTCCGGCTTGCCCACCTCTGCCCATGCGGACGAAAACAGGAGGATTGCCGCCGCAAGCGCGGCGTAGGCATTAATGCGCATTCATCGCCTGGATCTCAGCGGCTGCGATATCGATCGGTCGCAAGCACGAGCTCATGAGCATTACCCGGCTCGAATGCCGAGTGACCGGCGTCCGCCACCATTCGCAAATCCGCCTCCGGCCACGCGCGGTGCAAATCCCACGCGCTGGTCGCAGGACATACGACGTCGTAGCGGCCCTGCACGATGGTTGTCGGTATATGCCGAATGCGCGGCACGTCGTCGATCAATTGGCTCTCGCTGCGCAGGAACCCGCGGTTCACGAAGTAGTGGCATTCGATGCGCGCGACCGACAAGGCGAACTGGTCTTCGCCCCACTTCCTGATGTTATCGACGTTGCTGTGCAGAAAGCTGCATGCAGCCTCCCACATCGACCATGCCCGCGCCGCGGCCAACGCCGCCCGCTGATCGGTGCCGGTGAGGCGTTTGTGATACGCGCTTAGAAAATCGTCCCGCTCAGCCAAAGGGATCGCGTCGCGATAGGCTTCCCAGAAATCGGGAAATATATCGGAGGCGCCGTGCTGATAGAACCAGCGTATTTCGGCATAGCGCAACAGGAAAATTCCGCGCAGCACGATTTCAGTCACCCGCTCAGGGTGAGCTTCGGCGTACGCCAGTGCCAGGGTGCTGCCCCAGGATCCACCGAACACCAACCAGCGCTCGATGTTCAAGTGTTTGCGCAATCGCTCAATATCGGCGACCAGGTGCCAGGTCGTATTCTCTATCAGACTGGCGCTCGGCCGGCTGCGTCCGCAGCCGCGCTGGTCGAATACGACGATGCGGTAATGCCGAGGGTCGAAGAATTGCCGCGCGCGCTTGTCGGAGCCTGCACCGGGCCCGCCATGCAAGAACACGGCAGGTTTGCCGGCGGGGTTGCCGCTTTCTTCGTAATAAATTTCATGAACGTCCGATACGCGCAGGTAGCCGTTGCGATACGGCTCGAGCGCGGGATACAACTCGCGTCGCGGTAGGCTGCGGGGGGTCGGGCGGGAGATTTCTCGGGCCTTGAGCGCGCGCGTGGATTTTGCGGCGCTGACCGATGGCTTTTTGACGGAGCGCCGTGAGGCGGGGCGTGATTTGGCTCGAGCGGCCTTTTTTTTCGTCATCGCTTATCCTCTTTGAGTCGCATTTACGCCCGCGCCACCATGGGCCCGAGAGGCCGCCCTCCCAAAAGATGCACATGCAAGTGATACACCTCCTGGCCGCCATGCGCATTGCAATTGATGATCAGACGGTAGCCGCTTTCGGCGATCCCCTGCTGCCGTGCGAGATCGCGCGCCACGATGAACATGTGGCCAATCAGCGATTCATCCTCGTCGACAATATCATTGGCTGTGGGAATGGGTTTGTTCGGGACGATCAGTATATGTACCGGAGCCGCGGGGCGGATGTCCAAAAAGGCGATCACGCGAGGGTCGCGGTAGATCACGGTCGCCGGCAGGTCCCCGGCGATGATTTTCTCAAAAAGCGTAGGCATTTCATACGCCTCCGATGGTTCTGGGACGCCAAGACTATCAGATGAGATTTGTGACCCCGTAATAGTAATAGGAACGATTCTCATGTAGAATCGCGTTCATGTTGGTCCCTCAAGATATCCCACTCATGGACCTGGCCCCAGGGGCCTCGGCGCGCGTGATTTCCGTGTCGGAGGCTGATTCTAAGGGACCCGCCGACGTAGGGCGTCGTTTGGCCGAACTGGGCTTTCTGCCCGGCGAGGCAGTACGCATTGTAGCCCGGGGCCTGTTGGCCCGAGCGCCTATCGCCGTGCGCATCGGAACAGGCACATTTGCGCTGCGACTTTTCGAGGCCGCCTGTATCCGCGTATGTCCGGAGCAGCCGCAACTCCCCTAGGACGCCTGATTCCATGGACGTCGCGCGCAGCGCTCCGAACCCTCTGATCGCTTTGGTTGGCAATCCCAACTGCGGCAAGACAGCACTTTTCAATATTCTGACCGGCAGCCGCCAGAAGGTCGCCAACTACGCCGGCGTGACTGTCGAACGCAAAGAGGGTTCGCTGCTCACGCCGTCCGGCCTGCGTATTCGCATTCTGGATTTACCCGGTGCGTACAGCTTGGATCCGCTGACTCCCGACGAGCAGGTGACTGCCGATGTACTCCTAGGCCGGCGCAGCGGCGAGACCGCGCCGGATTTCGTCGTCTGCGTCACCGATGCGACGAATCTTCGTCAAAACTTAAGATTGGTTTTGAGCCTGAAGCGGTTGGGGTTGCCGATGGTGGTGGCGCTCAACATGACTGACATTGCGCGCCGCAATGGCATCGTCATCGATGCCGAGCGTTTGGCGATTGAGTTGGGCGTGCCGGTGGTTGAAACGGTCGGCGTCAAGACGGCCGGTGTGCGCGCGCTGATCAAAGTGCTCGATGCGACAGCCATGCCCGAACGCAGGGTGCCAGGCGCCGTCTGGCAACCGTTGAGCCGATCGGATATCGAGCACGACCAGGCTGAAGTGCGCAGGATTCTGGGTGTGGTGGGCGGTGACCGGCTCGATGGCGTGACCTTCAGCGATCGCCTCGATGGCCTGGTGCTGCACCCGCTGCTCGGGCCTGTGATTCTCGCCGTGATTCTGTTCCTGGTGTTCCAGGCGGTTTTCGCCTGGGCGCAGGTGCCGATGGACGAAATCAAACTCGGTGTTGCGGCCTTCGGCAATTGGCTGGGTGCGGCGCTGCCGGCGAGTCTGCTGAAGGACTTGGCGATCAACGGCATACTCGCCGGCGTCGGCAGCGTGTTGGTGTTTTTGCCGCAGATCATCATCCTGTTCTTTTTCATCCTGATTCTCGAAGACTCAGGCTATCTGCCGCGTGCCGCATTCCTGCTCGATCGCGTGATGGGCAGCGTTGGGCTCTCGGGAAGAGCCTTCATCCCGTTGCTCTCGAGCTTTGCGTGCGCCATCCCCGGGATCATGGCGACGCGCACCATTCAAAATCCGCGCGATCGTTTGACGACCATTATGATTGCGCCGCTGATGACCTGCTCGGCACGCTTACCGGTCTACGCGTTGATCATCGCTGCTTTCATTCCGCGCCGCAGCGTGTGGGGCGGACTGGAATTGCAGGGCGTGGTGCTGTTCGCGCTGTATATCGCCGGCATTGCGAGCGCGATGGCCGTGGCGTTCGTGCTCAAGCGCCGGGGCCAGGGTGGCGGATTTCAGGCCCTCATGCTCGAGTTGCCCGCGTATCACTGGCCGAATTTGCGCAATCTAGGCATTGGCCTGTGGCAGCGCGTCGAGATCTTCATGAGCCGCGTCGGCACCATCATTCTGGCGCTCATGGTCATCCTCTGGGCCTTGAGCTCATTTCCCGCACCGCCGCCGGGCGCGACGGGGCCGGCTATCCAGTACAGTATTGCCGGACATCTGGGTGCGTGGCTCGCCGTGATATTCAAGCCCATCGGCTTCAATTGGCAGATTTCCATCGCGTTGGTCCCGGGTCTTGCGGCGCGGGAAGTTGCGGTGGGCGCATTGGGAACGGTCTATGCGCTGTCCGCGACCGGCAATGACATGAGCAGTGCCTTGACGCCGCTGATCACGCAGTCGTGGAGCTTGCCGACGGCGCTCTCGCTGCTTGCCTGGTACGTATTCGCTCCGCAGTGCCTGTCGACGTTGGCGACGGTCAAGCGCGAGACCAATTCTTGGCGCTACCCGATTATCATGGCGGCGTATCTATTCGCGATGGCCTACGCCGGATCATGGATCACCTTTCGCGTTGCGACGGCGCTGGCTGGATCCTGAAAGCATGAACGCAGTACTCGACAATTCTCTGGTGGGCGTGCTGCTGCTCGCGAGCGTGAGCTATGCCGTGTACAAGCTTGGGCCGCGGACACTGAAGCGACGCATTCTGCAGACCTTGAGCCGCGCGATGGCCGCCGCCCCGGTCATTTTAAGGCTCGGCCGAGTGGCGCAAAAGCTTGACGCAGCGTCCTTGGGCTCGGCGCAAGGTGCGTGCGGCGGTTGTGACAACTGCGGCACCGAGTCTTCCTC
>DATHFB010000138.1:0-8856 GCA_035318305.1 Steroidobacteraceae bacterium | reverse complement strand
CCGAATTTGCCGGCGACCACGCGATATTCAAGCCGAGTCAGCGCGGCCATCCCACGCCGTGGCACCAGGACGAGGCGTTCCGCGAACCGGGCTTCGACTATAACGAGTTGAGCATTTGGATCGCGATTACCGAGAGCACGGTCGATAACGGCGCCATGGCCTACATACCCGGATCGCACCTGTTGGGATTGCTTCCGCACCGGCTGCATGGCGGCGGGAAAAACGCGAATACGATCGAGTGCTACGAGGGATTTGATCCGCAGACCGCGGCGGTGCGGCCGATTCCGGCGGGCGCCATGATCATTCATCACGGCCTGACGGTGCATGGCGCTTTCGGCAACAAAACCGACTCATCCAGGCTTGCGTATATTTTGCAGTACACCACGCCGGTCAAAATGAGCAAGCACATCCACAAGGCGCCATGGCTTGATCATTTGCGCAGCGGGAACCAACAGCAACGCAAAAGCTACTTGATGCACGGCGGCATTTTCCCGGAGTTGTGGCGGATTCTGCGGTCTGATCGCCACTCGCATCGTCATTTTTTGTCATTCTTCTGGCGCCGTCGAATCAACAGTCTGCGCAGCTTGTTCAAGAATTAGCCGCTTTCATCTCAGCCGCAACCGCTCCCCATATCCGGTCAATTCCAAATAGCCGCGACCCACGAGCTTGTCCTGCTCGTAAGCGCGCACCGCGCCTTCCCAATAGATGGCGCCCGTCGACAAGCGCGTATCGTTTTCCTGATCATCGAGCAGCGGCTGTAAATGGATGGCGCGCGTGCCTGCGCGGACCGTCCACTCGACCGGATAGTCAATGCCGGTGCGCGGCGACAGCCAGCGCCGTTCTGCGCGGAAATCCACATCCGCGACCCCGAGAATTTGTGTTGCGCCGTCGGCGCCGCGAAAGGTGCCGCCGGCCCAACGCTGCTCCCCCTCGAGACCACGAATACGGAATGCCATGAGCGCCGCACCGTCATTCAGATTGATGCCGATCCAATCCCAGCCTGACGCAGCCGCGTCGAGATACTCACTCGACCACTCGTGATCGAACCAGGCTTCTCCGGTCACCTGATTCTTGGCCCCGCTGCGCGAGATGATTCCCGCAACCCGCATGTGCGGCAGGCTGTAGTAGTAGCTCGCCGCTTGCGGCTCCGGTCCCTTGCGGCTGATTCCGCCATCGCCATTGATCAGCGCGGGCTGGGTCTCCGCGAGCGCCAGCTCGAACGAAAATTCGTCCGCGTCAATCTTCGCGGCGTAAGTCTGATTCGTGCGCTTGAGAGACCATCCATCGATCCAGACATTCGTACTGCCTTCGGCCGCGCCGGCGAGCCCCAACCCGGCGCGCCGAATCCGCTGGTCCTGCCAGAGCTTGCCGCGCTTTGGATCGCTCAAGGCGCAATGGGCGATCAGCAGCTGGCGCGGCGCGAAGGCACTCGGATTGTTTTCGTCGATATCCGGCTTGGTGCGAAAGAAGGTCACTTGAAAACCAAGAGACTCGCCGCGCTCAGTCGTCAGCCAACCGGTGACGTACCACCACTCGGTCCGAAACTGCGGATGACTGCCCAAGTCGCCG
Source organism: Steroidobacteraceae bacterium (assembly GCA_035318305.1). Lineage (GTDB taxonomy): Bacteria > Pseudomonadota > Gammaproteobacteria > Steroidobacterales > Steroidobacteraceae > Bog-1198. The sequence goes on along the minus strand of DATHFB010000138.1, from coordinate 7,287 downwards.
GGAAATGTCGGTGGGTGTCCCGGCGTAACCGGCGCATACGCGGTGCCCGCTGCAGCGGCCATCCCGAGCAGGCAGCACGCCAGCAGCAGGATGACTTTCCTCACCAATCCTCACGCACGGCGCGCACGGCGTCTTGACTGACTGCTGCGCGACCGCTCCAAATCGCCGTGACCGCTGCCGCCCCGATCAATGTCACGCTGAGCAGGGCCAGTTGCCACACGGGCACCGTCAAATCAATGCTCCAATTGAAGGACTGCCGATTGATGACGTAGACCAGGACCAGGCTCAATGCGATGCCGAGACCGAGGCCGTAGACGACGCCGAAGGCGCTGGTCAGAATCCCCTCGTCCGCCAGCATGGCGATGACTTGCCTGCGCAGCATGCCAATGTGTCTCAGCATGCCGAACTCCGCGCGGCGGGCGAGGGCGGTTGAACTCGCCGCGAAGCTCACCCCGGTAAGTCCGATGATGACGGCAATGACTTCGAGCGCATAAGTAATGGCAAAGGCGCGATCGAAGATCTGCAGCGACCGTTCGTGCAGGGCGGTGCTGGCGGTAATTTCCAGCGCATCACCGTTGCCCAACGCCAGGCGCAGCATTCTTTCGGTAGCGGCCGCGTCGGCGCCGGTGTTCAGCCAAATCGAGCCCTCGTTGGCGCCCTCATCGCCGGTCGCGGCGGCATAAGCGCGCCTCGAGATGACGACGGACCCGGACAGGCGCGCGTAGTCGCGCCAAATGCCGGCGATCGTGAACTTCTGCATCCGGCCCGCCAGCGGAATTTGCAGCACATCGCCCAACTGGTAGCCGTAAAGATCTTGCAGCGCCTCTGAAATCCATGCCGGCGGCGCCTTCTCGTCGGGCACAACACGCGTGCTGCGGATCAGCGGCAACTGCGCGGCGGTGTCGCTGTCATCGGCACCGCGGGAGATCAAGCTAACCGGGGCGCGCTTGGGATCCAGCAGGACTTGGCGGCTTCTTCGAAATTCCACGCGAGCGACGCCGGCCACCATGCCGATTCTCGCTTGATCATCCTTGGACCAGAAAGCCGTGTCGTTGCCAAAGGGTTCGCGCAGCTGCATGTCCGCCGGCAACAGCTTGCCCAGCCAATGATCGAACGAGATACGGAATGAGTAAATCATGATCGCCATGGCCACCATCAAGCTGAAGCTCACGATGATGGATGCCAGGCTCAGCGCGGACAGGCCGACGTTTTCTCTGAGTTGCGACACGGCGGTGTCGAGGACGACGCGATGGGTGCGCGGCGCCAACCCCAGGGCCGTCATGGTCGCGGCGGGGACCAACAGCACCGCGCCCAACAGCAGCGCGGCGATCGCAGCATAACCAAATACAGGCAGGCCGCCGACGGCGGGCAGCCAGGCCAAAGCCGACCCCAAAACCAGCAGCGCAACGCCTGCGCGCCAACTGGTCCTTGCAACCGCCGTGTAGTCTGCATCGCCGCCCTTCAAGGAGCGCGCCGGCGATTGTTGGGCGGCATTGCGTGCCGGTGCCCACGCACCGATACCGGCCACGACAATCCCGATCGCCAAGAATGCCAACATCTGCAGCGGCGCGGCATGCAGAGACGCCGCTGCCGCACGCAATTGACCGTTGCCGAGATCGGCGGAGAGGAACTTCAAGATAGCCGCCGCGATGAGCATGCCGAGGGACACGCCGAGCACCGAGCCTAAGACGCCCAGAGTCAGTCCTTCGCCGACCAGGGCGTTGCGCAACTGGTTGCGGGTCACGCCGAGCGCGCGCAGCAGGGCAAGCGATCGGCGTCTGCGCAGCACCGAGAGCGATTGAGTCGAAAAGACCAGGAAGGCACCGGTGAATAAGGCGACCAAGGCCAGCATGTTCAGATTCACCCGATACGCCTTCGTCACCGTGACTGCCCGGTCGCGCTCGACTTGCGGTGCGACGGCTAGAACGCCCGCGGGAAGCATTGTGCCGAGATTGAGGCGAAAGGATTCCACATCGGTGCCGGGCGCGAGCCGCAGATCGATGCGATTCAAGCGCCCGACAGCGTTAAAAGTCCATTGTGCCGAGGCGATGTCCATGAGCCCCAGCGGCTGCGGATAAGCGCCGTCGGCAAGTATGCCGATCACGCGGAGGGCTTTGGACGAGCTTCCGACGGTGACTTGCAGCAAGTCGCCGCGCCGCAGCTTCAATTGCTGCGCAGCGGCGCTGCTCAGGTAAATAGCGCCGCTATCGAAGAGTTGAAACACGCCTTCGCCGATGTCGCCGAGGATCGCCGGCTGTAGAACAGCAGCCCGAAACGGATCCAGCCCCAGCACCTTGAGGGTCTCATTGCGGCCGGCAAGCGCGACCTCCAGTTCCAGCACTGGGCTGAGTGCGCTCACCGACGCCTTGCCTGCCAGGTCGACAAACACCTGCTCGGAGAATCCTTCCCGCGGACCGCGGACCACGATGTCGGCTTCACCCACCAATCGCTTGGTGGCCAATCCGAATTCATTCAGAGCCGAGGAATTGACCAGGTACACCGAGGATCCGAGCGCCACTCCCAGCGCGAGCGCCAGCACGGTCACCAGAAAGCGCGTCGGTTGCTCCCGTATCTGCGCCAACAACAATAGCCGCCAAATCCTCCATGAGCCGGCATTGCTCATGCACGTTCCCCAGGATGCAGTCCGCGCGCATCCAGCACCAGAATGCGATCGGCGGTCTCTGCCGCCGCTCGGGAGTGAGTAATGAGGATGCCGGCCCCCGCGTTTGCCTTGACCTGCGATCGCAGCAGCGCCAGCGTTTGCGAGGCGCTGCGCGTGTCGAGGTTGCCGGTAGGCTCGTCGGCCAGCACCAGACGGGGTCGATGCACCAATGCGCGCGCAATGGCGACGCGCTGCAGTTCGCCGCCCGAGAGTTCCTTGGTGCGGCGTTGCGCCAATGCCTCGATTCCGACCGCCGTCAACATCTCTTGCGTGCGCCGGCTGCGCTCGGGTTCGGCAATTCGCAGCAGGTCCAAGGGCAGCGCCACATTCTGTTCGACCGACAGATAGGGCAGAACATGGAAGGCCTGGAAGACAAACCCGACGGCGCGGCGCCGCAGCAGCGTCGTGGCGTCATCGTTCAAGGTGGACAGATCGACGCCTTCGAGAACCACGCGCCCGCTATCGGCCGCATCGAGGCCCGCGAGCAGATTGAGCAGCGTCGACTTGCCGACGCCGGACTCGCCCATGATGGCCAGGTACTCGCCGCGGCGAAGTTCGAGATCGACGCCCTCGAAGATCGCAGGCCGATCCTTCGAGAAGCGTTTGCTTAGGTTCTCGAGCCTAACGACGAGGTCAGTCACCCCGGACAGGCTCCTAGCCCATGGGCCTCAAGCGGCGTCGACTCCGATCACTGCCTTGACCTCCAAGAAGTCGCGCAATCCGAACTCGCCCCACTCGCGGCCGTTGCCGGACATTTTGAAGCCGCCGAAGGGCGTGTTCATGCTTCCTGCAGCGCCATTGAGGGTCACTTGACCCGCGCGAATGCGTCCGCCGATGCGGCGCGCACGCAAATTGTCTTTGGACCACACATAGGCGGCCAATCCGTAGGGCGTGTCGTTGGCGATTTGCACCGCTTGCTCTTCGCTGTCATACGGCAGAATGCAGAGGACAGGTCCGAAGATCTCTTCGCGCGCAATCGTCATGTCATTGCGCACATTCGAAAATATGGTCGGCTTGACGAAGTAGCCCTTGGTCAGTCCATCGGGGCGTCCCGAGCCGCCGATTACGACCTTGGCGCCCTCGGCGATGCCCTTCGCAATGTATCCTTCGACCCGCTCGAACTGCAGCTTCGAAACCAGGGGACCTAAGTTGGTTTTCTCGGAAGTGGGATCACCGGTGACCACCGACTCGGCCACGCGCTTGGCGATCGCTTCGACCTCCGCCAATTTTGCCGCCGGCACCAGCATGCGCGTCGGTGCATTGCAGGATTGGCCGGAATTCTGAAATACGTGGAGAACGCTTTTTGTCACGGCGCGTTCGAAGTCCGCGTCATCGAGCAGCACATTGGGCGACTTGCCGCCGAGCTCTTGGTGCACGCGCTTGACCGACGCAGCCGCGTTCCTGGCGACTTCGGAGCCGGCGCGCGTCGATCCGGTGAAGGACACCATGTCGACCTCGCGGTGGGATGAGAGCGGAGCACCGACGCTGTTGCCGTCTCCATTGACCAGATTGAACACACCGGCGGGCACTCCCGCCTCATGCATGACCTTGGCCCAGATGATGGCGCTGAAGGGCGAATATTCCGAAGGTTTGAGCACCATGGTGCATCCCGCCGCGAGGGCAGGCACCACCTTTGCGGCGACTTGGTTCATCGGCCAGTTCCAGGGCGTGATCAGGGCGCATACGCCGACCGGCTCCTGGACCAGGCGGACGGTGCCGCGCATTTCTTCGAATTTGAAATTCTTCAACACGTCGATCATGGCACTGATGTGGCCGACCCCAATACCCGTCTGGGAGCCCTTCGACAGCGTGATGGGCGCGCCCATCTCAATGGATATGGCTTGTGCAATTTCATCGTAGTGCGCCTTATAAGCGGCGAGAATTCGCTCCATGAGAGCCAATCGCTCCGCCGGGGAGGTGCGCGAATAGCTGTCGAATGCGCGGCGCGCAGCCGCGACGGCGCGGTCGACATCCTTGCTGCTTCCCATGGATATGACCCCGGCAACTTCTTCGGTGGCGGGATTGATGACCTTCAGTTCCTTGGGCTCGACCGGATCGACCCAGGCGCCATCGATGTAGAACTGCCGATTGTCATATGTCATTGCAAAACCCCTTCAAATGCGGTTATTTCCGTGTCGATATTCTACGCGCTGGCAGGGCGCCGCGCAGTGGGATTGAGTTTACTGTCGTGGTTCGCATTTTGGACCCCCTTTAGTTGCTAGGCTCCCATCCATGAGGCAAATTAGAGTACCGCTGCTCCAGGCGGCCATGTCCGGGTTTTTGGGCTTGGTGTTGGGTTCTGCGCCGGCGGCCGCGCCGGAATGGAACCCGGTACGGTCGCACCCGGTTGAAATTGGGCCGCAGGCCGGCCGGCTGGTGGTTGGGTTTCGAGCGACCTCCGGCAATTCCGTGACGCGGACGATCCGCTTGCGCGCCAAAGCCCAAGTGATGAGCATTACCCAGGCGCAGACTTCCGATGCGGACGTGAGCAGCTTGAGACTGCGCACCGGGGTCGCTGTGTCGCGATCTCGCCAGCTCACGGCGAGCATGCATGTCGTGTTTCTGCAAAAGACCCTGTACGGCGCGGACGTCGATGCGGTGCTCCAGCGGCTGAGAGCGGATCCTGCGGTGGAATTTGCCGATGTCGACGAACGGCGCTACTCGCATGCACTGCCGAATGACCCCTTGTTCGTTCAGACGGCGACGGCCAGCGGGCAGTGGTATATGCAAAAGCCGAGCACCGCCACGCCGACCAGCGATGCCGCGGCGACCGACGCCGTTTCCGCGTGGGATATTACGAAGGGCAGTTCGGGCACGGTGATTGCGGACGTCGATAGCGGGATTCGCTTCGACCACCCCGACCTGCTCCGGGCGGGGTTCGGCGGGCGCTTGCTGCCTGGCTACGATTTTGTCGGTCAAGACCTGAACTCGACCAACAGCAGTCCCTTGGGAACCTTTCTCATCGCCAACGACGGCGATGGCTGGGACCCTGACCCTTCCGATCCCGGTGACTGGATCGACAGCACCGATCTGATGAATTCAACCGTGTTCCCCAGCAAGAGCTGCAGCACGGAGAACAGCTCATGGCATGGCACCAGAGTCATGGGCGTGCTCGGCGCGCTGACCAACAACGATACCGGCATTGCCGGCATGACCTGGAATCCCTACCTGCTGCCGGTGCGTGCACTGGGCAAGTGCGGCGGATTGGACTCAGACATCATCGTCGGCATTCAATGGGCTGTCGGCATGCACGTCAACGGCGTGCCGGATAATCCGTATCCTGCCGACATCATCAATTTGAGTCTCGGCGGAGGATCAGGCAGCGCCTGTCCCTCCGACTATCAGAGTCTCATCACCCAGCTCACCAACATGGGCGTGCTGCTGGTGGCATCCGCGGGCAATCAAAGCGGTCCGGTCGACATACCCGCCAACTGCCCCGGCGTGCTGGCGGTTGCAGGATTGAGAAATGTCGGCACCAAGGTCGGCTACAGCAGCTTGGGCCCCGAGGTCGGCATTGGCGCGCCCGCCGGCAACTGTGTGAATGCGAATGGCGGACCCTGCCTGCGATCCATCGACACCACGGTGAACGAGGGCGCCACGGTTCCCGGAGCGAACTCTTATAGCGATCAATCGAATACCAGTCTCGGCACCAGTTTTTCCGCACCCATCGTTTCCGGCGTTGCCGCACTGATGCGCGCGGCGAACGCGAATCTCACGCCGCCGCAACTCACTGCACGAATGAAGGCGAGCGCGACGCCGTACCCGCAGCCCGCCGGCGTCGCTCTGTGCGTCAACGGATCGACATCAAACGTTGAATGTACCTGCACCACCACCACTTGCGGCGCAGGCATGGTGAATGCGTTCAGTGCGGTGAAGGCGGCGCTCAATCCGATTGCGGCGATCAAGATTCCCGCGGGGTTTGCGTCGGGCAGCGCAACCATCGACGGCGGCGGCAGCGCTCCCGCGTGCGGTATGACCATAGCGTCGTACGCATGGACCGCCACGGCAGGTGTGCACATCGTCTCGGGTGCGGCAAGCTCTGCCGTAAACGTCATGGTTTCCGGCGCAGGGACTTTGACGCTGGTGGTAACGGACTCGGTCGGCAACGCTGATACCGCCGGCGTCAATTTCACGGCGAGCGGTGCGCACAGCCTGGCGCCCGCTGTCGCGGGCACCGCCGCTTCCGCTTGTATCGCCGACATGACCGTGACGCCGGTCGCGCCGACGGTGAGCGCTGCTTACTCGCCGGCCAGCGTCGCGGCGAATGCGTCTGCCACGCTCACGCTGACTTTCACGAATTCCGACGGCTTTGCGCTGACTCAGTCGGGCATCACCGTAACGCTGCCCGCCGGCCTCACCTTGGGATCGCAGGCGCCGGCGAGCACTTGCGACGGCGCCGCGCTGTCGCTGACCAGCACGGCGAGCAGCGTGACTCTTGCCTCCGCCAACATTCCCGCCGGCGGCAGCTGCGATTTTTCTTTCAGCGTAAAAAGCGCCGCCGCGGGGACATACGTCACCTCGATTGCGTCCAATGACCTGATGACCGGGCCTGCCGAAGGCAACACGGCGCCGGCATCGGCAACACTGACGGTCACCGCGGGCGGCGCCAGCGGCGCAAGCACCAG
>DATHFB010000137.1:0-2788 GCA_035318305.1 Steroidobacteraceae bacterium | reverse complement strand
ACGGTCAATTCACCGCAGCTGCTGCAGCTCTCCGGCATTGGATCGGCCGCGGCGCTCAGCGCCTTGGGCATTGATTCGGTGCTGGACAATCCTTCGGTCGGCGGGCACCTGCAAGATCACCTTGCCGTCGTCTATTCCTTCAAGGCAACTCAACCTACCTTGAACAACGCGCTGCACTCACCCTTGGCAAAGTTGGCCGCCGGCATTCGCTACCTCTTGTCGCGCCGCGGACCCTTGGCATTGAGCGTCAACCAGATGGGCGGTTTTCTGCCTTTGAGTGCCGGCGACACGCGCCCCGCCGTCCAGCTCTACTTCAATCCGGTCACCTACAGCACGGGAGATGCGGCCCGCAAGAGCATTGAAGTGGATGGATTCCCTGGCTTTTACCTCTGCTTCCAGCCGACTCGGCCGACCAGCGTTGGGCGGATCGACATCGCGAGCGCGGATTTCAGACAGGCGCCGGTCATCGCCCCCAATTACCTATCGACGAGCAAGGACGAAGAAGACGTCATCGCCTGCGGCCGGCTGCTGCAGATGATTGCGCAAACGCGATCCATGCGTTCGCTCATTCGTGAACCCATCGCGCCCGATCTCAACTCGATGGACGGCGCGGGGATTCTGGCGGATTTCCGGGCGCGCGCGATGACCGTATACCACCCCGTGAGCACCTGCCGTATGGGACGCACGCCGGCGGATTCGGTGGTCGATTCATCGCTGCGCGTACATGGTATCGAGCGCCTGCGCGTGATCGACGCGTCGGTATTCCCCACAGTGACCTCCGCAAACACCAACGCGCCGACTGTCATGGTGGCGCAAAAAGCGGCTGCTTTAATGCTGGCTGAATGAATTATAAGGAACCGAAAATGAAGCTCGACAGCGTCAAAGTGTTCGTCGTGGGGAATCCACCCCCGAGTTTCGGCGGCCGCTACTTCGTGTTTTTAAAACTGCGCACCGTCTGCGGAATTGAAGGGGTCGGCGAGGTATACGCCGCCACCTTTGGACCCAAAGTCATTGCGGCGATGATTGAAGATCTGTTTGCGCGGCGCTTGCTGGGCCGTGATCCCATGCGTATCGAAGCTTTTTGGCGCGAAAGCTATGGCTCCGGATTCACGCTGCGCCCCGACCTGTCACTCGTGAGCGTGATGAGCGGCCTGGAAATGGCCTGTTGGGACATCGTTGGAAAAGCGCTGGATCAGCCGGTCTACAACCTGCTGGGCGGCAAGGTGCACGAACGCCTGCGCAGCTACACGTATCTTTATCCTGCGGACGGCGAAGGCGATGAGTTCTACCACGACGCGGAGCGCTCCGCACAACGCGCGGCCGAATACGTGTCGCAGGGTTTCACGGCGCTGAAGTTCGATCCGACGGGGGGATACTCCGCATACGACCCCCGGCAGCCGACACAGGAATCCTTGGAACGTACCGTTCGTCTGGTTCGGCTGATCCGCGAGGCAGTCGGAATTCGCGCGGACCTGCTGCTGGGTACGCACGGTCAATTCACCACATCGGGAGCTATTCGCCTCGCCAGGCTGCTCGAAGCCTACGATCCGTTATGGTTCGAGGAGCCCGTACCACCGGAAATGCCCGAACAGATGGCAATCGTGGCGCGCGGCACGAGAATTCCGATCGCCACCGGCGAGCGGCTGACCACCAAGTATGAATACGCGCGCGTGTTGGCTGCGGGGGCGGCGAATATCTTGCAAATCAACTTAGGGCGCGTGGGCGGAATACTCGAGGCGAAGAAAATCGCCGCATTGGCCGAGGTGCACTACGCACAAATTGCGCCGCATCTGTACTGCGGTCCCGTGGTGGGCGCGGCCAACATCCAAATTGCAACATGTAGCCCGAATTTCTTGATTTTGGAGGGGATTCAACAATGGGGCGGCTTTCACGCCAGCATCTTGAAAGCACCCATCCGCTGGGAATCTGGGTATGTGATTCCGCCGACCGCGGCCGGGCTCGGCGTCGAACTCAACGAGACCGTCGCGCTCGCGAATCCTTACGCGGAAGCCGACAAACTGCATCTCGAGATGATCGACCGGCCTCTGGGGTGAGATGCGAAGCTCCCACTAGTTGTTGGTGCTGCGCAACGTCTGATGCCATTTCCGCATTGATGAATCCAATTTCTGCATATCGCTTGAAGCATTGCCGCAACAATTAGACCTTACGCCTCCCGCGCCCGATGCTATCCTCGGTGCGAGTTTATAAAAATGACGACTGACCGAGCGGTTTTCAATAACGAAAGGGATGAAGCATGAACTCAAATCCAAAGTTGTCGTATGCGATCGCCGCAATCCTAAGCACTTGCGCGGCGGCAAGTCTCACGAGTCGGGCATCGGCCGCAGCCGCGGATACCGAGGCTAATTCCGAGGCCATTCAGGAAGTCACCGTGACGGCGCAGCGCCGCTCGGAAAACGCGCAGAACGTGCCCATCACGATTCAGTCGATTTCGGGCGATCAGTTGAAGCAGCTCAACATCGCGAACTTCGAAGATGCCGTCCGATACCTGCCCAACGTGTCTTTCGCCACCAACGGTCCGGGCCAGGGCAATATTTTCATGCGGGGCTTAAGCCCCGGATCGGCGGGCAACCAGTCGCAGTCCTCGATCGCGTCCTTCCCGAACGTCGCGTTGTATCTCGATGATCAATCGGTGCAATTCCCCGGCCGCAATCTCGACATCCTCGCGGTGGACATGGAACGCATCGAAGTTCTCGAGGGTCCGCAGGGCACCCTCTTCGGCGGCGGCGCGGAAGCCGGGGCGATTCGATACATCACCAACAAACCGACG
>DATHFB010000136.1:0-2737 GCA_035318305.1 Steroidobacteraceae bacterium | reverse complement strand
CATCACGCTGCTGGGGCTTTCCTTGGTGGCCGGCGTGCTGGTGGACGATGCCATCGTGGAAATCGAAAACATCGTCAGGCATATGCGCATGGGCAAGAGCGGTTTCCAGGCGGCGCTCGATGCGGCGGATGAAATCGGACTTGCCGTCGTCGCGACCTCATTTACCATCATTGCGGTCTTTCTCCCCGTCAGCTTCATGAGCGGAATCAGCGGCCAGTACTTCAAGCAGTTCGGCCTCACCGTTGCCACGGCGGTATTCATTTCGCTGCTGGTGGCGCGCATGATCACGCCGGTGCTGGCGGCCTATGGATTACACAGCGATTCGCTGGTGGTGCATAACAGCGATGGACCCATCATGACGCGCTACTTGCAGGCGCTGAATTGGTGCGTCGCCAATCGCTGGAAGACACCGAACGGGTGTCGGGAGCGGCCGCGGCATTGGTTCGAAAGTCATCCGAGGTGACCGATACCGTGGAGTTCATCGGAGGCGACGGCGACAACCTACGCACCGCGACCATCTTCGTGAGTCTGGTACCGCGCGACAAGCGCAAGGTCAGCGAAAAAGAATGGGAGCAAAGGCTGCAGCCGCAGCTATCGCAGGTCCCCGACGGACACTTGAGTTTCAATGGTCAAAACTTCGGCGGCCGCGACATTTCCCTGTACTTGGTCGGCGATGATCCGGCGCTGGTGGAAATCGCCGGACACAAGGTGCTCGATGAAATGCGCGCGATGCCGGAGCTGCAAGATGCGCGCATCAACGGCGATTTGCCGCGTCCCGAAATCGTCGTGCATCCGCGGCTGGATATCGCAGCGCAATTGGGCGTCAGCGTGCAGAACATCAGCCAAACCATTCGCATCGCGACCTTGGGCGACCTGCCGCAAAATGGTGCCAAGTTCTCCTTGACCGACCGGCAGATCCCCATTCGCGTCAGCTTGCCGGAGAGCGCGCGGCATGATCTGACCACATTGGAGAATTTGCCGGTGCCCACCGCGTCCGGCGCCAGCGTGCCGCTGAAGACCGTCGCCGACTTGAGCTTTGGCCAGGGGCCTTCCGCGGTGCGCCGCTACAACATGAGCCGGCGCGTATTTCTCGATGCCGACATGGTGCCCGGCGTCGAGCTCGGTACCGCGAACACCAAGGTCCACGCCTTGCCGGCACTCAAGAATCTGCCGCCGGGCGTGCGCCTGGTTGAAACCGGCAATACCGAATTCATGACCGAGTTGGTCGACGGGTTCCTGTTGGCCATTGGCGCCGGCATTCTGATGGTGCTGGCGGTGCTGGTGCTGTTGTTCGTTCGGGTCTTCCAGCCCATCACCATTTTGTCGGCACTGCCGCTGTCGCTCGGCGGCGCCGTTCTCGCGCTGCTGCTGACGGGCGTGCCGTTTTCGCTCCCCGTCATGATCGGGATTTTGATGCTCATGGGTATCGTCGCCAAGAATTCGATCTTGCTCGTGGATTTTGCCATCGAGGAAATGCGCGCCGGCAAGCCGCGACTCGAAGCCATTCTGCAGGCGGGACATAAGCGGGCGCGGCCCATCGTCATGACCACCGTGGCCATGGTCGCCGGCATGATGCCGATCGCCTTGGGCTGGGGCGGCGACAGCGATTTCCGATCACCCATGGCGATCGCCGTCATCGGCGGACTCATCACCTCCACGATGCTGACGCTGGTCATCGTACCGGCGGTGTTCACGCTGTTTGACGACATCGAGCGCTGGGTCGGACCGAAGGTCTCGGCGGTGCTGGCCGGCACCCAGGCCTTGACGCATGCCTCACCTGAACTCGCGAGCGATCAGCCCAAGCTCGGTCCTTCCACTGCCAACGCCGAGCCGCGCGGGTGAGGATCGGGCTGGCGACGGCGCTGGTCGTTGGCTCGATGATGATGCTTCCCCGGCCGGCGGCAGCGGATGCGCTGGAGGCCGCCAATAGGGAGCGTATGCGCGGTTGCGGCGTTGCTGTCGGCCGCACACCCTTGCAAAGCAACTTGAAGCTGCAGCAAGCCGCGAAGCGGTACGCTGACGGCGCATCGCTGCAAGGCGCCATGGCGGCGGCAGGCTATCTTGCCGCACAGTCCTCAGCCATCCATTTAACCGGTCCTATGAGCGATGCTGAGATTGAACGCATGCTCGGCGAGCACTATTGCGGGACGCTGCAAGATCCGCAGCTGCGCGATTTCGGGGCAGAACGGCGGGGCCGTGACCTGTGGATGGTGCTGGGCGCACCCGTTGCACTCGGCGCACCCGGCGATGCGTCGTCGGTGAATCGGCGCATTCTGAGTTTGGTCAACGAGGCGCGCGCCGCCGGGCGGCGCTGCGGCGGCAAGTACTTTGCGCCGGTCGGCCCCCTGGCGCTCGATGCGGCCCTGACTCGCGCCGCGCTCGAGCACTCGCGGGATATGGCCGCGCACGATCTTTTCGATCATCGCGGGCATGATGGCAGCACGCCGGGGATGCGGGTGGATCGCGCCGGCTTCGGCGATCACCGTATTGTGGGCGAGAATATTGCGGCCGGCGCGATGACGCCGGGCGATGTCACGAAAGGCTGGCTAGCAAGTCCCGCACATTGCGGAAACATCATGGACGGGCGCTTTACGCTCATCGGCATTGCCTATGCCGAAAATCTGCACACGCGCTCCGCTGTTTTCTGGACTCAGGACTTCGCAGCGCATCGCCTGAGCGCGGCTATTCCTTGATGCGCTAGTCCATGATGGCTTGAGGCTCTTCGACGATGTTGCCC